>JAICNG010000141.1 GCA_025931335.1 Gemmatimonadaceae bacterium | reverse complement strand
AGGTGCCGCAGAAGGTCCGCCGGGTCCTGGTAGACGCGATAGGCGCCCGCGCGCTCCAGCTCGTCGACGCCGTAGCCACCGGAGAGGAGCCCCACACCAAGCGCCGGGGCCCGCCGCGCCGCGAGCAGGTCCCAGACGCTGTCGCCGACCACGACCGTCGCCGTGATGGGAACGCCGAGTCGCTCGGCCGCGGCGAGAAAGAGATCCGGGTCAGGCTTGGCGTGCTCGACCTGATCGCGAGTGATGACTGGAATGTCCGGCGGGACCTCCAGGAGCTCCAGTGTCGGGCCGGCGCTCTCCCGGAGCCCACTGGTCGCGACCGCCCACGGCACGCGCGCGGCTGTGAGGTACCGCAGCAGCTCGCGGGCGCCAGGAAGAACGCGAATCTGCGGCCTGAAGCGCGCGTACAGCTCGGCGTGTCGCCGGTGAATGTGCGCCACATCCTCGTCCGTGAGCTGACGCCCCGTTTCGCGAAGCAGCGCATTGACGAATAGGCCGCCGCTCATGCCGATCCGTCGATGAATGCGCCACACCGCGAGCTCGATGCCCGCCTCCTCCAGCGCTTCGCGCCACGCAAGGACGTGCTGATAGACGCTGTCAATGAGCGTTCCGTCGAGGTCGAAGAGAAATGCAGGCGACTCAGGCATTGGCCCCCCGGCAGTCACTCCAGCTCCTCGAGCGTTCGCGGCCAGTCCTCCTTGAGCAGTCGCGACATCGCCCGATCCGCCAGGAGGCGGCCGTCCGTTTGGCATCTCGCACAATAGTTGGTCTCGTTGGCCGCATAACGTATGCGTTGCACGGGCACCCCGCACACCGGGCACGGCTGCTTGAACCGGCCGTGCACCGCCATCCCGTCCCGGAACGCCGTCACCTTCTCGGGAAACGCCGCACGGGCTTCGGCGCCGAGGCGGTCGATCCACTCGTGCAGAATGTCCCGGGCGCTCAAGTAGAGTCGGTGTACACCCTCATCGTCGAGCTTGCGCGTGAGCTGAAGCGGCGACAGGCGCGCGCGGTGGAGGATCTCATCCGAGTACGCGTTCCCGATTCCGTCGAAGAGCCGGGGATCGGTGAGCGCACGCTTGAGCGTATGACTCTCCGATCGCAGGCGCTCGGCGAATTCGCCTTCGGTGATCTCGAGGACATTCAGGCCGCCGCGCCGGAACTGCTCGAGCGCGGGCTCGCCGCGCACGACGTGAATCGAGGCGCGTCGTTTCGTGCCCGCCTCTGTGAGCGCGAGCGTCCCCGTCGGAAAGTCGAACGCGGCCAGCGTGATGCGGCCGAACAGCTTTCCGTCGCGAGGACGCCACCGTAGGCGACCGGCGATCATGAGGTGCACGATCAGATACAGCTCATTGTCGAGGACGAACACGATGCGTTTGCCAAGCCGATCGAGCGTGCGCACCTGCTTTCCCTCGATCTCCGAGAACTGAGGCTCGACCGTTCGAACCACGAAAGGGCTGAGGGCACGCGCCCGTTCGATGTGCTGGCCGACGACACGAGGCGTGAGCGCCTCGAGATAGGCGAGGATGTCGGGGAGCTCAGGCATTTTCAGACGCGAATGAGGAACGAGGGCTGAGGAGTGAGGAAATCATTAAAACGGCTCCTGTTCGATCGAGTTCCTCACTCCTCAGGCCTCATCCCTCTTTACGGGTTCTCCGGTATTTCCGGGAGAGATCTCGGCAGCGGGCCACGGACAGCCTGAACTTCCGAATGGCCCGAATGACCCGAATGACACCCAGCACGCGCGGGTTTCTCGCACATCGAGCTCGGATCGACAGCAACAAAGAAACTCCGGCGGTGTGCCGACGCGAGGAGATTTACTCGGCGCACGGAGCAATTCGCGTAATTCGCGTTGTTATTCGGGGGCCTTTGGCAGTTTCACGCTGTCCGTGGCCCTCGCGGGCCTGAACCTTTTGAATGGCCGCGAAACCCGGCGTTCCGCGATGCCGTACGGGCCTTCGCCCCCCATCTCCGAGGAATCATGTCCCACCGTTTCCCGATCGTTGTCGCGATGCTCGTCATCCTCACCGCGGGCGCGGCAGCCCAAACGCCGTCACAGGCCTCGAGCGCCGCGAAGCCGCCCATGCCGCCGCCACCGACTACCGATCTGGTGGTCGCCGGGCGCAAGCTGGCCAACTGGATTCTCGCCAACCAGCTCGACAGCGTCGTCATGAACGCCGCCCCCGGGGAGAACGCGGATACGGCGAAGATGCAGCTGGCGCGTTTCGTCGAGGACCTCGCGATCCGCGGCGGCAGCGAGCTCAAGGTCATCGAGGAGAAGGTGGTGCGACGGAACGGCGCTTACCAGTACTGGCGAACCGCCGAGTTCGAGCACGCTCCGAGCACGGTCCTCTTCCGAATCGTGGTCACGCCGGATGGGAAGTACGCTGGGTTCGGAATCGGGCTGGCGAACAACCCGCCTCCGATCGACCCATGATCTAAAGGCGAATGAGGAATGAGGACGGAGGAGTGAGGAAATCACTTGGGTGGGAACAACTCATCGATTCCTCACTCCTCCGTCTTCATTCCTCATTCCTTCCACCCTATCTGTCGATCAGCCCGAAGCACGAGCGGCCTGTCGTCGCCGGGATCCATCGCCCTGACGGCGATATCGGCGACGTCCGCCCGCACGTCGGCCAGGATGGCGATCGGAGCCGCGGGCTCGCGCGGCAGCACCTGATTCGTCAGCACGATCACGAACAGCTCGCGCTCGGGATCGATCCACATCGACGTGCCGGTGAAGCCGGTGTGCCCGAACGCGCGCGGCCCCATGCGCTGGCCGCAACTCGCGCCGCCCGCGCACGTGTCCCAACCCAGGGCACGCCACCCCGCGCTGCGTCGAGCGAACCGATCGACGGCACTGTCGCTCACGATGCGCACGCCGCCGGCCGCGCCCCCGTTGAGCAACGCGAGGGCGAGTCGCGCGAGGTCGTCGCCGGTGGAGAAGAGGCCCGCATGCCCCGCGACACCGCCGAGCCGCCGCGCATTGCCGTCGTGCACGACTCCCGGCGGCAGCGTGAGCGATGTGGGAGCGATGCGATCGGCGAGCGCCTCCGATGGCCGGAACGCGGTGTGTCGCATGCCGAGCGGCCGGAAGACGCGACGCGCGACGAACCGGTCGAGCGGCTCTCGAGCGATCGCTTCGACGACGAGGGCGAGGATCGCCGGCCCGGCGTCCGAGTACGTGCCGCGGGCGCCCGGCTCGCGCGTCACGGGCGTCGTGAGCAGCGCGCGGCGCGCCGTCTCCGGAGTGCTCGCACCGCCTAACGCCGGCGCCGCCGGCAGCCCCGAGCGATGGGTCAGGAGATGCTCCACGATCACCCGATCGCGCCCCTCACCGCGAAACGCCGGCAGGTATCGTGACACCGGCGCCTCGAGATGCAACCGCCCCTCGTCCCAGAGGATCATGGCCGCCATCGTCGTGGCGGCGACTTTCGTCAGCGACGCGACGTCGTACACCGTCTCGAGCGGTGTCACCGGGGGGCTGAGCATCGACCACGTCGTTCGGCCGAAACCCCGTCGCCACACCACGCCTTCTCGCCGCCCCACCACCGCGACGATCCCCGGGTAGCCGCCCGCCGCCAGTCCCTCGAGTAGCGCGCGATCGATGTCGCGCAATCGTGCCGTCGACATGCCCACGCTCTCCGGCACGACGAGGGGCAGCGCGTCGCGCGGCGCACCACCGGGCGGCAGCGACGCAGCCGTCACCGTCACCACGCCAACGAACAGCGCGACGGGTCTCATGCGACCCCGACGATCAGCCGTTCTCCTTCTCCAGCTTCAGCGACGCCGAGTTGATGCAGTAGCGCACGCCCGTCGGATTGGGCCCGTCGTCGAAGATGTGCCCGAGATGCCCGCCGCATTTCGCGCAGTGCACCTCCACGCGCCGCATCCCGAAGCTGCGATCCTGCTCGGTGGCCACGTTGCTCTCGGCGATGGGCGCCCAGAAGCTCGGCCACCCACTCCCCGAATCGTACTTCGTCTCCGAGGAGAACAGCTCCGTGCCGCAGCCAGCGCAGAGATACTTGCCCGGCTCCTTCGTGTTGACGTACGCGCCGGTGAAGGCCCGCTCGGTTCCCTTCTCCCGCAGCACGTGGTACTGCTCCGGCGTCAGCTCCTTCTGCCAGTCCTTCTCGACCTTGCTCGATGAGTCTGCCATGGTGGCTCAGGAAGAAAGTTCAGGGGGCGACGGTGGTCGTTTCCTTCGCGCGACGCACCATCTCCCGCACATCGGCGAGCAGTTGCGGGGCGTCGAAGACGATGCCGTCCTTGATCGTCCACCGCACGCCGCCGCGACGAACCGCGCGTCCGTTCTCCACCGTCTCGACGCCGGTCCCATAGAGAACCTTGAGATTGTGCAGCGGGTTCCCGTCGATGATCGCGAGATCGGCCTCGAATCCCTGGCGGATGACGCCGGTCGTCGACAGGCCCAGCGCCTTCGCCCCGTTCGACGTCGCGTGCTGAATTACCTCGAGCGGATGGAAGCCCGCCTCCTGGTGCAGCTCCATCTCGCGCACGGTCGCGAAGCCGTAGAGGTGATAGATGAATCCGGCGTCCGATCCGACCGTGACGTTGCCCCCGCGCGCCGCGTACTCGCGTACCCACCGCATCCAGATTCGGTAGTTGTTGCGCCACATGATCTCGTCGGTCGTCGTCCAGTCGAAGTGATACGACCCGTGCCGATGCGGATCGGGCTCGAAGAACGCCAGCACGTTCGGGAGCGCGTACTCTGGGAACCAGGGGAGCGTGCGCGCCCGTGCCAGATCGCGGTTTGCTTCGTAGACGGCGAACGTCGGGTCCCACGTCACGTTGTGCGCGAGCATCGTGTCGAGCACGGCCGAGAGTCGCGCCGAGTCCGCTTGCCGCCAAAGGTCTCCGGCCCAGCGGAACCGGTCGAGCTCGTCGTCATAGCTGTAGTCGACGGGAAAGTGCTGCGGCCCGGGGATCGCCGCGTCGGGCACGCCGTACCAGTGCTCGAGTGTGCGCACGCCGAGGCGCGCGGCACCCACCGCGTCCAGCTCCTGAATCTTGAGATCGGTCGCGATCGGCAGCCCGAGCGCCTTCGCCTCTTCGGCGATCGCCTCCCACACGTCGGGGCGGTTGATGAACACCTTGAGCCCGACGCCGCCCTTCGCCTTCGCGCGGCGAACGGCCTCGCGAGCAGCCGCCGGCGTCTCACCACTCACCGTCACGTACGGAACGATCGTCGGTGCGCCGATGCGATTCTCGGCCGACAGTCGCGCGTGGGCGACGGTCGTATCCGTCCCCTCGCCCGAGCCCGGCTCGCGAATCGTCGTGATGCCGTGGCCGAGCCAGAGCTTGTAGACGTAGTCCTTCGGCATCGCCTGCCGGTTGCGCGAGAAGTGGATGTGCCCGTGCAGGTCGACGATGCCCGGCATCACGTACATCCCGGTCGCGTCGATCACCCGATCGGCGTTCGGCGCGCGCGCGCTGTCCCGACGCCCGGTCCCGAACTCGTCAGGCGCCCTCGCCGGGACGACACGGGCGATGGTCGACCCTTCGATGAGGATGTCCATCGGTCCGCGCGCGGGATTCCCGGTCCCATCGATGACCATCGCGTTGCGGATCAGCAGTCGGTTGTAGCGCTGTCCCGATGAGGGCGATGGCGCCTGGGCGGCGAGTGTCGCGGCGGTCGTGAGCGCGACCAGGGCGACGATGGAGCGAGTGGGAAGCACGTGCGGTCCTCGCGAGAATGTCTACCGCATGATGTGCCGGCGCGGCGAAGGATTCAATACGCGGCACGCGCCATGTTGGCATCCGCGGTGCCCCGTCACGCGGACGCCGCCGGAGCCCGGCTAGGATACCTCGAAGTCCTGGCGACCGACGGTCGCGCCGTCGAGGAGGATCTCGACGCGGTACTTGCCCCTTGGCCAGCCGGCGGGCTTCACGAGGTGGAATTCGGTGATCGTCTCTCCAACCGGAGTCACCGTCCTCACGGTTTCGTCAACGAGCTGTCCGGACGCGTCGGTCCAGCGTGCCTTGACGGTCGTTTCGTTCGCGCTGCCGACCATGACGATCGATGCGTAGATCGTATCGTTGATCCGAAACTCATCGGCGGGCTCGACCACCCGATTGTCCGGCCCGATGGCCCGGCCGACGTCGACCTCGACGACGCGCAGCGGATCGCTCACCCGCTCGATCACGATATCGCCCCGCTCCTCCTCGGTCCCCTCGGCCCCCCGACAGCCGAGCGCGACCACGGCCATCGCCGCCAGACCCATCACCGTCGCCCTGCGCAACTCACTCCAACGCACCGACATCGCTCCTCCTGGATGCCTGACGAGGGCGGCAGAAAGCGTGCCGGGTGGGGGTGGATCGCGTCGTGATGTGAATCACGTGAGGCAAAAGGGGTCGAAGGGATCGAAGGGATCGAGGGGGCGGAATGCGCCGCGGCGCTCATCTGATGAGCGCGGCTGGCTGCGAAGCAGCCGCCGCGCCTTTCCACCCCCTCGATCCCCTCGACCCCTTCGATCCCTTCGACCCCT
>JAICNG010000091.1 GCA_025931335.1 Gemmatimonadaceae bacterium | reverse complement strand
TGGGCGACGGCAGCCGCCCAGGAGGTGGCGTATGGATGGAATGACACTCTTCATGCTCGTGCTGCTGGGGATGACGGTCCCGATCGTCGCCATCGTCGTCGCGGTACTCGTGGACCTGGCCGTGATGGCCTGGATGGCCCTGGACGCGACGTATCGAGGGGTAGCCGATTGGGGACACGCGGTTCGGGTTCATCTGGTTCGCCCAACCCACCCGTAGGCAAACCGGAGGTCCGCAGGGGCGGATACGCGAGCCTCGATGCCTCACGTGATCTGCCCCTGCCGTGCAGCACCGACCGCGTTGCCTAACGGGCGCGCCGCGTGCCCGCGCGGTGAGCATCCGTGGCTTCGTTCTGAAAGGCGAGGTCGTGGCGGAGCTCCGCGTTCGAACTCGCCCCCGGGTGCGCTCCCCCGACGCCTTTCGTCAGCTTCCCTCCGCGACGTACATTTGCACCATGACGGCTAACGCGACGACCTGCCCCGGCTGCGGTGCGCCAGTGACGGGCCGGTTCTGCTCCGCGTGCGGGTACCCGCTCGAAGGAGCGAAGTGCTCTGGGTGTGGCGGCGAGCTCGTGTCCGGAGCGGGCTTTTGCCATCGCTGCGGCACTCCCGTGGGCGCGGCGCTCGCGCGCGCTCGTGCCCAGGCGGGCCCGCGGGCTCGGGGCAATGCACCCATTCCCTGGATCGTCGGCGGGCTCGCGGTGGTCGCGATGATCGTTCTCGTCGCCGCGCAGTCTGCTTCGGACCCCGCCGCGGACAGTGGGGCCGTTTCGCTGAGCTCAGGGGCGCCCATGGTTCGGGGCCCCGACCTCTCGACGATGACCCCGCGCGAGCGCGCGGACCGGCTGTTCAACCGCGTGATGTCGTATCACGAGCGCGGTGTCACCGACAGCGTCGCGTTCTTCGCCGACATGGGGATCCGCGCGTACGAGATGCTGCCATCCCTCGACGCGGACGCGCGCTACGACATGGGGAGAATCGCCGAGGTCGCGGGAAATGCTCCGCTCGCGCGCGCGCAGTCGGACACGATTCTCCGCGAGTCGCCGACGCATCTCCTCGGCCTGACGCTGGGCGCGCGTGCCGCACGGCTGGCACGGGACGATCGCGCGGCGAGGGCGTACGACCAGCGGCTGATCGCCGCCGAGACCGCGGAGCGGCAGAAGGACCTTCTCGAGTACCAGCGGCACGCCGCGGACATCGACGAAGCGCTCCGCACCGCCCGCCGTCAACGTCCATAGACGTCGCGCGGGACGTCTCCTGGTCACTTCGCCTTCTCCCTCGTCGCGGGCCGTCGACCTCACGGGCATCGCCCGGCGTTTCGGCCGGCGGTGGGTGCTCCGCGGCGTCGACCTGCGGCTCGAGCGCTCCGAGGTCGTCGCGCTCCTCGGCCGCAACGGGAGCGGCAAGACGACGCTGCTGCGGATCGTCGCCACGCTGCTGCGGCCCACCCGGGGTGGCGGCACCGTGCTCGGACACGATCTCCTTCGCGACACGGACGCCGTGCGAGGCCAGATCGGCTTCCTGGGCCACACCAACGGGGTGTATCCCGATTTGACGGCGGCCGAGAACCTGGAGTTCACCCTTCGCATGATCGGCCAGCCTGTCGATGCGCGCACGATCGGCAGCGCGCTGGAGGTGGTCGGGCTCTCCTCGGAGCGGGACACGCGCACCCGTGAGTTCTCCGCGGGAATGCAGCGACGGCTCGCGCTGGCACGCTTTCGTCTGCTCTCCCCGGCCCTCCTCCTGCTCGACGAGCCGTACTCCAGCCTCGATCCGGGCGGCGCCGCGATGCTCACCGCGCTCATCGACGACACGCGCCGCCGTGGGGGGGCAGCGATCCTCGTGACCCACGACATCACCCGCGCGCGCGCCGTGGCCGACACGCTGGTCGCGCTCGAGGATGGCAGGCTCGTGGCGCTGGGACCTAACGAGCTCCCACCGGCCGACACCTTCCCCGAGGGCGATGTCCTCGGTGCGCGCTCGTCGGCGCGGAGCGCACGCTGAATGCGTCCGCGGCTCGCGCTGTCCCGGGTGCTGGCGATGGCGTGGAAGGACCTCACGACCGAACGCCGCGGCAAGGCGGGCTTCAACGCCGTCGTGTTCATGGGCGCGATCACGCTGCTGATGTTCGGCTTTGCGCTCGGGCCCGACGCCGCCGCGCTCCGCACCGCCGCGGCGGGGCTCCTCTGGCTCACGGTGCTCCTGAGTGGCGCACTGGCGTTCAACCGGTCGTACGAATCGGAGGCAGAAGCCGGCGCGATGGACGCCCTTCTCCTCTATCCGGGCAGCCGGTGGCCGATCTTCGCCGGCAAGCTGTTGGCGAACCTCATCTTCGTGCTCCTCGTCGAGGCGATTACCGTTCCGATCGCCGCGGTGCTGTACGACATTCCGGTGCTCACGCCGCTGCCCGGGCTCGCCGGAGTGCTGTTCCTCGGAACGCTCGGCTTCGTGACGCTCGGGACGTATTATGCGGCGATGGCGAGCCGCGTACGCGCTCGTGAAGTGCTTCTGCCGTTGCTCCTCTTCCCGATGCTCATCCCACTGCTGGTGGCCGCCGTGGGCGCGACGAAAGCCGTGCTGACGTCGGACCCCATGGGATACGGCGCGGCGTGGATCAAGATGCTGGCCGCGTTCGACATCGTGTTCCTCGCGGCAACGTTCCTGACCTTCGAGTACGTTATCGAGGAATGACGCAGACAACGGAATCGCCCCCAACGCGGGAGACCCCGGCGGTCGCGCCGATGAGTGCGCTCTGGCCGGTCATCGCCCTGCTCGCGCTCGCCGCCGCTCAGGCGTTCGGGTTTCTCACGTCCCCGCCCGACCGGGACATGGGACACCTCCAGAAGATCATGTACGTGCACGTTCCGGCGGCGTGGAATGCCTTTCTGGCATTCGTGGTCGTATTTGGGGGTAGCATCCTGTATCTGTGGAAGCGCGACGAGCGGTGGGACCTGCTGGCCGCGGCGGCCGCCGAGGTGGCGGCGGTGCTCACGGCGCTGACGATCGCGCTCGGGTCGATCTGGGGGCGTCCCACGTGGGGGGTCTGGTGGACGTGGGATCCACGACTCACGTCGACCGCGATTCTGCTGGTGATTATCGTTGGGTATCTGGCCTTGCGGAGCTTCGTGGACGAGCCGGAGCGTCGCGCCCGATGGAGCGCGGCCGTCGGCATCCTTGGAGCCCTCAACGTGCCGATCGTGTATATGTCGGTACGCTGGTGGCGGACGCTGCACCAGCCGCAGTCTCTTCCGAGTACGGTGGATCCGGCGTACGCGTGGGGATTGCGGCTGAACGCGATTGCTTTTCTGGTGTTGATGATCTGGCTCGTGCGAGCGCGGTACCGGGCGGCAACGCTGGAGCGCATGCGCGAGCGAGCTGACGAGCGCGAGGCGCTGGGGAGACCGTAGCATGCCTAACGAAGGATTCATCTGGGCCGCGTACCTGTTGACGTGGCTGGTCGTGATTCCATTCACCTGGATGACGCTCGGCCGCGTGCGCCGCGCGGAGCGCACGGCCCGCGGTGGCGAGGCGGGGAGCCGTTTATGAGCACACGGGGCCGTCGCGCGGGCATCGCGGTCGCGGCCGCGGTGATCCTCGGTACGTTCGCGTACCTGGTCTATGGAGGCATTGGCGAGAACCTCGTCTACTTCCTCACCCCGCAGGAGCTCGCCGCACGCGGAGACCGCGCGTACGACGTTCCCCTGCGTCTCGGCGGACAGGTCGAGCCGGGCTCGGTCGTCTGGAATGCCCAGGCCGTCGATCTCAAGTTCCGTATCACCGATGGCGCGCACTCGGTGGCGGTTCACTCGAGCGGCGCGCCGCCGCAGATGTTCCGCGACGGGATCGGCGTGGTCGTCGAAGGACGCTACCATCGCCCGGGGGTCTTCGAGTCGACGAGTGTGATGGTGAAGCACTCGAACGAGTACCGCGCCCCGAAGGAGGGTGAGAAGCCGGCCGAGATGTATCGCAGCCTCCAGACCGACGCCGGAACGTGACGCGCATCCTCGGCTCCAGCGCGGTGATGGTGGCGTTCGCCACCGCGATGCTCGGGATGGTCCTCGCGGTCGCGGGCACGCGCCTGCGGCGGCCCGAGCTCGTGAGAGGCGCGTACGCGGCGGTCTACGTCAACTTCGGCCTCCTCGCCGTCGCATCGCTGGCGATGGTGTGGGCGCTGGTGACGCACGACTTCAGCGTCTCGTACGTGGCGCAGGTGGGAAGCCGCGCGACGCCGACCTTCTATACCGTCATCTCGCTCTGGGGAGCGCTCGAGGGGTCGATCCTCTTCTGGGGTCTCGTCCTCTCCGGGTTCAGCGCCGTGGCCGTGTGGCTCGGCACGCACGCTCGCGAGGACCGGCGCGGGGACGGCGCCGACGTGCACCGGCTGATGCCGTACGCCGCCGCGATCCTCCTGGGGATCGGCGCGTTCTTCTATCTGCTGCTGGTGCTGCCGGCGAATCCGTTTCTTCCGGTGTCGCCGGTGCCCGCCGATGGACCGGGGCCGAATCCGCTGTTGCAGAATCACATCCTGATGGCCGTGCATCCCCCACTGCTCTACCTGGGCTACGTGGGGATGTCGGTGCCGTTCGCGTTCGCCATGGGAGCGCTGCTCAGCGGCGCGCCGGGCGGCACGTGGATCCGGCTGACACGGCGCTGGACCATGGCCGCCTGGATGTTCCTGACCGCCGCGATCATCGCCGGCATGTGGTGGTCGTACGAGGTGCTGGGGTGGGGCGGGTACTGGGCGTGGGACCCCGTCGAGAACGCCTCCTTCCTCCCATGGCTCACGGCGACCGCTTTCCTGCACTCGGCGATGGTCGAGGAGCGGCGCGGGATGCTGCGGGTGTGGAACCTGAGCCTCATCACCTCCACGTTCGCGCTGACCATCCTCGGGACCTTCCTCACGCGCAGCGGGATTCTGTCGTCGGTGCACGCGTTCGCCGAAGGGGAGATCGGGTACTGGTTCCTCGGCTTCATCGCCCTCGTGCTGATCTTCTCGCTGTCGCTCGTGGCCGGGCGGAGCGATCAGCTGCACACCGCCGGCCGGCTCGATGCCGTGGCGTCGCGTGAGACCGCGTTCCTGCTGAACAACCTGCTGTTCACCGTGTTCACGTTCACGGTGCTGTTAGGCACGCTCTTCCCGCTGGTGGCGGAGGCGGTGCGCGGCGTCAAGGTGAGCGTGGGGGAGCCGTTCTTCAACAGCATGACGCTGCCGATCTGCATGGCGCTGCTCTTCCTCATGGGGGTGGGACCGGCGCTGCCGTGGCGCGTGGCGTCCCGCGATGCGCTGCGCCGCGAGGTGGCGCTTCCGGCGGCGCTGGCGGTCGTGGTGGGCATCGCGACGGCCGTGCTCTTCGGCGGCGGCGTGTACGCGGTGGTCACCTTCACGTTCGGCACGTTCGCGCTCGCAGTGAACGTGCGGCAGTTCACGAGCGGGGCGAAGGCGCGGATGCGCGCCCATGGCGAGGCGGCGCCGGTTGCGCTCGTGAGGCTGGTGGGAGGGAATCGCCGGCGGTATGGCGGCTACCTCGCGCACATCGGGGCGATCACGGTCGCGGTGGCGGTCGCGGCCTCATCCGCGTACAAGGGCGAGACCGAGGCGACGCTGCGCAGGGGCGAAACGATGTCGCTGCGCGGCCACACGATTCGGCTCGACGATCTGTGGGGGCGGCAGGAGCCCCAGCGGTTCGTGCTTGGCGCCACTGTCACGGTGCTGCGCGATGGCGCGCCCGCGGGCGAGATGGACCCGCGGCTCAACTTCTACACGACGTCGGAGCAGCCGATCACCACGCCGGCGGTGCGCAGCCGCCCGTCGGGAGATCTCTATCTCAACCTGATGGCGGTCGAGCGCGATGGCTCATCGGCCACGATCCGGATGATCGTCGAGCCGCTCGTGCCGTGGATCTGGGCGGGTGGCTATCTCATCGTGCTCGGGGCACTGATCTCGATGTGGCCGGCGCGCCGGCGCGAGGCCGCCCCCGCGACGGTGTTCGCCCCCGCGCCGCCGCTCGTCCCGGGCAGCGCCGCCGCGCGGCCGCTGGCCATCGCCGATCCCGACACCCGCGGAGCGCGGACATGAACTGGCAGCGCGCTGCGATCGCGACGGCGGCGGCAGTTCCGCTGGTTGCGCTCTTCGCGTACGGGATGACGCGCGATCCGCGCGAGATTCCTTCGCCGTTGCCGGGACGAGCCGCGCCCGATTTCGCGCTCGAGGTCATTCGCGCGGGCGACGAGCCCAGCACGGGCGGACTTCAGCCGGGTGATACTCTTCGCTCGTCGGAGCTCCGCGGACAGGTGGTGGTGCTCAACTTCTGGGCATCCTGGTGCCTGGCGTGCCGCGACGAGCACGAAGTCCTGTCGGCGGCTGCCCGCACGTACGCCGATCGTGGCGTGCGCTTCGCGGGCGTGCTCTACAACGACCGGCCGGCGGCGGGCCTCGAGTGGATCGCGCAGATGGGCGGGCAGAGCTACCCCGCCGTCCTCGATCCGAGGTCGCGCACCGCCATCGATTTCGGGCTGTACGGCGTGCCCGAGACGTTCATCATCGGCCCGGACGGCGTGGTGGCGTACAAGCACATCGGTCCGGTCACGACCCCGGTGCTAACCGACCAGATCGAGCGGATTCTGCCTCCGATCGCCGCGGCCCCGTGAGGGTAGCCTGGTGGGTGGTTGTCGGGTTCCTGGGGTTCTCTGTCGGGGAAATCCCCTATAGCGGCCCGCTCCTGCACGCGCAGATTGCAGCAACTACTGATTCGGCCCTCGAAGCGAGGGTGCGAGCAGTCGCATCGGAGCTGCGCTGTCCGGTGTGCCAGGGCGAGTCGATTCAGGACTCGCCCGCGACGTTGGCGCAGGAGATGCGAACGGTCGTACGAGAACAGCTCGCGGCAGGCCGAACGCCGGAAGAGGTCAAGAAGTACTTTTCCGACAAGTACGGCGAGTGGATTCTCTTGCGGCCGCGGCCCCGTGGGTGGAACATGATCGTGTACGTGTTGCCCGTCGTCGCGCTTCTTCTGGGCGCCCTCGTCGTTATGCGGGTGACACGACGGTGGGCGAGGCCGGAGGAAAGTGGGTCGGTGAGCGCGCAGCACGTGGACACGACGACGCCGTCGTAACGCGAGACCTCGGAGGGGGAGGGTCGGGTCATGAGGCGGACGAGTTCGAAGTGGCTGTCAGTGTTTGCTGCCGCGTTCGGCATGCTCTCCGTTGGTGCCTGCACCGACGTGACGTATCGCGATCGCCCCCTGTTCGAGACGCCCCCGGCCGCAGCCGCGGGATTTCTTGGTTTCAGGGACCGTCTTCAGAACGAAACGGTCTGCGGCAACTGTCACGTGGGCCAGCAGTCGGAATGGGAGGAGACCGCCCACGCCGATGCATTCACGACGCTCGAGCAGAGCGGATCGATGCAGGGATTCTGTCAGGGCTGCCACACCGTCAACCAGCGCGGTAATGCCTCGCAGGATTCCACCGGCGGATGGATCGGCACGCAAGATCCCCGCTATCACGATGTGCAGTGCGAGAACTGCCACGGTCCCGGTCTCACGCACGTGCAGAACCCCGATGCCACGCAGCCGCTTGCGCCGCTATCGGTGGGGCTCGACCTGACGGTCGGCTGCGGTGAGTGTCACAACGGGACGCATCACCCCTTCGTCGAGGAGTGGGAGCAGTCGGGACACGGAGCGGTGATCGCTAGCCCGGCGGGACGCGCCGAGTGCCAAGGTTGTCATACGGGCCAGGGAGCACTGCGCGCGTGGGGCATCACCGCCGACTACATCGAGAAGAACTCGGCGACGCACCTTCCCATCGTGTGCGGCGTCTGTCACGATCCGCACAGCAACCGCGCCAGCCGCCGGCTCCCGGCGGGCACGGACGTCGACGACCCGATCGGCATGCCGGAGTCGGGTGGCCAGCTCCGCTTCTCGATCGACGTGCCGAACGAGGAAGAGAACCTGTGCATGAAGTGTCACCACAAGCGGGCGCAGCCGGACATCGATCCGGCGACGCAGCAGTCGCGCGGCCCGCACTCACCGGAGGGGCCGCTGCTCCTCGGCGAGAACGTGGGCTTCTGGTTCGGTGACAGCATCGCCGACGTCGAGCGCATCGTCGGCACGCACGGCACGGGACGCAACCCACGCCTGTGTGCGGGCTGCCACATGCCGCGCTTCGAGGTGACCGATCCGCAGAGCGGCGACTTCGTGTTCCAGGCGACCGGGCACCTCTTCAAGGCGATCCCGTGTCTGGTGAACGGCGTCCCGACCGCCGACGAAACGTGCGCGCTCACCGCGCGGACGTTCCGCACCTGCACCGCCAGCGGATGCCACGGCGACGAGAACGCGGCCCGGTCGGTGTTCTCGACAACCCAGAGCGAGATCCTGGACGACGCAGCCGAGCTCAAGCGCCTCATCGATCAGGTGCGGGCAACGGCGATCAACGCGAACGACAAGAAGTGGACGACCGCGGAGGGCGCCGACTTCAACTATCAGCTCGCCGTCAAGAGGGGATCATTCGTCCACAACCCGTACCTCATCAAGGAGCTGTTACGCGTGAGCATCGCCGAGATGAAGGAGGAGTACGGCATACAATGACGGCGTGACCACCTAGGAATGGTCGGGCTCGCGCTCGCGTTGCTTCAGGGCCGCGTGGGCGGGGCGGCGGACACGGTCCGCGGCGCCGCTCAGCGGCCCGACGCGTCTCCGCTCGACTCGGTGACGATGGAGAACCCGCCGCTTCCCTCCCTTCCGGGTGGGGTCGCGGCGCTCTTCCGATGGTTCTTCCACGTTCCGCAGTGGATTCAGATTGGCGGCGCCATCCTCGCCGCGATCGTCGCCGTCGCGCTGCTCACGCTCATCTGGAGGCGTCGCGAAAGAATTCGCGGATGGCTGATGACGAGGTCACGCGGCGCGAAGATCGCCCTCGCCAGCGCCGCCGCCATCGTCGTGCTCACCGCGGCCGGGTTCGGGGCCGCGAGCTGGAACTACATGATGCACGACAACGACTTCTGTAGTGGCTGCCACGTCATGGCGCCGTCGTTCGGCCGCTTCCAGACCAGCGAGCACAAGGACCTCAACTGCCACGACTGCCATCAGCAGCCGCTGACGGCGAGCATGCGGCAGCTGTACCTGTGGGTGCTCGACCGCCCGGAGGAGATCGGTCCACACGCGAAGGTGCCAACGGCGCGGTGCGCCGAATGCCACATCCAGGAGCAGCCCGACAGCGTCTGGCAGCGCATCTCGGCGACGGCGGGACACCGCATTCACCTCGAGTCCGATTCCGCCGCGCTGCGCGACGTCCAGTGCGTCACCTGCCACGGCCTTACGGTGCATCAGTTCGTGCCCGCCGATTCCACGTGCGGACAGTCGTCCTGCCATCAGCAGACGGAGATTCGCCTCGCGGGGATGCGCAATCAGACGGCGCTGCACTGCACGCTGTGTCACCAGTTCACCGCCCCGGTCTCCGAGCAAACGGGTCTCGACACCTCGCGCACGCTGCTGGTGCCGCGCGAGCAGGAGTGTCTGGGGTGCCACGAGATGCGTCAGCAGCTGGCGGACTTCGACCCGGCGGCGGAGCCGCACGACGCGGTGTGCGGCGCCTGCCACGACCCGCACAAGCAGGAGACTCCCGAGGCTGCCTTCGAGACGTGCGCCACGTCGGGGTGTCACGCGCGCGCCGATACGATCACGCCCTTCCATCGCGGGCTGCGGGCCGGCGTGCTCGCCGACTGCGGTGAGTGTCACAAGGCGCACACCTGGCACCTGGAATCCCCCCAGTGTCTGACGTGCCACCGCGGCATTCTCGAGGATCGCCCACAGACACGAGCGCGGCCTAGCGCCGACGCGGGCGGCGCCGTCACTGGCCTCCTTGCCTCTCCGACGTTTCTGTTCGCGCAGGCCGTGCAACAAGCGCCCGCGCAAGCGCAGACGCCGCCCGACATCTCGCACCGCCAGCACCGCGAGCTTCAGTGCACGGCATGTCACCGCGCCGCCGGCGGGCGGCATGGCGAGCTCACCGTTCGCACCGCCCGAGATTGCCAGAGCTGTCACCACGCGGAAGATCGCGCGATGCCATGCGCGCGCTGTCACCAGACCGCAGAGCTCCGCGCGCAGCGCAATGTGCCCGTGCGCTTCTCGCTCTCCGTCGCACGACAGCCGGAAACGCGACCGGTTCCCTTCCGCCACAGCTGGCACACCGACGTCGAGTGCAACGCGTGTCATGGCGAGCCGGTCACCAAGGCCGTCACCGCGGACTGCGGCTCCTGTCACGCGCAGCATCACGTCGTCGAGGCCGACTGCCGCCTCTGCCACAAGCCTGCGAAGGCGGATCATACTCGTCAGGCACACCTCGGCTGCGCCGGCTCGGGGTGCCACAGCCTGCGGCAGACGGTAGCCCTTCAGGAAACGCGGAACGTCTGTCTGACCTGTCACAACGACATGGTCAATCATCGGCCGGGACGGGAGTGCGCGGCCTGCCACGAAGTGCAATGGCTCTCCGGGCGCGGCGGCTCGTAAGGCCGAGGGCCTGCGCCGTCGTGATCGCGGCTGTCGCGGCATCGGTCGCGACCGCCACTGCGCAGGGCGTGCGCATCACCGGCTCGACCATCTCGCGCTACGTCGAGATCCGCCCGCTTGTCACCGACAGCGTTCCTGTCGACTCCACCCGTGGCACTGGGCCGGTGCGCGAGGCGTTCACCCGTGGCGTCGCCGTCCAGTGCGTGCCCGGCGACGCACACTGCCGGTACCGGCGGTCGGCTGACGACAGCGAGGCGACGCTCGCGTTCATCCAGGATCTCGAAGCCAGCGCGTGGGGATTCGGCCAGGGAATTCGCGCCTACGCTCACCTGCGCGGCCGCGCCGCGAATGGCGCGGGGGAAGATCTCTGGCCGCAGGCGGACGATGCCTTCGACGTGCTCGACGCGTATCTGGAGATCGACCGAGGCCGCTTCCGGGGACGAGCCGGGCGGCAGTGGCGCACCTCCGGACTCGGCTACTACAACTTCGACGGCGGGGCACTGCTCGTTAGGGTCACCGAGCGGTTCTCCGTCGACGCGTTCGGCGGCTGGAGTCTCGTCCGCGGCTTGAACGAGTCGCACACGAGCGGCGCGATCGCGGCGGTCGAGACGATCCCCCCCGACGATCGAGGGCTCGTCTTCGGGGTTCAGCTCCAGGGACAACCCTCCACGGCGCTCTCGCTGGCGGCCTCCTATCAGCGCGAGGTGCGCGAGGACCGGACCGCGTTCTATTCGGAGCGTGTCAGCGCGGACGCCGACCTGCGCCTCGGTCGTGGCGCGGGCTTGAGCGTCTCGCTCGAAGGCGATCTCGCGACCGGCGAGCTCAACGAGGGACTCCTGCGCGGCCGCGTTCCACTCCCACGCAGCTTCACACTCGTCGCGGAGGCGCGACGCCACGTCCCCTTCTTCGAGCTGTGGACGATCTGGGGTGCATTTTCACCCGTCGGATACAGCGAGGGAAACGCGAGCCTCGCATGGCGGGACGCGGGATCACGAATTCTCGTCCAGGCGCGCGGCGGATGGCGCCGCTACGACGAGACCGACGCTGGACTCGGCTTTCTTCCCCTCGAGCGCACGGGATGGCGCATCGGCGGCGACGGGACGTGGCGCGTCGCCGAGCAATGGACGCTGTTCGCCGCCGCGCACTCGGAGCTCGGCTTCGGCGCGGCGCGCTCCGACGCCGACGCTGGCGTTCGGTGGGAGCCCTCGCCTCGCCTCTACGCCGGGGCGCGCGTCGCGGGCTTCCAGAGCGCGCACGAGCTTCGCGTCGGGACGGGGCGCGTGTTCGCGTTTGGCCTCGACGGCGGACTTCGACTTGGTCGCGAGGCGCGCATTGCGGGCGACGTCACCGTCTATCAGCACTCCTACAAGGATTTCGCCCCAGCGACCGACTGGAGCCAGACGCGCGCATCGCTGCGTATCGAGTGGACGATCGGCGCCGATCCGGGAACGCGGCCGGAGGATGACTCGTGAAGCGCCACGCGGCGGCCCTCCTCGCTCTCGCGTTGATCGGCGTGTCGGCGGCGGTCGCGGTCGACCTGCCTGACGAGGCGCGCTTCCCGCACGCCAAGCACAAGGGACTCTTCCCGACCTGCATTGGGTGTCACGCCGGGATTCTCGAGGAGCGCTCGACCGAGCGCTACCCCGCCGTCCAGCAGTGCGCCGGTTGTCACGATGGACGCGAGGTCGCCCGGGTTTCGTGGGATGGGCCGCGGCGCGAGCCGTCGAACCTCCGCTTCTCGCACGCCGAGCACAACCGGGAGGCGAATCTCGGCGCAGAGCCGGCGCTCAACTGTCGCAGCTGTCACGCGCAACGCGCCGACACGGCCTTCATGGCCGTGCAGCGGGAGCGCGCCAGCCTCTGCATCGCGTGTCACGAGCACCGCGCCACCGCCCACCTGGTGGACGCCGAGTGTCGCACCTGCCACCTCACCCTCGCGCAGGCGCGAGCGCTTCCCGACTCGGCGATCGCATCGTTCCGGAAGCCGCCGTCGCACGAACGGCCTGACTTCCTCGAGAATCACGGCGTCACCGCTCAGGAGTCGCAGGCACGCTGCGCCGTGTGTCACGCGCGCGAGAGCTGCGCGCGCTGTCACATGAACGCGGCGACCGTCCCCGCGATCACGGCGCTCGAGCCGGATCCGCGCGTCGCGCGCGTGTTCGCCACGCAGGAAGGCGCGTATCCGGTGCCGGCCAGCCACCTGGATTCCGACTTCGGCCTCGCGCACGGACGCCAGGCGCGAGAGCGGATTCAGAGCTGCGCCACCTGCCACGCGCAGCCGAGCTGCCGCGCCTGCCACACCGGCCGCGGCGCGTCCCAGGCGATCGCGCGGCTGCCGCAACAGCGTCCTGGCGCGCCGGCCGGAGTGCAGCTCCGCGGGCGCGACCCGACCCATCGGCCATCGCCCGTTCCAGCCCCCGATCGCAGGATGGGCACGAACGATGGGGACGGCGCCAATGGCGGCGTCTCCTCGCATGCCGACACGGCCCGCCGGCTCGCGCGCGGGCCGGTGCCCGTGACCGTGCATCCAGCCGGCTTCCTCTCGACGCACGGCCCGGCGGCAGCGAGCGCCCAGCTCACCTGCGAGGGGTGCCACACGCGCAAGTTCTGTAGCGATTGCCATGGCGGCGAAGGGGAGCGGCGATTCCACCCGCCCAACTTCGTCGTCAGGCACGCCCCAGAGGCCTACGCCCGGCAGCGCGATTGCGCGAGCTGTCACAACACCGAGGTGTTCTGCAAGGACTGTCACCAGGCGTCGAACACCGCCGCCTCGGGGCGC
Organism: Gemmatimonadaceae bacterium; assembly: GCA_025931335.1. Lineage (GTDB taxonomy): Bacteria > Gemmatimonadota > Gemmatimonadetes > Gemmatimonadales > Gemmatimonadaceae > JAICNG01. Next base: position 384 of record JAICNG010000091.1, on the reverse strand, counting down.
CGCGATGTCGCCTTCCACAACGCGCAGCCCGTCTGGCTCCTGCAGCACGGCCAGGCCGCGCGCCAGGGGCTCGAGAGCTGCGCCTCGTGCCACGCTCAGCGCGATTGCATGCAGTGCCACTCGACGCTCGGGTGGGGGATCAGCCCCCATGGCCCCGGTTTCGACCCGCGGCGCGTGGCGAAGCGCAACAATCAGATGTGCGGGTATTGCCACATAGGGGGAGATCCGGGCGCGCCTCGGTAACTAGTGAACTGCGTCTGAGGTCCTGAGTGCAGGGGGTCCACGAAGCCGCGGCGACGTGCGAACGGCAACCTCGCATCAACACGGATTCTTCGACGGCAAAAACAGCACGGCAACGGCAATTTTACCGCAGAGAACGCAGAG
>JAICNG010000115.1 GCA_025931335.1 Gemmatimonadaceae bacterium | reverse complement strand
TTGGACCAACGATCGCGCGCGCGATCCGCGAGATGGTGCTGACCGGGTTCTACCCGATGCTCGAGCGGCTGCGCGGGGAGAGCGACCCAGCTCGGGTATTGGAAACCGTTCCGGGCATCGGGCGCAGGCTCGCCCGGCGGCTGCACGATGATCTCGGCATCGACACGCTGGAACAGCTCGAGGTCGCTGCGCACGAGGGGTCGCTGGCCGAGGTGGCCGGATTCGGTCTGAAGAAGGTGCGTGGCGTTCAGGAGACACTCGCCACACGACTGGGCCGTGGGCAACGGCCGCGAGCCGCGCCGAACATCCCCGAGCCGTCGGTGTCGGAGCTGCTCGACGTGGACCGCGAATACCGCGAGAAGGCGGCTGCGCGACGGCTCCGCCGGATCGCCCCGCGCCGATTCAATCCTCGACGCAAAGCGTGGCTGCCGATTCTGCACACGCAGCGCGGCGACCGCCATTACACGGTGCTCTACTCCAACACCGCGCAGGCGCACCGGCTCGGAAAGACGAGCGACTGGGTGGTGCTGTACTACGATGGCGCGGGCGGCGAGCGCCAATGCACGGTGGTCACGGAGACGCGCGGTGCGCTCGATGGCCAGCGCGTCGTGCGCGGGCGCGAGGCGGAGTGCCTCGCGCTCGCTGCCTCATCGCGCGCGCGCGAGCTCGAGCACGTGGACCTCCATCGGGCCGAGCGACGCGAGGGGAGCGTAGCCCTGAATTCGGCCGTTCGAGCCAACGCGCACCGGTCGTCCACCGGGGCCGCCTAACAAGCTGGCTGGCGCGTAGCGGCCGGCTGGAACGGCGCGGTCGGGGGACGTGACCGTGACACCGGCGATCGGGGTCGCCCCGAGATTCGCGACGACGAGAACGACGCGATCGCCGGCCCGGCGCAGGTACGCCGCGACGGCCTCGCTGCTCGCGGTGAGCGGCACGAGCTCGCCCGAGCCTAACGCCTCGTTCTCGGCACGCAGGTGGATGAGACGGCGGTGCAGATTGAGCAGCGACGACGGGTCGGCATCCTGCACCTCGACGTTCGCCGTCATCGAGTCCGGCTGAAGCGGCTCCCAGGCGGCACCGCGCGTGAACCCGGCCGCCGGCCCACGTGACCAGTGCATGGGGGTCCGGAGCCGCGGGTCCGGCTTGTCCCCCGTCATCCCGATCTCCTCGCCGTAGTACACAAATGGCAATCCTGGAAGCGTGAGCAGCAGCGTCACCGCCACCTTGTTGCGCGCGATGTCCCCCTTCAGCTCGGTGAGCGTTCTGGTCTGATCGTGGTTCCTGAGAAATGGCGACCATCGCTCGGCGGGCACCGCGCGCTGCAATCGCATGTAGGGCTCGAACAGGCGCTTCGCCGATCCGGTGCGCACCGCCTCGAGCAGGGCATCCGAGGCCGCGAACGCGAAGTGCGAGTCGAGCTGGTCGGGATAGTAGGGAAGCATCGAGCCCACGCTGTCCCAGACCTCACCCACCGTGTACGCGTTAGGCGCCACGCGCCGGATGTGCGCCGCGTATTCACGCAGGAGGGCGTGCGTGCCGGGCGTGCCGGAGAGCTTGTTGCCCTCTTCCACCAGGTAGGGAATGGCATCGAGACGGAATCCGTCGACGCCCATCTCCTGGAGCCAGAACGTCGCGACCTTCTTCGCTTCCTCGCGCGCTGCGGGATGGTCGTAGTTCAGATCGGGCATCCCATGCCAGAAGATCCCGTAGTAGTACTCGTCACGAACCGGCGACTTGTGCCATACCTCCTGCCCCCACGGGCCCCTGATGTCGGGCTTCGTCGCCGACCACCGGAACCAGTCGCGGTACGGCGAGCCAGGATTGAGGAGCGCGTCCTTGAAGTACGGATGCTCGCTCGACGCATGGTTCAATACCATGTCCACCAGGACACGAATGCCACGGCGGTGCGCTTGCGTGACCAGCCGCTTGAACTCGTCGTTCGTGCCGTACTCGGGATTGACGCGATAGTAGTTCTTCACGTCGTATCCGTGATAGCTCGGTGACGCGGCGACCGGCATCAACCAGATGCAGCTTGCGCCGAGGTCGCGACGCATGTCGCGCGTGCCATCGTTGATGTAATCGAGCCTCTCGATCAGCCCGTTGATGTCGCCGATCCCGTCCCCATCGCTGTCGTAGAAGGAGCGGATGAAAATCTCGTAGCACACCGCACCACGCTTCCAGTCGGGGGTGCGGGATACGGATACGCTTGGCACCTGCGCTCCGGAGGGAGCCGCGGCGACGACGAGAGCGGCGACAAAGGTCGCGAATACGGCTCGATGCATGAGATTCCTCACAGGTGCGATCGCCCGTCGGCATCGAACAGATGCAGACGCTCGGTTCGGATGCCAAGTGTAATGTCATCACCCACGGTGACGGCGGTGTCATTCGGCAGCGCCGCCATCAGGCGATGCGGTCCGGCGTCGAAGTGAACGTGCGTAATGCCCCCGAGCCGCTCGACCAGAACGACGCGACCGGTCACGGTGGAGGGTCGTTGATCGGATGGGGACGGGATCAGCAGGTCCTCTGGCCGCACGCCAAGCGTGACTGCCCCGACGGAAGCCACGTCCTCGCGAGGCACATCGAAGCGCAGCCCTTCGGCGACGAACGCGGGTGCACCGTCCTCGTGATGGATGCGGCCTTCCAGGAAGTTCATGCGTGGCGTCCCGATGAATCCCGCGACGAAGCGATTGGCCGGAGCCCGGTAGATGTCGATCGGGCGCCCGAGTTGCTGAATGCGCCCATCCGCGAGCACGACGATCCGGTCGCCGAGCGTCATCGCTTCCACCTGATCGTGCGTGACGTAGATCGTCGTCGTCTTCAGCCGGCGCTGAAGGCTTCCGATCTCGATGCGCATCTGGGCACGGAGGCCGGCGTCGAGATTCGACAGGGGCTCGTCGAACAGAAACACCTTCGGCTCGCGCACCATCGCGCGTCCCATCGCGACGCGCTGGCGCTGCCCGCCCGAGAGCTGCTTCGGCTTTCGATCGAGCAGCGACTCGAGCCCCAGGATTCCCACCGCCCACGCAATGCGCCGGTCGATTTCCTGCCGTGGCACTTTTTTCAAGCGCAACCCGAGGGAGAGATTCTCTCGCACGGTCATGTGAGGGTAGAGCCCGTAGTCCTGAAACACCATCGCGACATCCCGGTCCCGGGGTGGAAGCGCCGTCACGTCGCGCCCGTCGATGCGAATCGTTCCGCTGGTGACCGTCTCGAGCCCGGCGAGCATGCGCAGGATCGTGGACTTGCCGGACCCCGAGCCGCCGACCAACACGAGTAGCTCGCCATCGGCGACATCGAGCGTGAAGTCGTCGACGACGGTCGTGTCCCCAAATCGCTTCGAGACGTGCTCGAACGAGACCGATGGCATTTATCCCTTCGTCCCAGAGCCGGCCATGCTCTCGATGAAATAGCGCTGAAGGAAGACGTACGCGATCACGACCGGCACCACCAGCACCATCGCCGAGGCGAGCGAGACGCCGAGCGATCCGGCGCCGCCGCCGAGGGCGAAGACGGTGAGCAGCTGCGGAAGGGTCATCAGCTGCTGCTCGCGGACGACGAGGAGCGGCCAGAGCACCTCGTTCCACGATCCCATGAAGGTGAAGATCGCCACGATGGCGAGCACCGGCTTGGCCAGCGGCCAGAAGATCGAGAAGAGAATGCGCATCTCTCCCATGCCATCCATGCGTGCCGCATCGATGAGTGAATGCGGAATCTGGAGAAAGAACTGCCGCATCATCAGAATGGCGGTCGCGTTGAACAGGTAGGGGACGATGAGCGCGGCATAGGTGTCGATCCAGCCGAGCTTCACGATCAGGGTGTACAGGGGAATGAGCGTCAGCTGGCCGGGAATGAGCAGCACGACGACGGTGATGGCGTTGAGTGCCGGCTGACCGCGAAAGCGCAGCCGGGCCATCGCGTACGCGGTCATCGAGCCGAGGACGAGGACGGCGGCGGTGATCGTCGTCGCGACGAGGGCGCTGTTGAGGAGCGCGCGACCGAACGGAGCGCGCACCCACATCGTGCGATAGTTGTCGAGGGTGATGCGATCGGGAATGAGCTCGAGCGTGCCGACGTCGAAGGGCGGCTTGAGCGTGCTCGAGATCATCCACAGGAATGGGTAGATGAACGTGAGGGCGGCGAGCGTGAGCGCGGCGTAGAGGCCAACGCGCCGGAGTGTGCTCACAATGCCTCCGCCTTGCCGATCAGCCGGCGCTGCACGAGGACCACCGCGCCGATGATCGCCGCCAGCGCGACGCCGATCGTCGCCGCGTACCCCATCTTCTGGTACGAGAACGCGTTGGTGTAGAGGTAGAGCACGATCGAGTAAGTACGCCTGAGCGGCCCGCCTCCCGTCATCACATAGGGCTCGATGAAGAGCTGGAAGCCATTGATGGTCGAGAGGGTGACGACGAGAATGGTCTGCGGGAGGAGCATCGGGAGCGTCACGTGACGGAAGCGCTGCCACGCCGTCGCGCCCTCGAGCTCGATGGCCTCGAGGCAGCTGCGCGGGATGTACTGCAAGCCCGCGAGGTAGATGATCACGTAGAATCCCACGTTCTTCCACGTGACCATGGCGGCGATGGCGGGCATCGCCGTCGCCGGATTCGTGAGCCAGGCGACTGGGGCCAACCCCACCCGCACGAGGAGTCGGTTGATCAGCCCGACGTCGGTGGCGTAGAGCGCGCTCCACAGGATCGCGACGACGGCGCCGGAGATCACCACCGGCAGGAAGAACGCGGCGCGCCAGAACGCGCGGAGCGCGAGCGGGCGGTTGAGCGCGAGGGCGAGCGCCAGGGCGGTCACCAGCTGCAGTGGGAGATGGATGCTGAGGAAGACGAACGTGTTGCCGACCGCTTGCCAGAACCGCCCATCGTGCGCGAGCAGGCGGAGGTTGTCGCCGCCCGCGAACGCCGGCTCGGTCACGAGATCCCAGCGCAGGAAGACGAGCACCAGCGCGAACACGACGGGATAGAGCGCGAACGCGAGCAGGAAGGCGACATAGGGCGCCGACAGCAGCCATCCCGAGCGCTCCTCAGCGCGCATCGAGGATCTTCTGCGCTTCCGTGGCAGCGCTCGTGAGGGCTTCCCGCACCGGGCGGGTGCCGTAGACCGCCGCCGCCTCGTACGCTTCCGAGAGGAGATCGAAGATCTCCACGACGTCCGGGTCGATGTCGAGGTCGCGCGCACGGTCGACGTAGGTCGCGAACGTCGCAAGCGTCGGCCATCGCGCGAGCGCCGCGGTAAAGCGGGCGTCGGTGGCGAGCGCACGACGGTACGGGAGCTGGCTCGCCTCTTCGATGAGCAGCTGGTCGGCGGCGGGGGACGTCAGGTACGCGACGAAACGCGCGGCCGCGTCGGGGTGCTTCGTCGTCGAGAAGATCGCGATGCTGCGCAGGTCGGCGAACGCGTAGCGTTCGTTCGGGTGAACCCCGTCGGCCGCCGGCACCGGAACGACGTCATACCGGAGGCCGGGCACCTTGAGCTCGTCCATCTCGCGGATGAACCACGGGCCAATGATCTTCATGGCCACCGTTCCGTCCATGAACGGATCGCGACCCATCGAGAAGTTCGAGCGCGGAAGGCCGCCCTCGGCGAACCCGCGGCGCAGCACCTCCATGGCGGCCACGCCGGCGGGGTTGTCGAAGACGACCTTGCCGTCGGCGATGAGCATCCGGCCGCCAGAGCTGGCGAGGTAGAGCGGGTAGAAATCGTAGAAGCGCTCGTACCAGGTGGTCTTGAGGTTCGCCCACAGCGCCCATCGGTCGATGCGGCCGTCGCCGTCGGTGTCCTGCGCGAGCCGCCGGAACGCGGCGAGCAGCTCGCTGTGCGTGCGTGGCGGATCGACGCCGGCCGCCGCGAGCCGATCGACGTTGTACATCAGCATCTCGGGATTGGTCTTCCACGGGAACGCGTAGATGCCGCCGTTAGGCATCCGCAGCGGCGCGAGCATCGCCGCGTTCGTCCGCTCGCGCAGCCGGGCCGATGTCGCCGTCCGGTCGTCCAGCCGGACGACGCTGCCGGCACGAACCAGCCGTGCCAGGAGCGCCGTCGACACGTTCGAGCTGATATCGGGCGTCGCTTCGGCGACGATCGCCGCCAGGAGAACTTCTTCCGACGAGCGCCCAGCCGGCAGCGGCTGCACCCGCACCTGCACGTCGGGATGCTCGGCGTTCCACGCAGCCGCCAGCCGCATCGCGAGCCGGGTCTCCGGCGGATTGGCCGCCGGCCAGTACGTCAGCGTGATGGGGGCGCTCGCGCGCGGCTCCACGATCTCGAGGCCCGACGCCCCACGTTCGACGGTCAGGCGCGCGCCAGCTGGGCCCGCGAAGTCCCGGCGATCGGGGACGCTCGCGAGGGATGTCGCGGGAGCGCCGACGGGGCGGTAGCGCAAGTATTCCGTCGCGTCACCGTTCGCCGCCACCTGCTGCAGCGCCAACAGCGCTTCGATGGTCGACTCCGCCCCCGAGTTTCGATTCACCTCGTCGGGAGACGGGCCGTCGATCCCATCGAAAGTGCGACCGGTCGCGGCGTCGTACATCGCCACGCCCGCCGGGTTGGCGCCAACGAACCATCCCGCGACCAGCCCCGCAAGCACGCCATACCGGCGCTCGCCGGTGGCATCCGCGAGTGCGAGGTACCCTTCGACGATCGGACCGATCCCGTACGCAATCTGGGGAAACCAGGTCGCGGAGCCGTTAGGCGCGATCTCCCAGGGCACCCGACCGGCGAGGAGGAAGCGACTCCACAGCACGTCCGCCTCGGCTCGCGCCGCCGCGAGGAGATCGGGACGGTCGAGCGCCACCGAGGCGCGCGCGAGTGCAACGGTGGATCGGGACCCCCATGCATGCCACGCGGCGTTCGCGCCATCGGTGCGCGCACCCCAGGGCGGCGCGGTGGCGCCTCCGCGCGAGAGCGGCACGAGCAGGTCGGCCATCGCGCCCGCCAGGCGCGCCAGCCGCGGCGAAGGCTCCGCTCCGTGGAGCGCCAAGATTCCGAGCAGCGCCTCCGACGTGGCGGTCGCCGATCCGCCGATCAAACGCCGCGCGTCCACCTCACGAGCGATGCGGGCGACGGCTCGATCGAGCGCGGGGCGCGCGCCACTCACCGCGGCCAACCCCCCGTCGCCGAGCACACGAACCGCCTCGCCGAGCGCCCACACGCTGCGCGCTCCCCAGTACGACATGCTCTTCCGGCTGCTCGGCGCCGTGAGGTTCGGCCGGCCGCGCGCATCGATGAAGTTGATGAATTCGCCGTCGGCCTGCTCCATCGCCACGACGAACGAAAGGAGCCCGAGCGCCTCGGTGCGTGCGCTGCTGTCGCCGGTGAACTCGAACGCGCGCAGGTACGCGACCACGGCGCGCGCGACATCATCGACGCTCGCGATCCCCTCGGACCCGTCGCGCTCGGGGGAGGGAGTTGGACGGTAGTCCGGCGCCTCGGCGTACAACGAGACGATGCGAACAGGCCGTCGGTTGACGACCGCGTCGAGACCGAGGTGTCGCAGGTGCGCGAGCGAGATGACGAGCGGTGGGGACGCAGGCGGCGGCTCGCGATGCGATGCGCGCCCGCACGACGCCAGGAGCGCGGCGAGCACGGCGCACACGATTCGGGAGCGCATCACAGCGGAACGCCCCCCTCGTTCCGTCTGATGGCCGCGTCGAGCGACGCGATCAGCTCCTTCCGTGAAACGCGTGCGCCGGCGACCGACACGTCGCCGGCGCCGTAGTACACGAGCAGATCGCCGTCGCGCTCCACGAGCCCTTCGGGGAACACCACCCGCACTCCCGTCCTGAAGTTCGCCGAATCGACCTGCGGGATGGGACCCTGCTCGATCTCGTAAGGCATCGTCGGCGTCAGTGCCGGTGTGGGCGACACGTATCGAACGCGCTCCGGCGTCTCGATGTCGAGCACGCACCACCCCATCGAGTACACGTTGCCTTCCTCGATGGAGGTCGCGCCGTGGAAGGGGAAGAGCCAGCCCAGCTCGGTGCGAATGGGTGGCGCACCGGCGCCAACGCGGGAGCTGCGCCACGTCCGCGGCCGCGGCCCCACGAGCGCCACACCCGTCGGCGGCCAGGGTGCCTCGAGCGACCCCACGCGGCAGCACACGATGCGGGGCATTGGCCGATGGAGAATCACGTACTCGCCTTCGACCTTCTCGGGGAGGATGACACAGTTCTTGTTGTCGCCGGCGATGCGCGGCCCGTGGCGCCGGTAGCGCTCGGGGGCGAGGAGATCGTCGGTGGTGATCAGACAGACTCTCGGCCCCTCCGACGAATACCCGGTATAGGTGATCGCGTAGCGACCTTCTTCCTCGAGGTACGTGATGCGCGCGTCCTCGACCCCCCACTCCTCGTACGGCGCGTCGCGGCCGACGGCCGGGCGATCCCTGATCTCGTCGATGCGGTGACCGTCGGATGACACGGCCAGCGCGAGACAGGAGCGTTTCGTCTCCTCCTCGAACACCCTCACGAGGAAGACGACGCGACCGGACGCGCGGTCCACCGCGACGGCGGGATTGAAGGCGCCGCTCGCCCGCGTGAAGGGAATCTGCGAGGGGCGAATCAGGGGGTTCGTGGAGAGCCGCTCGAGCAACGCGATCATGGCTCGTCGCGGGACAGCCACCGCGCGTAGAGTCGCTCGAAGTTGCGGGATGGTGCGAGGTAGTAGTCGTCGGCGCTCACGTCCAGCGCGGGTGCGACCGCTGTCTCGGGGATCATTCCCGCGTCGCGACGCCGTCTGAACCTCCGGAACACGTCGACCGCGGGTTTCTCGCTCCCGTCGGCCCGCACGAGGCCAAAGGTGCGCTCGCGTACCGCGGTCGCGAACGGGGGCCGATTGAAGAGCATCGCGTCGTAGTCGCCAAAGCACCAGGCGTACGCGCCCGCTGCGCCGGTGCGTGCCAGCCGATCCAGGACCGCCTCGTAGTAGGCCGCGGCTTCGTCCTCCGACGCGAGGTACTGCGTGCGAGGCTGGCCCAGGAAATCATCGGTGATGGTGCGGCCGGGTTCTCCCTGGGGGGCGGTGCACAACCCGAACTCCTGCATGAGCGTTGGGCGTCCGCGGCCGGAGAGACCCGTCGTCAGTGCGCAGGAGAACGGCACCAGCTCGGGATCGAGGAACGAGCGCGCGACGTCGCAGTAGAGCGGGTATGCGTGCATCACATCCTCGTCGCACAGCGCTCCGAGATCGTCGACGCGCATGTGGTTCGCGGTCGTGAGCGACGGCAGGTGGGTTCCGATCTGAATCGGCGTCCCCGGGGCGCCTTGCTTCACCGCGCACCCGAGGATCGACGCCCATCGACGCGCGGCGCCTCGAGTTCTCGGGCGCTGCGCGTCATCGATCTCGTTGGTGAGGTCGAAGGCACGCACCGCGCGATCGCCGGCGAGTGCGCGCGCGCAGCTTGCCACCAGGAGCACCTCCGACTGAAGCACCGCGCCATCGCCGTACAGATCGCCCGGGCGGCCGCGGGCATCGAGCATCCACGCCGGCCACCAGATGCGGCCGCTCATGTTCAGAACGATGAGCGTGGGGACGACCGCGACCTTCGCGTCCTTCGCCGCCTGGCTCAGCTCGACCAGGTGCCCCAGCATTTTGGGGGACACCGTCATCGGCGCCGGAAGGAAGTCCTCCATGAGCACGAAGACGCGAGCCACATCGAAGCCCATGCTCGCGATGTGCGCCATGTCGTTGCGCACCTCGCCGAGGTCGAAGTCGCGCCACATGTACATGGCGCGCCGCTGTGGCCAGTAGTTCACGCCGAGCTCGAAGGTCACGGTGATGCCATCCCGGCGAGAATCTCTTCGAGGGAAAGGTCTGCGACCGCTGTCACGCCGTCGGCCGCGCCGTAGTAGATGCGCACACGATCGCCGTCGGCGATCAGCCCGCAGGTGAAGACGACCCCGCC
>JAICNG010000116.1 GCA_025931335.1 Gemmatimonadaceae bacterium | reverse complement strand
CGACCCGCTCCGGATGCTCGAGCTTCTCCGCGATGCGCGAGATCGACAGCGACGAGGTATTGCTGGCGAGAACCGCGTCTGCGGACACCGACCGCTCGAGCTCGGTGAAGATCGCCTGCTTGAGATCGAGACGCTCCGGCACGGCCTCGATAACGAGATCGGCGTCGCGAGCGGCGTCGGCCGCGCTCGCGGCACTCGTCAGGCGTCGCAGTCCCTCGTCGCGCGCCCCGGCGGTCGCTTTCCCGCGCTCGATGGCCTTGTCGAACGCTTCGCCAACGCGGCGGATGCCGGTCGCCAGCGTCGTCGCGTCCGCGTCGGCGAGCCGGACCTCGTATCCTGACGCCACAGCCACGTAGGCGATCCCGTGCCCCATCGTGCCGGCACCAATGACGGCGACGCGACGGATCGTCACGAGGTGGCCGCGAGCGCGGGCCCGATCACCTGAAGCACGTCGGTGCAGATGGCATCGACGCCCATCGCCGCCAGTCGCCGGGCGGCGTCCGGATCGTTGACCGTCCAGGCGACGACACGCCCGTTTGCTTCATGCACGGCGTGAACGAGATCGGCATCGATCATCGACCATTCCTGCCAGTAATCCCGGGCGCCTGCCGCGCTCAGCGCCGCGCCGGGGTCGATGAGATAGGAGTACAAGAGGATCCCCGCAGCAATGGCGGGCTTGATCGCGCGCGCGCGCTGGACGGCACGGTGGTCGAACGAATGCACGGCGAAGTTCGTCGCCGAGGGCACACTCTCGAGGGTCGCGACCACCACCTGCTCGATCCCACGCCCCTTGATCTCGACGTAGATCCTGGCGCGCGGGCCGATGGACCCGAGCACCGCCGACAACGTGGGAATCGGCTCGCCCGAGACATGAAACGTCGACAGCTCGGCCGCGGTCAGCTCGGCGATCGGACGGCCCTCGAGCGATGGCACGCTCGACGTGGCGTGCGGCACGAAGTCGTGATGCACCACGACCACGCCGTCGCGCGTGGAGTGAACATCCAGCTCCACCGCGTCGGCGCCCAAGTCGAGCGCCCGGAGAAACGCGGCGAGCGTGTTCTCCGGGCGCTCGCGCGGCGCGCCGCGATGCCCGATCAGCTCCGGGGAGCGGCTCAATTCGCCGAGCTGCCTCCCGAGGGCCCAGTCAGCCACTCCCGTTCCTTCTCATCCACCTTCTTGTGCTGAATCCAGTCGCGCTCCTTGAACACCTCGGCGAGGAAGGCGCGGTCCTGCGCCGTCGGCGTGACCGACGCGACGTAGTCCTTGTACTTCTCCCGCTCGATCGGCTCGCCGTCGACGGTGAAGGTCTGCCCCTTCCAGATGCCGATGCGCCGATTGAATTTCTCGCTCGGGATCTTGAGCTTCGGCTCATCGGCAGGGATGTGCTGGTTGAGCCGCTCGATGAGCCCCGACACTTCCTGCCGATACAGCTCGCGCGCATGCTCGTTGAGCTTGCGCTCGTCGGCCGGTTGCGCGTTGGTCCGCTCGTCGAACCGCCCCTTCAGTCCCCACACGTAGGCCCACTGCGCCGACGACGACTGATCGGTGCCGAAGAGATCGAACGCGGTCGATACCCACTTGTTGAGGTAGCGCTGGATGACGTCGGTGGGGATGCGGCGTGCCTTGATGATGCGCAGGAGTCCGTTGTTGCCGGTGCCGAGATGGAACGACTCCTCCTTGAGCATCGGCTTCATGGACCGTGACAGCGGCGCGAACGCCGAGGTCGACAGCATCTGCAGCTGGTACTTGCCGTCGCGATCGATGAACTGCGTGTAGGCGAAGAAGTCGAGCCAGTTCTCCACCGATTCGTTGAACGAGCCGAGCAGGCGCTCGTGCTCGTCGGCCCGCCGCTCCAGCAGCTTCTCGGCTTCGCGCTTGCCTTCGTCCCCGAAATGCGCGACGAGCAGATACGACATCTGCCACCCGTGCCGCATCTCCTCGGCCATCACGCGATAGATGGAGAGCAGATCGTAGTCGGACGGCGCGTTCTGCAGCAGGTTCCGCTGCTGCTCCACCGAGGCGAACTCCGTGTCGCCCTGGAAGATGATCAGGTTCTGGAGCGCGTCCCGGATGCGCTGATCGGGAATGTGCATGATCGTCGGCCATTTCCGCTGGCCTTTGTAGTGGCCGAACTCGATCTCCGGAACCTCGAGCTCTCCGAGCTTCACGTCGAACTTGTATGACTTGAGCTCCGAGACCTGGAGGCCGATGTCGTCCTGCCAGAACTTGAAGAGGTCGATCCAGTCGTCAAAGTTGCCGATCTTCGCCATTGCCATGAGTCACATCCTCCTGAAGGCCTAACGGGCTGCTCCAAATCGTGCCGCGCGCTTCTCGGTGAAGGCACGGATTCCTTCGCTTGCGTCCCCGCTCTCGAAGCACTGCATCTGCGCGTCGAGCTCGTAGTCCAGCATCTCCGGTAGTGAGCGATCCAGCGAGTCGTAGATGGCGCGCTTCGCCAGCGAGAGGGCGAGCGCCGGCTTGTCGGCGAGCGCGCGCGCCCACGTCCGCGTGGCTTCCGCCAGAAGCGAGTGGGGGACTACCCTGTTGAAGAGGCCGAGCCGCTCGCACTCGGGCGCCTCGATGATGTCGGCCAGCCACACGAGCTCGAGCGCTTTCGCGGGCCCCACCAGCCGGGGAAGGAAGTACGTCCCGCCCCAATCCGGGTGCAGGCCGATGCGGTTGAACGTCTGGCCCAGACTCGCCCGATCGCTCGCGATTCGGATGTCGCACGCGAGGGCCAGGTTCGCCCCGCCGCCCACCGCCACGCCGTTCACGCTCGCGATCACCGGCTTGCGCGACTGGCGAATGGTCGTCACCACCTGGCGCCCAGCGTCGACGAGCGCGGCCATCGCTTCCACATCGCGCCGCTCCACCAGCTCGGCCATGTACCCGACGTCCGCGCCTGCGCAGAAGCCGCGCCCGGCACCGGTGATGACGATGACGCCCACCGACGCATCGCGCTCCAGCTCGTCGAGGGCCTCGGCGATCTCCTGCCGCATTCGCCCGGCAAACGCGTTCAGCTTGTCCGGGCGGTTGAGCGTGAGCGTTCCGATCCCGTCGGCCCGTTCCACGAGGACGTGTTGAAAGGTCATGACTCACGCTCCAGGACCATCGCGATGCCTTGCCCGACGCCGATGCACATCGTCGCCAACCCGTACCGCTTGCCACGGCGCCGCAGCTCGTGCGCGAGCGTGCCGACGATGCGCGCGCCCGACGCGCCCAACGGATGCCCCAGCGCAATCGCACCTCCGTTGACGTTGACCCGCTCGGGGTCGACCCCGAGCTGCCGGATGCACGCGATTGCCTGGGAGGCGAACGCCTCGTTGAGCTCGATGAGGTCGATGTCGTCGATCGTCAGCCCGGCGCGCTCGAGCACCTTTCGCGTTGCGGGGACGGGCCCGATGCCCATCACGTTCGGTGCGACGCCCGCCACGGCGGTCGCCACGATTCGCGCCAGCGGCTTCTGCCCGTAGCGTTTCGCGGCGGCCTCCGACATCACAAGCGCGGCGCTCGCCCCATCGTTGATCCCGCTCGAAGATCCGGCGGTCACCGTGCCGCCCTCCTTCACGAATGCGGGGCGCATGCCTCGCAGCGTATCGATCGTCGTCTCCGGTCGTGGATGCTCGTCCCGCGCGACGGTCGTCGTCCCACTCCGGCTCGTGACTTCCACGGCGACGAGCTCATCCCGAAAGCGGTCCTCGTCGAGCGCGCGCTTCGTGCGCTGCTGGCTTTCGTGCGCGAACGCGTCCTGCTCTTCGCGCGTGACGCCGTAGCAGCGGGCGACCTCCTCCGCGGTCTCGCCGAGGGAGATCGTCCATTCCATGGGCATGCGCGGATTGACGAAGCGCCAGCCGATCGTCGTGTCCGCCATCGGCGGTGCGGTGCGCGGGAATCCGTCCTCCGGCTTGAGCATCACCCACGGCGCGCGCGACATGCTCTCGACCCCGCCGGCGATGAAGACGTCGCCCTCACCGGCTCGAATGGCCTGCGTCGCGCTCGCCACCGCCTGAAGCCCCGACCCGCACAGTCGATTCACGGTTTGCCCGGGCACTTCGACCGGCAGTCCGGCGAGAAGAAGCGCCATCCGCGCGACGTTGCGCGTGTCCTCACCCGCCTGATTGGCGCATCCGAGAATCACGTCATCCACGCTCGACGGATCGATCCCCGTGCGTCTGACGATCGCGGCGATCGCTGTTGCCGCCAGGTCGTCGGGCCGCACCCGCGCCAGCGCCCCCCCATGGCGACCGATGGGAGTGCGGACGGCGTCGACGAGGAGGACGTCCTGGCGCGACGTGGGCATGGTCTAGGATTGCGGAGTGCCGATTACGGGTTGCGCGTAAGACCATCGAGCCACCGATGGTCTCATCCGCAGTCCGTAATCCGCAATCCGCAACCTCATGAGAGATCTACCCACACCGACTTGACCTGCGTGTACCCCTCGAGCGCGTGGACGCCGAGGTCGCGGCCAAAGCCCGACTGCTTGAAGCCGCCGAACGGGGAGGCGGCATCGTACATGTTGTACGTGTTGATCCACACCGTGCCGGCGCGAATCTCGCGCGCCGTGCGCAACGCCTTCTTGATGTCGCGCGTCCAGATGCCGGCGGCGAGGCCGTAGATCGTCGCGTTCGCGAGCTCGGCGGCTCCGGCGATCCCATCTGTAAAGGTCATCATCGCCAGCACTGGGCCAAAAATCTCCTCGCGTGCGATTGTCATCTCGCGGCCGACGCCCTCGAACACGGTCGGCTGCACGAAGTATCCCTTGCCGTTCACCGGTGTCCGCTCGCCCCCGCTCAGCAACGTCGCCCCTTCTTTCTTGCCGGTGGCGATGTAGCCGAGCACGCGCTCCATCTGGGTCTTCGAGACGAGCGCGCCGAGGCGCGTCTTCGGGTCGAGCGGATCGCCCGCGACCATCTTCTTCGCCCGCTCGAGTATGCGACCGCGAATCTCCTCGGCCGCACTCTCCTCGACGAGCAGGCGGGAGCCCGCCGCGCAGACTTCGCCCTTTCCGTAGAAGATCCCGGTCAGCGCCCCGCGGGCCGCGGCGTCCAGATCGGCATCGGCATACACGATGTTCGGCGACTTTCCGCCGAGCTCGAGCGACACCTTCTTCACCGTTCCGGCGGCTTCGCGCATGATCTGCTTGCCGACCTCGGTGCTGCCGGTGAACGCGATCTTGTCCACCTCGGGGTGCCGCACGAGTGCCATGCCCGCGACCGAGCCGGGACCAGGAACACAATTGAAGGCGCCGGGAGGAAGGCCGGCCTCGATGGCGAGCTCCGCCATCCGGATTGCCGTGAATGGCGTCAGCTCGGCCGGCTTGAGCACGACCGTGTTTCCGCAGGCGAGCGCGGGCGCGACCTTCCACGCCGCGAGCGAGATCGGGAAGTTCCACGGCACGATGGCGCCCACCACGCCGAGCGGCTCGCGAAGCGTGTAGTTCAGGAACGGGCCGTCGACGGGAATCGTCTCGCCGTGGATCTTGTCCGCCCAGCCGCCATAGTACTTGTACGTCGCGGCGGCGAGGCGGACATCGATCATCGACTCGAACACCGGCTTGCCGTTGTTCAACGTCTCCAGGCGAGCCAGCTCCTCCTTGTTCTTGAGAATGAGCTCACCCAGCCGCCACACCGCCTCGCCGCGCTGGCGCGCGCTCATCTTCCGCCACTTGTCCGACTCGAACGTGGCGCGCGCGCCGAGGACCGCGCGGTCGACATCCTTCGCTCCGGCGGCGGCGACCGAGGCGATCACTTCCTCCGTCGCGGGGTTGACCACGTCGTGGGTTCCCCCCTCCGCGGCCTCGAGCTGCTCACCGTTGATGAACAGCCGCGTCGGAAGCGTCTCGGTCGCCACGCCCGCGCCCATCGTCAGCGCCCCTGAAAGCGCGGCTGCCGCTTCTCGACGTAGGCGCTGATGCCTTCCTTCGCATCGGTGCTCTTGAAGAGCTGGCTCTGCAGCTCGCGCTCGAGCGAGAGCCCGTACTCGAACGCCATCTCGAGACCCGATTGCACCGAGCGCTTGATGTGTCCCACCGCCATCGCCGCCTTGTTCGGCAGCGTGAACTGCTGGGCGTAGAGAAGAACGCTCTCCCACCACTCATCCTTCGGGAGCACGGCGTTGACCAGGCCCATCTTCTCCGCTTCCTCGAACGAGAACGTCCGCCCGGTGACCATGAGCTCGATCGCCTTCGCTTTTCCGATGAGTCGCGCGAGCCGCTGCGTGCCGCCGGTGCCCGGCAACACGCCGAGGTTCACCTCGGGAAGCCCGATCTTGCCCGCATCCTGCCGCGCAATGCGGATGTCGGCCGCCATCGCGATCTCGAGCCCTCCGCCCACGCAGTGGCCGTTGAGTGCCGCGATCACCAGCTTGGGGGTCTGCTCGAGCCGGCTCAGCGTCTCGTTGGCGTGGAGACAGAAGTAGTACTTCCACGTCGGGTCGGCCTCGTTGAGCATCTTGATGTTCGCCCCGGCGCTGAAGAACTTCTCGCCGGCGCCGCGCAGGATGATCACGTGGATGTCGGGATCGAAGCGCGCGCGGACGATGCAGTCGTCGAGCTGGCGCATCATCTCGTGCGTGTACGTGTTGGCCGGCGGATCATCGAGCTCGAGGACCGCGATGTGTCCCTCCTTGCGGTACCGCACGAGGGTAGTGGTTTCGCGCTCGGTCATGGTGGCTGTGGCCATGGGACTCCTCTGGTGAAAAAGCTTCTGCGTGCGCGGGCGCGCGTTGCGCGCTAGCCCGCCGTCAGGTGTGGCAACACCGCGTCCGACACCGGCATCCCGACGTACCCGCCGAGAAAGAGCCGGCACATGCTCTGGCCCAGGACCTCGACGCTGAGGTCACCGAGAGGATCGTACCAGTTGTAGATCCAGTTCATCATGCCGAACAGCGCGTACGTCGCGATGCGGCGATTCACGTGCGCCGGGCCATGCGTTCGCTCGACGTCGGCGAGAATGTCCATCAGGGCGCGCGTGTAATCCCGCTTCTTCGCGTTCACGCGTGTCAGAAAGTCGCCCGTCAGCGCACCCGACTCGTGCGACAGTACCTTCATCTCCGCCATGTGCGAGGCGAAGTAGTCGAGATGGTTGTCGACGAAGCGGGCGAGGCGCTCGACCGGGTTCTCGACCCCCGCGGTGGCCTCTTCCATACTGGCCAGCACCGCGGCGAAGTTGCGATCCTGGATGAGGAAGAGCAGCTCGTCCTTGCTCTTGACGTAGTAGTAGAGCCCCGAGAGCGACACCCCGGATTCCCGCGCGAGGTCCCGCATGCTCGTCTCGTGGTACCCGCGTTGGGCGAAAACACGGGCGGCGGCGGCCAGGAGTGCGTCGAGCTTCTCGTCGTGCGCCTGCTGGTGAGCCATCCGCCCCCCTTTGAGGGTGTCGAACGAGCGTTCGGCGTGAACGTACCCAGGGGCGACGGGCCAAGTCAAGGTTGCCAAAACGGCGCACTTAACAACCCGCGACCGCGAGCGTCCAACCACATGCAGGAATGACCGAGCCGACGCGGGACGGGGAACCGAGCGACGCCGCGCTGATCGCGCGGTGGCGCGGAGGGGATGAGCGGGCGGCGACCATTCTGGTCGAGCGGCACGCCCCCGCCGTGTCACGCTTCGTCGCAAGCATGGGCGAACGCGGTGAGGTCGAGGAGGTCGTGCAGGACACGTTCGTGCGGGCCTTTGGCTCGCTGGATCGGTTTCGCGAGGCGAGCTCGCTGCGAACGTGGCTGTTCTCGATCGCGCGCAACCTGTGTCGGGATCGTGCCCGGGCGAATCGGCGCGCACCGACGGTGGTCGCGATCGACGAGACGCACCTGCTGAGCTCGAGCGACCCGCTGAGCGCGGCGGTCGCCACGGAGACGGAGTCCCGGTTGCGCGCGGCGATGGAGCGATTGACGGAAACACAGCGCGCGGTGTTCACCTTGCGCGTGGCGGAAGGCTGGAGCTACCGCGAGATCGCGGATGTCGTGGAGACGACGGAAGGAGCGGCGCGTGTGCACTATCACAACGCTGTGCGCCTCGTGAAGGAGTATCTCGATGAGTGAGTGTACCAAGCTGGAGATGAAGGACCTGCTTCCGGACCTGGCGCGCGGCGCGCTGGCGGGCCCGGCGCTCGCCGCGCTCGAGGATCACCTCGCCACGTGCGCGAGCTGCCGCGCCGAGCTGGAGCTGGTGCGCGCCGCGCAGACGGTGCTCGGCGCTACCCCGTCGGTGGACACGGCCCGCATCGCGGCCGCCGTTGGTCGATCGAGCAGCATTCGACGCGATGCGACCGTGGCGGTCGCGCAGGCGCGTCGGCGTCGTGCGTGGAGTGTTGCGGCGCCGTCGAGGCGAGTGTGGCTCGCCGCGGCGTCGATCGTGGCCGCGGTCGGGGTCTCGGTGATCGCCTCCAACACCACGCGGAGTCCGGTCGAACCCGGCCCGGCCCCGACGGTGGCGCAGGTCGAACAGCCCAGCACGCCCGGTCCGACTACGCCGGAACCCACGCGGCCGGCGGCGCCACGCTCGACGGGGCGCGCCGAGCTGGTCATGGCTGGGGGCGTCAGCGATTTGGCGGACGCCGATCTCGAGTCGTTGCTCCGGGTGCTCGATGATGTCGACACCGAGCTCGACGTGGAGCCGGCCGTCCTGTTGCCCGTGCTCGAAGGAGACGTCTGATGCGATTCCACGGCATGGGGGTGCTGCTCGCGGTCTCGATGCTCGCGATCTCGGCCCGAGCCGAGGCGCAGCGCCCGGGGCCCGACTCGATGCCCGGGCGTCGTGAGGCGCTCGAGCAGCGCGTGCGACAGCGGATGGCCGCGGTCGTTCAGCAGCGGCTCGGCTTGAACGCCGAGCAGATGCGGCGGCTCGGGGAGGTGAACCGCGACATGGAAGCGCAACGTCGCCAGTTGCAGGAGCAGGAGCGGGACGTGCGCGTTGGACTCCGCGCCGAGGTGGTGCGTGGGGACAGCGCGAACCAGGACCGGGTCGCGCGGTTCGTGGATCAGCTCATCGACGTGCAGCGACGGCGCATCGAGCTTCTGTCGCGCGAGCAGCGTGCGCTGGCCGCGTTCATGACGCCGGTGCAGCGCGCCCAGTACCTCGCCATCCAGGATCAGGTGCGCCGGCGCGTGGAGGAGATGCGAGGACGGCCGGGGCGCGGGCAGCGGCGCGGGCCGCCGATGCCGTAGTCGGCGCTGCCGTCGCGCCAGTCGCGGCGCTAGATTTGGGGAGCGCCCGGGTGGCGGAATCGGTAGACGCAGGGGACTCAAAATCCCCCGAGCTTTGGCTCTTGCGGGTTCGAGTCCCGCCCCGGGTATACACTTACGCCCCGCCTGTCTCAGGCGGGGCGTTTGCTATGGCACCGGCCGAGGGGCGCTTCGCGGAGGTCGCCTAACGCGTCTCTGTCCTTGAGAGGCACTTACTCTCGCCGAAGGCGCGCAATGAACGCCCACGCCTCCTCGAGCGCTGCGCGCCGCCCGCCGCTGCCTGCGAGGGTGAGGAGCTCCTGGTACATCGTGCGAGCGAGCGATTCGTCACCCGACGCGCGTGCCGCGCGCGCCGCGCCGAGCAGGCCGTTCAGCCGCCGCGGATACAGGCTCAGCGAACGCTGATACGCGACGAGTGCTTCGCCCGGTCGGCCCTGCTCGAGCAGAAGGTCGCCGAGCAGCTCGGAGGCGGGGAAGCGTCGGCGCGGGCGTGACGGCGATGTCCTCGACGGGCCCATCGAAGTCTCCACACCGGGCGCGAGCCAGCTTACGTACAACGGAGCGTCGGGCCTGTACCACTACGTGTGGAAGACGGAGAAGGCGTGGGCCGGCACGTGTCGGCAGCTCATTGTGGAACTCGCCGACGG
>JAICNG010000030.1 GCA_025931335.1 Gemmatimonadaceae bacterium | reverse complement strand
CAGGTCGTTGGCGCCGCTCGTGTACGGCAGCACCCGTGAGAGCTGCGGGTGAATGGTCGGGCAGTGCAGACACTCGTTGTAGTTCTGGAGCACGAGCTTCCAGTTCGACTTCACCGTGTACTCGATGCGCTTCGCCACCTGGAGGCCGGCGAGGTTGAAGCGCGTGAAGCGCTCCATGAGCGGCGCGTACACCTTGGCGAACGCCTCCGGCGCTTGCGCCATGTTGATGAAGATGAACCCTTCCCACTCCTCGAGCGCGACTCGAAAGAGGGAGTAGTCCTTCCTGTCGAAGCCGGCGACCTCCTGCATGTGCGGCGCCCCGATAAGCCGCCCGTCGAGCGCGTACGTCCACGCGTGATAGGGGCACTGGATGGTTTCGCGCAGCGTGCCGCGCTCCGCCTCGCACAGCCGCGTGCCGCGATGACGGCAGACGTTGTGGAACGCGCGCAGCGCGCCGCCCTTTTCGCGCAGCATGATCACGCTGTCCGCGCCGATCGCCTGGAGCTTGTACGCGCCCGGCTCGGCGAGCTCCGCGCTGCGGCCAACGCAGAGCCACGAGCGCGCGAAGATGCGATCCTGCTCCATCGCGAACACATCTTCGCCCACGTAGTACCGCTGGGGCATCGTGCGCGCGCCCTGTACGAAGCTCTCGACCGTTCGAAGAAAGGTGGCCATGCGTCTACACGGAGGGCGTTGTCATCTGGTGAGCGGCACCCGGTCGCCACGCGGGCGCGGGAACGGGCGTCGTTTCGCCGCGCCCATCGCCGCCGCGGCGCGCGCGGCCGATGCGATCGAGCTGCCCGGGTGAGTGCCCGGTCCGGCAAGATACAACCCCGAGATCGGCGTCGCATGTCGGGAAAGTCCCGGCACTGGGCGCATGAAGAGAACCTGATCGAGCGTGAGCTCCCCATGCGTGAGGCTTCCCTCGGTGGCACCGTAGCGATCCTCGAGGTCCTTCGGCGTCAACACCTGTCTCGCGACGACGCGCTCCCTGAAGCCGGGGAGCACGTCACCGAGTGTGTCGACGACGAGATCGCCCAAGGCCTCACGACGGGCGCCGTCCCACGACGCGCCGCGCAACCGGTACGGCACCCATTGCACGAGCACGGACATCACGTGCCGTCCCGCGGGCGCGAGCGACGCGTCGTGGAGGGTGGGAATCCGCGCCTCCAGGTACGGCCGCTCGGAGATGGCTCCGTACTTGGCGGCGTCGAAGGCGCGCTCGAGATACCCCATGTCCGGCGCGACCACGAGCGCGCCGCGCAACAGCTCCTCGGAGAGCGCGGGGAGTCGGTCGAGCACCAGGTTCACCTTCGCGCACGCCCCGCGGTACTTCACCGCGCCGATGGCCTGAGAGAGCTCGGGATCGATGTAGATGGGATCGATGAGACCATGCAGCGTGCGGCGCGGATCCAGCGTCGATAGCAGGGTTGACGCGGCGATCTCGTCACCGCCCGCGAGCACCACGCCCTTCACGCCGTCCTCAGTCGTCACGATCTGGGTGACCGCCGAGCCGGTGCGAATTTCGGCCCCCGCGGCACGGGCCGATTCGGCGAGCGCGTTGGCCAGTGCACCAAGCCCGCCGCGGGCGATCAGCCTCGCGCCGATGGCGCCCGGAGGCGCACCGACGTGATGGTGCACGAGCAGAAAGGCGGTTGCCCCTGACTTCGGTCCCTGGACGAGACGCGTCACCCCCGACGCCGCGACGAGCCCCTTCAGCGCCGGATGCTCGAACGTCTCGTCGAGCACGTCGGCGACGCTCATCGGCAGCGTGCGGAGCAGGTCGATGATGCCGGCGCCTCCTAACGAGCGCACCTTGCGCCCGAGGCCCAGCATCGACAGCAGCTCCGTGGCGCCCGACGCGAGTGGCTCGGGCGCGGGCCCCTCGTAGATCGCCTGGAGAAAGCCGGCGAGGCGCGCCACGCGCTCGCCGAACCCGCGCCACGCGCGCGCATCGTTCGGTGAATGGCGCTGCAGCTCGCTCGCCGTCCGCGCGGGATCGGTCCACAGCGTCAATGTCTTTCCGCCGGGCAGCAGCGAAACCGCCGAGGGATCGGGACGCAGGAGCGCCAGGGCACGCTCATCCAGCCCCAACGTCTTCATCACCGATGACGGAATCCAGCCGATGTCGTGCGCCACCGCATCGCCGCGAACGCCGGGCGCGACCTCATCGGTCGAATGGAGGCCGCCGAGCACGGCGCGCCGCTCGAGCACGACCACCCGCCGGCCGGCCTTCGCCAGCAGCGCCGCGCTCGTCAGGCCGGCCAGCCCTCCGCCGACCACGATCACATCATAGGTCATGAGCGCTCGCCGAGGATCGTGAGTGCGGCGAGGCGGCCGGACGCACCCATGATGCCGCCTCCGGGGTGCGTGCCCGAGCCACACTGATAGAATCCGTCCACCGGCGTCCGGTACTTCGCGTATCCCGGCGCCGGGCGGAGGAAGAAGAGCTGATCGAGCGCCAGCTCCCCCTGGAAGATGTTCCCTTCGGTCAATCCGGTGATCCGCTCGATGTCGGCAGGTGTCAGCACTTGCCGCGCGATGATCGCGCTCTTGATGTTGGGTGCGTGAACGGCGAGCGCGTCGATGACCGCGTCGCCGAACGCCTCGCGCTTTGCGTCATCCCAGCCTCCCTCGATCGCGAACGGCGCGTACTGGCAGAAGATCGACATCACGTGCTGTCCCGGCGGTGCCATCTCCGGATCGATCATCGACGGAATGACGACGTCCATGTACGGACGCTTCGAGAACGAGCCATGCTTCGCGTCATCGTAGGCGCGCTCGACGTAGTCCATCGTCGGGCTGATCGAGATCGCGCCGCGGAGGTAGCGCTCCGGTGGAATCGGAACACCCTTCCACCGCGCGATGTTCTCCGGCTCCATGCAGGTGAGGCGCGGCAGCTCCGACAGTGCCAGGTTGACCTTGCCTGACGAGCCCCGCGTCTTGAACCGCTTGATGTTGGCGACGAAATCGCCGGGAAGCTCGCGCTCCTCGACGAGCTTGAGAAAGGTGCGCTTGGGATCGAGCCCCGAGACGACGATGTCGGCGTGATACTCATCGCCGTTCTCGAGTGCAACGCCGCTCGCGCGCCCATTCTTCACGATCACCCGGCCCACCGGCGCCTCGAGCTTGATCTCGGCGCCGAGTCGCTTCGCGGCGCCGGCGATCGCGTCGCTCACGCCGCCAGTGCCGCCCTTCTGGAACCCCCACGCGCGAAAGGCGCCGTCGATCTCGCCCATGTAGTGGTGCAGCAACACGTACGCCGAGCCCGGCGAGCGCGGCCCCATGAACGTGCCGATGATGCCGCTCGCGGATTTCGTCGCCTTGAGGACGTCGGTCTCGAACCACTCGTCGAGATAATCCGCCGAGCTCATCGTCATCAGCTTGTGGAGCGCGTAGAACTTGCGTGCGCCAAGCGATCGCATGTGCCCACCGAGCTTGCCGAGCGAGAGCAGCTCCCTCGGCGACAGCGACGTGGGGTCAGGGGGCATCATGCCGATGATCGGCTTCACCGCGTGCGCCATGTGGTGCATGAGGATCCCGAACTCGTCGTACGCGTCGGCGTCGAGCGGGGAGTGGCGATACAGCTCCCGCCGCGTCTCGTCGTGATCCCCCCACGCGGCGAGGTAGTTGCCATCGAGCATCGGCGTGACCGTGCTCTCGAGCGGCAGGATCTGGAGCCCGTGCCCTGGGAGATCGAGCTCGCGGATGATCTCCGGCCGCAACAGGCTCACGACGTACGAGAACTCGGAGAACTTGAAGCCGGGCACGATCTCCTCGGTGACGGCGGCGCCGCCGACGAGGTGCCGCCGCTCGAGGACGAGCACCTTCTTTCCCGCGCGCGCGAGATACGCGGCGCAGATGAGCCCGTTATGCCCAGCGCCGATGACGATGGCGTCCACCTTCCCGTTTCTCACGAGCGCTTCCTCGCCGGATCGTAGAAGGGGAGCTTGCGGACGCGCGCCGTCGCCCGCTTGCGGCGGTGCTCGACGGTGATCTCGAACTCAAGCTCCTTTCCCGGCGTG
Organism: Gemmatimonadaceae bacterium; assembly: GCA_025931335.1. Taxonomy (GTDB): domain Bacteria; phylum Gemmatimonadota; class Gemmatimonadetes; order Gemmatimonadales; family Gemmatimonadaceae; genus JAICNG01. The sequence continues at coordinate 33,720 of JAICNG010000030.1, read as the reverse complement.
GCCGACGACGCCTCGAGGTGCGCGAGCGCGATGTAGCGCTTGAGCAGCGGTGACCAGGCGCTGCTCGTCGCGTAGCCCACCTGCTTCGATCCGTCATACACGGGCACGCTCACGCGCGATGCGGCCGCGGCGACTCTCGGCGCGAGTCCCATGTCCTCGTAGAGTCGCTCCAGCGTCAGCCAGTCGATCTCGAGACCCATCAGCGACCACGACGGACCGTCCGCCTTCTCTCGCGCGAGCGCCGGCTTGCCGTTGAACGGCTGCTTGTCGATCGACACCGTCCACCCCAGCGCGAGCTCGAACGGTGATGACAATTGACCGGGGATGAGTGCCTTGCGAGCGGAGACGTAGTCCACGTCGAGGAGGATCAACCCCGCCTCGATGCGCGCGATGTCGAGCGCGAGCATGCCGGCGGGGGTGATGCCGTATGGCTTGCCGTGCACGACGAGCGCGTCCCACACCGGCAGAGCCTCGCTCGCATCCATCCAGACCTCGTAGCCGAGGTCGCCGGTGTAGCCGGTGCGAGAGATCACGACGGAGACGCCGCCGATCGTCGCGTTCGTGAGCCGGAAGAACTTCAGCGCCCCGAGGTCGCGCCCCACGGCATGCTCGAGAATCGATCGGGAGAGCGGCCCCTGGAGCGACAGCGACGCGACGCGCTCCGACGCATCCTCGATCTCCACCTGCATCCCGCGGGCGTTCTGGTGCAGCCATCGCAGGTTCGGGTCGGCGGAGGTCAGCCGATAGTTGTCCTCTCCGAAGCGGTGCAGCGTACCATCGTCGATCACCTTGCCGCGCGGATCGCACCAGGGCGTGTACATCACCTGGCAGGGCTGGCACTTGGCGACGTTGCGCGTGACCACGCGGTCGAGCAGTCGCGTCGCATCGCGCCCGCGCAGGTGGTACTTGTACAGCGGGGACACGTCGAAGAGCGCCGCCGAATTGCGAATGGCGTGGTATTCGCGCTCATGCGACATCTCGTAGGCGCTCGCCGCGAGAAAGCCCGCCCAGCGCCGCCACTGCTGAGCTTCCATCAGCGCGGCGGTGCGCGGGTGAAAAGGAGTCGTCTTCAGCATGTCGTGGAAAAGTGGCGACCGGCCACTGGGAAACGCAACCGGAACCACGAGGGATGAGAAAAAAAGGAGTGAGGTCGATCCCGTTCCTCACTCCGCGGTCCTCATTCCTCAGACGTCTCCCTTCCTAACGACGATCGGGATGCTCTCCCGGAGCGCCGGGATGCAGTGGCGACCAGCTCGGAGAATCGCTGGCGGGGAAGCTCTCTTCCGACGCCTGCTCGACAGGATCGGGCGCGTCCTCCTTCGGGTCGGAGCGGCGCTCTGGGGGCGGCGTCTCGGCGCTCTCTCGTCGAGGTTGCCTCATTGGCGGGGTGGGCTCGTCACGCGAGGATTGCGCTGCACGTCGCGGGCCGACACGTCGCGAACATGTTGCAGCACCCGGTCGTGGATGCGTCCGACGAGGCGATCGCTGAGGATCGCCCAGTAGAGATGCGGCTGCAGTCGCAGCTCGTACCACGTGCTTCCCTCGAGACGGGTGCGACCGCCGACCAGTGCGACGAGACGGAACTCCCCGCGCCGGGCGAGGAAGAATCCGTCGAGATGCGGCGCTATCACCCGCCCATAGGGGCTGAGCTCCCGGAGTGGCGGCGGCGATGCGGTCACGTCGAACGCGAGCCGCTTGCCAGGAATCCAGTCGGTGATCGGCTCGACGAAGGCGCCCGTCGAGAACTCGCAGTAACGAATGGCCCCCACGCCCACGCCCTCGATCCGAGCGCCGCGCGGGTAGGCGATGCCGGAGCGAAAGACGAGGTCGGTCGGCTCGGGCAGGGCAGGGAACGCGATCACGCGGCGCCAGACGACGTCCACTGGCGCGTCGATCTCGACGGCACTTCGCACCTCGCGCAACGGAGACCGAGGTGCCGAGTCCAGCAGCGGCGCGCTCGCGGGGAGAAGCAGTACGCCGAACAGGGCATGGCCGATCGGATAGTCGCCACCCAGCGCGATCGCCCGGCCGACGATCGCGCCGAGCAACGCGATCCCCAACGCGAGCGGAAACGCCATTGCGATGCACACCAGACCCTCCGCCGATGCGAACACCAGCGCCCCACCGCTCGCCAGCAGCGAGAGGAGCACCACCCGCCTCGTTTGTCGCATGGTCGTGACCGCGTGCCGATTGAACAGGAACGCGCTCACCGCACCGATGAGAAACGGCGTACCGAGGAACAGCGCGATGCCGTAGCGCCGCATTCCCAGTACGCTGACCGCCATCATGCCCAGCCCGATGGCAAGACCCGCCAGAATCGCGACGACGCGATCCGTGGACGAGGGCGATTCCCGCGTCCGTCGTGCCGGCACAGGCCTGGCCGAGGCGGACGGCCACACGCTCATGGCAAGCATGAAGGCGTAGCTGAGTAGCGGGACGAAAAAGAGCAGCGCTACCCACGGCGTCAGCCCGGCGTCCATGGTGCGCCGAACGCTCATCGCCTCGCCGATCCAGAAGAACGGAAGCGTCCACAGCGCGAGGATGATGAGGAGAATCGTCGGAGCGTGAGCGAGTTTCGACGACGACAGGGATGCGCCGGTCGCGAGGTAGTCGAGCGGAGTCCAGAGCACTCCGAGAAAGGTCGCGATCAGCGCCGCATCCACGGCGTACTTGAGCAGTGCCAGCGCGAAGCCGTGCGTGAAGTACGCACGCGGGCCAACCGGCTTCTCGAAGGTGAACCAGAACCGCAGCAGGCCACGCATCCGTCATTCACCCGGCCTGTGCTCAGCCATTACTTGGGAACGACCGCCGTCGCCTCGATCTCGACTTTCGCTCGCTCGTCCAGCAGCCCGGCCACGATCACGACCGACATCGCCGGGTAGTGAGTGCCGAACAGCGCACGATACGCCTCGCCGATCTCGCGGCGAGACGCGACGTAGCCGGCGCGATCGGTCACGTACCAGGTGAGGCGAACCACGTCGGCCGGCTCCGCGCCCGCGGCACGGAGGACGACGACGAGGTTGTCGAGTGCTTGCCGGGCCTGCGCCGCCACCTCGTCGGTCTCGAATCGCTCGGTCGTCGGGTTCCACCCGATCTGGCCGGCGACGGCCACCACCCGACCGGCCGCCACGACGCCGTTCGCGTACCCAGCTGGGCGAGGCCATCCCGCCGGTTGCACGATCTTCACCGGCCGCGCCCCGCGCCCTGTGACGTTGGCGCCTCGCGGAGGCGAAAGCGCTGGAGCTTGCCGGTCTCGGTCCGCGGCAGCGCCGACACGAACTCGATGCTCCGCGGATACTTGTAAGGCGCGATCTGCAGTTTCACGAAGTCCTGCAGCACCTTCGTCATCTCCTCCGTTGCCGCAATGCCGGGCCTCAACACCACGAACGCCTTCACAATGCAGCCGCGTTCCTCATCGGGCACGCCGACGACGCCACACTCCGAAACCGAGGGGTGATCGAGCAGGGCGTTCTCCACTTCCGGCCCGGAGATCTTGTAGCCGGATGAGACGATGAGGTCGTCCGTGCGCGCCTGATACCAGAAATACCCCTCCTCGTCCATGCGATAGGAATCGCCCGGAAGGTTCCACCCGTTCTGCACGTAGGCTCGCTGCCGCTCCGCATCGTCGAGGTAGCGACATCCCGTTGGGCCCTGCACAGCGAGATGCCCGATCGTGCCCGGAGGCACTTCGATCCCGTCGGCGTCGATGACGCGCGCGCGATAGCCGGGCACGGCGCGGCCCGTCGAGCCGGCGCGAATGTCGTCGCCAGCCGCGCTGATGAAGATGTGCAGCATCTCCGTCGACCCAATGCCGTCGATGATCCTGAGGCCGGTCGCCGCGCGCCACTTCTCGAACGTCGCCGCCGGGAGGTGCTCCCCCGCCGAGACGCACTTCTTCAGCGACGAGAGGTCGAACCCCGATGCCGTCGCCGCCATCGCCCGATAGGCAGTCGGCGCCGTGAAGCACACGGTCGCCCGGAAATCCTGAATCCCCTGGAGCAGCTGCGGTGGCGTCGCCTGCTCCAGCAGCAACGTCGACGCGCCGACGCGCATGGGAAACAGCAGCAATCCGCCAAGGCCGAAGGTGAACGCCAGGGGAGGGGAGCCGCAGAAGACGTCGTCACGCGAGGGCCGCAGCACGTGGCGTGGGAACAGGTCGCAGATCGCGAGGACGTCGCGATGGAAGTGCATCGTCCCCTTCGCCTGTCCGGTGGTGCCCGACGTGAAGGCGATGAGCGCGACATCATCAGCGGCGGTGGCGACGTTGGTGAAGCTCCCCGGCCTCGATCGCGTGAGCGCGTCGAGCGAGCCGGCCGCGTCGGTGCCGAACTCCACGATGCGGCGCAGCATTGGTGCGCTCGCCGCGGCCTGCTCCAGCTCCGCCACCACGCGCGTGTCGCACAGCGCGAGCCCGATCTGCGCCTTCTCGATCAGGTACGCGAGCTCGCGCGCGCGCAGCAGCGGCATCGTGCAGACGACGATGCCACCCGCCTTGAGCACGGCGAACCAGCACGCCGCCATCATCGGGTTGTTCGGCCCACGCAGCAACACCCGATTCCCGGGCACGAGGCCGAGATCCCTCGTGACGACGTGCGCGATGCGATTCGAATGTTCCAGCAGCTCGCGGTAGGTCCAGGTGCCGCCGGGAAAACGAAGCGCGACGCGATCCCCGCCTCCCTGAACGACCATCGCATCGAGCAGCTCGGCGGCGCAGTTCAGCCGGTCCGGATAGCGCATCTCGCCGACCGAGAGCTCGGGCCAAAGCTCCCGCGCCGGCAGCATACGCCGTGCGAACTGATCGACGTGAGCGGTCATGTGGGTTTCGTCACCGTGCCGGCGATCACGATTTTCTGGATCTCACTCGTGCCCTCGTAGATCCGAAGCGCGCGGATCTCGCGGTAGAGCCGTTCGACGACGGCTCCCTTCCGCACGCCCCGTGCACCGAGGAGCTGGATGGCGTCGTCGATCACCCGCTGGGCGCTCTCCGTCGCGTGCAGCTTCGCCATCGCCGCCTCGCGTGTCGTCCGGCGGCCGGTGGCATCCCGCGTCCATGCCGCCCGGTACACCAGCAAGGCGCTCGCGTCGATCCGCACCGCCATTTCCGCCAGCCGCGCCTGCGTCATCTGATGCTCGGCCAGCGGACGGCCGAAGACCTCACGCTCAGCGACCCATGCGCATGCCTCCTCCATCGCGCGGCGCGCCAGTCCGAGCGCCGCCGCACCGACGGTGGGACGAAAGAGGTCGAGCGTCGCGAGCGCGATGCGAAGTCCCGCCCCCGGTTCGCCGATCACACGATCCGCGGCGACGCGACAATCGTCGAGCCGCACCGTTCCCAGCGGATGCGGCGCGGAGACATCGATTCGCTCGGCGACCCGAAACCCCGGGTCGTCGGCATCGACGACGAGAGCGACGAACCGCCGCTCACCGTCGCGCGCCAGCTTGCCCTCGTCAAGCTTCGCGAACACGACGTAGTGATCGGCGATGCCCGCGTTCGAGATCCAGGTCTTCTCCCCGTTGACCACGAAGCCATCGCCGTCGCGCCGGGCGACGGTCTGCATCGCGCCAACGTCGGAGCCTGCGCCGCTCTCGGAGATGGCGAAGGCGGCGATGCGCTTTCCCCGGGCCACGTCAGGCAGGTAGCGTCGCTTGAGCGCGCTGGAGCCGAACAGCGTAATCGGCCCCGTTCCGAGCCCCTGCATCGCGAACGAGAAATCGGCCAGCCCGGATGCCGTGGCGAGCGCTTCCCGAATGATGCAGAGCGAGCGCGCGTCGAGCGGATCGCTCACCCCGCCGTGCGCGGCAGGCACCACGTGTCGCAGCCACCCCGCCTCCCCGAGCTGCCTCACGAGGCCTCGGCACGCCGCGTCGACGTCGTCGACGTCCTCGGGCTCCGGTGCGTTCCACAGCTCGGCGGCCGCCCACTGGCGAATGTCGCGCGCGAGGGTGCGATGCTCGTCGGCGAAGAAGGGCCACTCGAGGTGGGTTCGCTCTGCGGCAGTGGTCGGTTCCGACATTACGAGCGCCAATCCGCAATCGTCGTCGTCACCTCAATTGCCCTCGAACACCGGAGACTGTTTCCGAGCAAACGCCTCGTACGCCCGCGCAAAGTCTTCCGTCTCCATGCACAGCGCCTGGACCTGGGCCTCGCTCTCGATCGCCTCATCGAGCGACATCCCCCACTCCTGATGCAGCGCTCGCTTCGTCATCGCGTGCGCGAACGTTGGTCCCGAGGCGAGCGACCGCGATTGCGACCGCACCTCGTCCTCCAACGCCTCGGGCGTCGTGACCTTGTTGAAGAACCCCCAGCGCTCGGCCTCATCGCTCGACATGAACCGGCCCGTGTAGAGCAGCTCGGCTGCCCGACCCTGGCCGATGATGCGCGGGAGCATCGCGCAGGCCCCCATGTCAGCACCCGAGAGTCCCACCCGCGTGAACAAGAACGCCACTCGGCTCCGCGATGTGCCGATGCGCAGATCACTCGCCATGGCGAGGATCGCGCCCGCGCCGGCGCAGACGCCGTCGACCGCCGCGATGATCGGTTGCGGGCAGGCCCGCATGGCGCGCACGACGTCGCCCGTCATCCGCGTGAACGCGAGCAGCTCGTCCACCTTCCCCTCGCGTTTCATCTTGACGAGCGGACCGATGATCTCGTGCACGTCGCCGCCCGACGAGAAGTTCCCATCCGCGCCGGTGAGCACGACGACCTTGATGTCGCTCGCGAGCGCGAGCTGCCGGAAGATGTCGCGCAGCTCGGCGTACGACTCGAAGGTGAGCGGGTTCTTTCGCTCAGGGCGGTTCAGCGTGATCGTGGCGACGCGGCCGTCGACATGCCACTTGAAGTGGCGCGGCTTCAGGTCCGCGCCGCGAAGGCGGGTGGTCATGCGGCCAACATAGGGCGAACGGTCAGGGGCGGGAAGCGGTACGAGATCACATGACCTCCCCGCCCGCGACGACGATCGCCTGGCCGGTGACGGCGCTCGCCCCGGGCGAGCACAGCCACGCGACGGCGCTCGCCACTTCCTCGGGGCGCACGAGGGTCCCGCGCGGGGTGCCGCGGCTCAGCATCTCCCTCGCTTCTGCCTCGCTTTTCCCCGAGCTTCGCAGGTTGCTGATGGCGCGATCCAGCAATCCCGTATCCGCCGTGTAGCCCGGACACACCGCATTCACGGTGATCCCGCTCTTCGCCGTCTCCAACGCCACGCATTTCGTTAGGCCGAGTATGCCGTGTTTGGCCGCGCTGTAGGCGGCCATGCGTTTGTAGCCCTTGAGCGCCGCGGTCGAGGCGATGTTGACGATGCGCCCCTCTCCTGCGCGCAGCATGGGGCCGATGACCTGGCGCATGCACAGGAAAGTGCCGGTGAGATTCACCGCGATCGTGTGGTCCCAGCTGGAACGCTCGAGCTCGTGAAAGAGCGCCGCGGACGCGTCGCCGGCGTTGTTCACCAGCACGTAGGGCGCGCCCAAGGTGTCGAGCGCCTGACCGAACGCGCTCGTCACGAGCGGCTCATCGGCGACATCGCAGACGAAGGTCTGCACGCGCGCGCCGAGCGTACGGATGGCATCGGCCTGCGTGTCGAGCGCCGTGGTGTCGCGGCCAAGTAACGTCAGCGACGCGCCGCGAGTGGCGAGCTCGCGAGCGATGGCGGCGCCAATGCCCTTGCCTCCGCCGGTGACGATCGCGTGCTTGCCGGCGAGGAACGCGCCGTCTGGGGGCGAGGTCATATCGTCGCCGATCCGCGCAGCTCCAGCTCACGCTGCATGGCGCGCTCGAGCTGCCGTTTGCCGGTGAGGTACTGCACGGGCCAGTGCTGCGCCGAGTACCCCGATGCGGCCGCGGAGAGCAGCGTCCAGTGCGGGTTCGCGAGGTGGGGGCGTGCGAGCGCGCACAGGTCCGCTCGCCCCGCGGCGATGATGGCGTTCACTTGATCTCCATCCACGATGTTTCCGACGGCGATCGTCGGCAGGCCGCATTCGTTGCGCACCTGGTCGCTGTACGGCGTCTGATACATGCGCCCGTACACCGGTTTGGCGTCGATCGACGTCTGGCCTGTCGAGACGTGGATGATGTCTGCGCCGGCGCGGCCAAAGGCGCGTGAGATCTCCACCGCGTCGTCACCGGTGACACCACCATTCACCCAGTCAGTGGCCGAGATGCGCACCGACATCGGCCGATCCCGCGGCCACGCCTCGCGCATGGCGGCGAATACCTCGATCGGAAAGCGAACGCGATTCTCGAGCGAGCCCCCGTACTCGTCGGTGCGGTGGTTGCTCAGCGGCGTGATGAAGCTCGACAGGAGATAGCCGTGCGCGCAGTGCAGCTCCAGCATGTCGAATTCCGCGTCGATCGCCATTCGCGTGGCGCGGACGAACGCGGCGCGCACGCGGTCCATGTCGTCACGCGCCATCGCGCGGGGCACCGGCATGTGCGGTGTGTACGCGATGGGCGAGGGCGCGATCACCGGCCATCCGTCTCCGACGAGCGGTGTGTCGTCGCCTCCTTCCCAGGGGAGCTTCACCGAGCCCTTCCGGCCCGCGTGTCCGAGCTGAAGGCAGATCTTCGCGCGGCTCCAGCGATGCACGAACTCGGTGATGCGGCGCCAGGCGGGCACGTGGGCGTCGTCGTACATGCCCGTGCACCCGTGAGTGATGCGCGCGTCGGGCGAGACGCAGGTCATCTCGGTCACGATGAGCCCGGCCCCGCCCAGCGCGCGCGCACCGAGGTGCACGAAGTGGAAGTCGCCCGGCGCGCCGTGGACGGCGGAGTACATGTCCATCGGCGCGACGACCACCCGGTTCTCGAGCGTCATGCCGCGCAGCCGGAACGGCGTGAACATCGGCGGGGGCGGCGACGCCGCTCCACCAGGCGGCTCGGCGGCCGGCACGGCGGTCGCCGCGCGGCTCGCGAACCACCGTTCGACGCCGGAGAGATAGGCACCGTCGCGCATGCGCAGGTTCTCGTGGCTCACGCGCTGGCTGCGCGTCAGCAGCGAGTACGCGAACTGAGGGGGGTCGAGGTTCACGTACCGGCGCACGTTCTCGAACCACTCCATCGAGTTGCGGGCCGCATTCTGGAGACGGAGCGCCTCCGTCATGCGCTCGTCCTGGTAGCGTTGAAGGGCGCGCGGGAAATCCTCCGTCCCGTGCTCGTCGACCACGCGTGCCAGGACGATCGCGTCTTCGAGCGCGAGCTTCGTTCCCGAGCCGATGGAGAAGTGCGCGGTGTGCGCGGCGTCGCCGACGAGGACGACGTTGTCATGGAACCATGACGCGTTGCTCACGCGGACGAACGTGACCCACGGCTTCGCGCGCTGGTGCGGCGCGTTGTGTATCAGCCGGTGTCCGCCCAGCCACGGCGCGAACATCGACTCGCAAGCGGCGAGTGTCTCCGCGGCGTCCATCCGGTCGAATCCGGCATTGCGCCACGACCGCTCGTCGCATTCGACGATGAAGGCGGACTGCGCCTCCTCGAATCGATAGGCGTGGACCTGGAAGACGCCGGCGTCGTTGATGATGAAGATGAACGTGAACGCGTCGAAGCGCTGCGTGGTGCCGAGCCAGATGTACGGCGCCTTGCGCACGTCGAGATTCGGCCGAAAGTGCGGCGCGAGCTCCTGTCGGATGACGCTGTTGATGCCGTCCGCCGCGACGATGAGATCGGCGTCGTCGAATCCGAGCCGTCGCAGGTCGCCGAGCCCGCGAACCTCCTGCCGAAAGCGAAGGTCGACGCCGAGCGCCTGGGCCCGGCGCTGGAGAATTTCGAGCAGGCGGCGGCGCGCGATGCCGGCGAACCCGTGGCCGCCCGAGGTGATCGTCGCGTCCTTGAAGTGGATGTCGATGTCATCCCAGCGCGCGAAGCTGTCGCTGATCGCGTCGTGCGTGGGCGCGTCGGCGGCGCGGACGTTGTCGAGCGTCTGGTCGGAGAACACCACGCCCCACCCGAACGTGTCGTCGGGGGCATTCCGCTCGAGCACGGTGATCTGGGCGTCGGGGCGGCGCTTCTTGAGCAGGAGGGCGAAGTACAGCCCGGCCGGGCCGCCGCCGACGGTGACGATCTTCATCGACAGGAATGTCGCGCGGGGCGGGGGGAGAGGCTAGAAGGCTGAAGGGGTCGAAGGGGTCGAAGGGATCGAGGGGGTCAAGGGGATGGAAAGGCGCGGCGGCTGCTTCGCAGCCAGCCGCGCCCCATCAGATGAGCGCCGCGGCTCCGCCCCGGCGCCTTTCCTTCCCGTTGATCCCCTCGACCCCCTCGACCCCTTTGCGTTCAACTGATCCACGTCCCCAGCATGAACGCCATCGCCGTAAGCACCAGAGCCAGCGCGCTCGCGGCGCCGAGGGCCGCGGCAGCGCCGCGGAGCGCGCGCAATGCGCGAGCAGCGTACGCACCGACGCCGGCGTCGTCGAGTATGCGATCGCTGATTCCCCAAACGCCATAGGCGAGGAATGACGCGGCGGCGCTCGTGAGGATCGGCCACCCCGGTGGTCGCGTCGCCAGCGCGAGTGCGCCGACGATCAGTCCCCCGGCAGCGTCGAGCACCAGGCGCCCATCGGATGCGCGGCGCGCGCGGTGGGCGAGGAGCGCCGGCAGCGTCGGCGCTTGCTCGTTCGTCCCCGACTCACGCATGGGTCATCAGCGCTGTGGCGTACCCGAGAGCACCCGCTCGCCAGCTCGGGGACGCACGGCGAGCCACAGGAGAAAGAGCAGCAGCGGCGGACCGGCCACCCACAGCACGATCGACATCACCGACGCGCTTCCCTCCCACACGACCCGAGCTTCCTCGGAGACCGTCAGGGTGAGGATGCCGTCGGTGATCCCGGCACTGATGCTCCCGTGGGCATCGGGATCGGTCGTGACCCGCCAGATCGAGGCGATCGCCGAGCGCAACGCGAACAGCAGCGCGAGAACCCAGTAAGTGACCCACGCGAGCAGGAGATGGCGCGGGCGCCACCGACGGAGCGAGAAAGCCACGGTGTCGACTCCTGAACCGGGAACGGGACGGCCTCCGCTCATGGTGGGATCGCGTCACGGGACCGTCAAGTGCGCGAAGCCCACGGGGGGCTTGACTTTTATTTTAGTTATATCTAAAATATCATCCATGACCGCGCCCGCCGTACTCGCCGCCCTCGCCTCCCCCCGCCGGCAGGAGATCCTGCGCCTCATCTGGTCGGAGGAGCGCACCGCCGGCGCGATTCATCGCGCCATGCCCGACGTCACCTTCGGCGCGGTGTCGCTCCAGCTGCGATCGCTCACCGAGGCGGGATTGGCCGAGTCGCGCGCAGAGGGGCGGCATCGGTTCTATCGGGCGCGGCGTGAGGCACTGGGACCACTGGGCCGGATGCTGGAGCAGATGTGGGACGACGCACTCTGGCGGCTGAAGCTCGCCGCGGAGCTCGAGCATACGCGTCGCGGTCCCCGACCGCGACGCCGAACCGTCAAGGCGCGAAAGGGGTGATCACCATGTCGACATTGCCATACCAACTCGATCGCAGCGTCGTCATCCACGCGCCGCGAGAGAATGTGTTTCGGTTCCTCTCGGAAACCCCGCGTTGGGCGACGTGGTGGGGAGCGGGATCGACCATCGATGCACGCCCCGGGGGCGCACTACTCATTCGCTACCCCGGCGGTGTCGAGGTCGCGGGCGAAGTTCTCGAGATCACGCCGCCCGAGCGAGTCGTGTTCACGTATGGGTTTGTCACCGGAGACCCGATCCCTGCCGGCGCCTCACGCGTCACGATCCGCCTCGAGCCGCACGGGCTCGGCACCCACCTGCACCTCACGCACGAATTCGCGGACGAGGCTGTGCGTGATCACCACGTTCAGGGATGGCGGTATCAGCTGGCGGTCTTCTCCAACGTCGTGGCCGACGAGCTCCACGCCGACGCGGCCGCACTCGTCGACCGGTGGTTCGAGGCGTGGGCAGACCCTGACGAGCGCGCGCGCCAGACGGCGTTCCGTCGCATCGCGGATCCCGGCGTGCGTTTCCAGGATCGTTTCGGCAACACGACCGGTCTCGACGACCTCCTGCCGCACGTGACCGCCGCCCAGGTCTACATGCCGGGGCTGCGGATGCGGCGCGAAGGCGACGTGCGCCACTGTCAGGGAACCGCGCTCGTCGATTGGATTGCGACCGCCAGCGATGGAAAGGAGCGGGGGCGCGGCACGAACGTGTTCGTGCTCGGTGCCACCGGACAGATTCAATCGGTGACGGGCTTCTGGGCGGCGGCGCGGTAGGGCCGGCGCGCGCGGCTATGCCTTGGGCAGACTCAAGGTGAACAGGGAGCCGACACCCGGTTCCGTCTCGAGCGTCACGTCCCCGTCCATCGCTCGCGCGAGATCACGGCTGATCGCCAGCCCGAGCCCGGTCCCCTCGGGTCCGGTTGAGAGCGAGCGGCCGAGCTGCACGAATGGCTCGAAGATGTCGTCGACACGGTCACGCGGGACGCCGGGGCCGGTATCGCGCACCGTGATCATCGCTTGGTCCTCCGCCTGGAGGCACGCCACCGTCACGCGCCCCTTCGACGGCGTGAATTTCACCGCGTTCGAGAGCAGGTTGAGGACGATCTGCTCGATCTTGAGGCGATCGCCGATCGCGAGCACGTCGTTCTGGCGCTCTGCTCGGACCAGGGTGAGACCCTTCCCGGTCGCTTGCGGCTCGATCATCGACGCGACGGTTTCGATCACGGCGGCCAGGGACACCGGCTCGCGTTCATACGTGAGCTTGCCCGACTCGATGCGGCTGTAGTTGAGCAGATCGTTGATGATCCGGAGCAGGTGCTGCTGGCTGGTTCTGATGCGCGCCAGGTACTCACGCTGTTGCTCGGTGACGCTGCCGCCGAGCCCCATCTCGATCAGCTCGGCGTAGCCGCCGATGGCGTTGAGCGGGGTTCGCAGCTCGTGCGACATCGATGCCAGGAATTGGCTCTTCGCGCGGCTCAGCGCCTCGACTTCCGCCAGGCGCCGCGCGTTCTGGATCGCGCGCTCCTGCGCCTCCATGCGCTCGGTGAGGTCGCGCGTGATCTTGGCGAATCCAACGAGGGTTCCGTGGTCGTCGCGGAGCGCCGTGATCACGACGTTCGCCCAGAATCGCGTCCCGTCACTCCGGAGACGCCACCCTTCATCTTCCAGGCGCCCTTCACGGATCGCGACTTCCAGCTCCCACGGTGGTTTGCCCGCCTGGATGTCCTCCTCGGGATAGAACGTCGAAAAGTGGCGGCCGATGATCTCGTGCGCCTTCCACCCCTTCAGTCGCTCCGCCCCCGGGTTCCAGGTGACGATGTGCCCCGTGGGATCGAGCGCGAAGATGGCGTAATCGGAAACCCCCTCGACGAGGAGCCGGTAAAGGTCCGCGGTCTGTGGGGCGGGACCGCCTTCGCGACTGGGCAAGCTGCCGGTCTCGGGCAACACGTTAGGCTCGGCCGTCGCCATGGCTATGGGCCTCGGTACCGCTCGGCGGCCCATGACGCCTGGAGCGGTGACGGCGGTGTCTTCGGCGGCGATGGCGTGGGTCGAACGGGTCGCGGCCGGTTACGGCGGGGTACGCACAGGTGAGCGCCAGCACGGCGAGCACGAGCGTGGCCGCCCAGTGTCGATCACCAATGGCGACCCACATCGCGCTCGCGGCAACGAGTGTCGCGAGTCCAAGGCCCGTTCTCACTAGTGGGCGCAGCCGCATCGCCGCCTCCACGGGCGTCATCGCAGCGTTCACAACAATCACCCTGCCGTTCATTGCAAATGTGCTACCGCGGCGTTTGGCTCACTCTAGCGTGGGTCAACGCGATCAGAATTCTCGCTTCTTCATCTCGCGGAAGATCGCGTCGGCCTCGCTGTCCTCCGGAGCATCCTCCGGGCGAGTGACGTCGAGGGTCGCGTCGTACGTCTTTTTCTTGCGCTTCTTCTCGATGTCGGCGGATTTTGCGGCGTTCTTTTTCGCCAGCGCCAGCAGTTTCTTGTTGTCCATCTCGGCCTCGAATGAGAGTGTTAAACCGCGATGATCTCGTTGGCGGGCCACGGACAGCCTGAGCTGCCGAATGCCCCGAATGCCCCGAATGTCCCGAATGTCCCGAATGTCCCGAATGACCCGCTGGCACCCATGGCGCGCCTCGGAGGCAGCAACGTCGACAGCGACATTCCACTTGCGTGAGCGAATTCCACGGCGCCCGGAGCAATTCGAGTAATGCGTGCTGCTATTCGGGTCATTCGGCAGTTCAACGCTGTCCGTGGCCCCTGGTGGACCGAGTCAGCCGACACGACGAAGAACCTGATCAAAAGTTATGTCGCCCGCCGACGGGTCGTCCAGACGGCGTGAGCGGCTCGGGCGAATTTCTGGTGGTCCTTGTGCCACACCGGCACCTCATCGAGCGCCCAATACCGAGCCGCCAGCACCTCGTGTGACAGCGTGATCTCGCCGCCGCGAACCTCACAGAGATAGACGACCGAGACGACCGCGTGCGGTCCGTACGCCACGCTCGCCGGCCGAAACATGACGTCGACGAGCTGAACGGGCTCGACCTCGAGCCCCAGCTCCTCACGGGCCTCTCTGCGCGCCGTATTCGGGGGCGCTTCGTTCGGGTCCACCCATCCCGCCGGCAAGCCCCAGCACCGATCGTCGGCGCGCTCGACGAGGAGCATCCGCCCTTCCGCATCGAAGATCGCGGCGTCCGCCCCGACCTTCGGCGTGATGGAGCCCAGCTCACCCTGAAGCCGCGCGCGCACCTCCGCGGCAGGGAGATCGAGCGCTTGGCCGTAGTGCGTTGCCGCCAGCTCGAGCAGGCGGGAATAGTGCGCGCGCGCATACGGATCGCTGCTGTAATTCAGGCCCGTCCGCCCGATGCTCTGAAGCTCCTCGAGCAGCGTGAGGAGGTCGGTCACGGACGACCGCGCCGCTGCTCGATCAGCTCCCGGTAGAACTCGAGCGTCACCTGCGCGATGTGGCCCCAGCTGAAATGCTCGAGCACGCGCCGGCGCGCGGCGTTGCCCATCGCCCGCCGCCGCTCGGGCGCGTCCATCAGATCGTTCACCGCGCTCGCGAGCGCGCGCGAGAACGAATCAGGATTCCTCGGCTCGGGAGAATCGCCCCCGGCCGCGTCGAATGGCACGAGTAGGCCGGTCTCGCCGGGCACGACGATCTCTGGAATCCCACCCACTGCCGCCCCGACCACCGGCGTCTCGCACGCCATCGCCTCGAGGTTGATGATGCCGAACGGCTCGTACACCGACGGGCAGACGAACACCGCGGCGTGCGTGTACAGGGTGATGACATCCTCCTTCGGCAGCATCTCGGGAATCCAGACGATTCCCGTCCGAGCGTCGCGCTTGGCTTCCGCGACGAGCGCCGTCATCTCGGCCGCGATCTCCGCCGTGTCCGGTGCGCCGGCGCAGAGGACGACCTGCATGCCGGGCCGCAGGTACTTGATGGCGCGCACGAGATGGAGGATGCCCTTCTGGCGCGTTATCCGCCCAACGAAGAGCACGATCGGAATGTCGGGATCGACGCCCAGCCTGCGGAGCGTCGCCGGCGCCGGGCGCGGTTGATACTCGTCCGGATCGATGCCGTTGTGGATCACTCGCACGCGCTCCGGCGCCACGCCGTACAGCGTCTGAACATCGTGCTTCATCGCCTCGGAGACCGCCACGACGCCATCGGCGTTCTCGTACGCCGTGCGCTCGATCCACGTCGACGCGTGATAGGCGGTGCCGAGCTGCTCGACCTTCCAGGGCCGGTGCGGCTCGAGGGAGTGTGTCGTGAGCACCAGGGGTGCCCCGGTCAATGGACGGGCGAGACAGCCGGCGAGATGGGAGTACCAAGTATGGCAGTGCACGACGTCCGGCGACTCGACCGCGCCCGCCATCGCCAGGTCGCGAAGCAGCGCATCGAGGAACCTGGCATGACGAGGGTCCTGCGCCGCGAAGCGCAGGGATGGGGCGACTCCTCGCACGCGAAGGTTGCCGCGCGTCTCGTTCTGCTCGCCGAAGCAGAGCACATCGACGTGATGGGTCCCGCGATCGGCGCGCGCCAGCTCGCGGGAGAGGTACTCGACGTGGACACCGGCCCCACCGTAGACGTTAGGCGGGTACTCGTTCGTGAGGAGAGCGATGCGCACGGCGCGGGGTCAGATCACGGTGCCGTCGGCGATCTCGACGTTCTTCACGATGACGATGATGCCATCGCGGATGTAGAAGCCGGGCCCTTCGCCCTCCTGAATCCCTGCCGCGTTGGTGATCGTGCAGCGGTTGCCGATCGACGCGTTCTTGTCGACGATCGCGTTCTCGATCTGCGTGTCCTGCCCGACGCCGGGGTATGCCGGTCCCTGGGCGCTGCTCCGCGCCTCGGATTCCTCCCACCGGAAGTAGTCGGCGCCCATGAACACCGTGCGGCGAAGACGCGTGCCCCGGTCGATGAACGACCGCAGGCCGATGACGCAGTTCGAGATGTCGCTGTCGACGATGACGCTTCCCACGCCGACGAGCGTGTTCTCCAACCGTGAGCGGCTCACTTTCGCCGGGGGGAGCATCAGCGCGTCGGTGTACAAGGGGAAGTTCGGGTCGTACAGGTTGAACGGCGGGTGCGGCTGCGCGAGCATGATGTTCGTCTCGAAGAACGAGCGCACCGTGCCGATGTCGTTCCAGTATCCCGTGAACGGGTATGCGACGACCGTCCGCTCATGGATCGCGTTCGGGATGATCGCCTTGCCGAAATCGTGATCGTCGGGCCGCGCGTCGAGCAGCTCGTACAGGACCGACGCCTCGAAGACGTAGATGCCCATCGACGCGAGGTAGATCCGCCCCTGGGCCGCCAGCTCCGGCGACACCGGGCTCTCCTTCCCGGCGAGGTTGTCGATCTTCGGCTTCTCGTGGAACTCGGTGATGCGCTGCGTGTCGTCGGTCTTGAGAATGCCGAAGCCTGGTGCGTCCGCCGCCACCACCGGCGTCACCGCGACGGTGACGTCCGCCTTGTGCTTGCGGTGGTGCTCGAGCATCAGCCGGTAATCCATCGTGTACAGCTGATCGCCCGACAGGATGAGCACGCGGTCGTGCAGCTGACTCTTGAAGTGCGGGATCGAACGGCGAACCGCGTCAGCGGTGCCCTGATACCACTTCTCCGACGATGGGGTCTGCTCGGCGGCGAGGATCGTCACGAAGCCGCCGCTGAAGCGGTCGAACGCGTACGCGCGCGCGATGTGGTTGTTGAGGCTGGCCGAATTGAACTGCGTGACGACGAAGATCTTGTCGAGACTGGAGTTCAGGCAGTTCGAGATCGGCACGTCGACGAGCCGGTACTTCCCCGCGAGGGGCACGGCGGGCTTCGCGCGATCGCGCGTGAGCGGGAAGAGCCGCGTGCCCGCGCCGCCGCCGAGAATGACCGCCAGTACCCGATCCATGACTGATCCGCAGGAGAAGCCGAGAGAGCGTGTTCGTGAGAACGTACCCGATCCCGGGACGTGAATCCATATGGCGGAGGCGGAGGCGCTGGAAAAGCGATGGAAAGGCGCGGGACGCGCCGACAGTAGCGGCCTTCTGGCTAAGGACGGCCGTCCGAGCGGCCGCGCTCGGATTCCACTTCTTGCGGCGGGCGTGGGGCTTGGTCGGCTCCCGCCCAGGGCGTGGGACCGATCGCCGGGGGTGCGGCGTCCGCCTCGGCTTCGCCGCTGCGCCGCATCGCGGCACGTCCCACCATCGCTCCGGCCACCAGCAGTCCGCCGGCGGCGATGAATGCCAGCTTGTACATCCCCACCGTGATCATCCACGGCGGAATGCTGCTGACGCCGAGGCCGAGCGCGAGCGCTATCCCGGCCCCGGCGCCAACGAGGGCACCGATGATGAGCAGTCCGCGGGCGATCGTCGACGCGCGCATCACGGCTGGCGTCCGATCGCGCGCAGCCGGCCCCGCGCCTCACCGTTCGACGGATCGCGCGCCAGCGCCTCTCGAAAGGCGGCTTCAGCGGCGGTCGTGTCACCCTTCATCAGATTGATGTTGCCCCGAAAGACATACATCCCCGACGACCTGGGGAACATCTCCTCGTTCAGCCGCAGCAGGGCGAACGCGTCGTCGTATTTTCCGGCGCGTCCGAGCCGGAACGCGGCCGTGTTGAGCGACCCCTCGCCGAAGTCGTAGGCGTCGCGTCCATGGTACCGCTCGCGCAGCGCGCGATACGCGCGCAGCGCCGAGTCGCTGCCGGCGGCCAACCCAGCGTCGGCAATCAGCGTCGACAGCGGCTGCGGCCTGGTCACACCGCGATGACAGGTGGCGCAGCTCACCTCGAGTCCGCTCGCCGCGCGACCCGGCAACGTATCCAGGCGCCGATTGATCTCTTGGACCAGTCGCATCATCTGACGTGCGACGAGCTTGGTGCGCTTCTCATCGCTGGCGAAGTCGAACCGCTCCAGGGGCATTCCTTCCTCGCCCACGTGGCAGAACTGGCAGCGCACGCCGAGCGCGAACGTCGCGTTTCGCATCGCGCCGATGACTTCCATTACCGGCGTCGTCCGCGGAAAGACCTGGACGTTGACGAGCGAGTCGGGCGGCCACCGGCCGGGCGCCTGCGAGAACAGCGCGGGCGGCGCGAGCAGGAGCGCGAATGCAACCAGAGAAAGGCGCACAGGGACTCCCGGAAAAAGATGGAGCCACAAGTACGATACGCCGCGCGACTTCGCCACGCACCCGCCGAACTCTTAACTCTTTCCTGACGGCCGCCCGGAAGGTTGCCCGCTCGTGAACGTCGCTCGCGGTAGCTCGGGCTCCGGATCCACGATCGTGACGCGCTCCTCCCGACCGCGGCGACGGGCCAGCACGACCGCGATCGCGATCGGCACGAGCCCCGGCAGCGCGATCGTCCAATGCGACGCGATGCCGGCGCAGATTGTCGCCACCAGGCTGAGGGCGGCAATCGCCAACCACTCGCCCGCGCCGAGCACGCGGGCGAGGCCTTGGCGGCGCCGAACGATCATGCGGAAGGCGACGACCAGGAACATCGCGGCCACGGACAGGAAGAACGTCATGCTCGCCCAGTCGCGTGCGTCGGCACTGTCCAGCCAGCCGGGCGTGAACATCGTCGCCGCGACCTGACCAATGAGCATGGCCGCGAGCCCAACGAGGAGCAGCGCGAGCAGGAGCCCGATCAATCGTCGTGGCATGTCAGCCGATTCGAGGGTCGAGGCCGTGCGCTACCACGCGCGGACGAGGAGCAGCGCTCCGAGTCCCAAGATCGCGACAGACACGGCCTTCCGGAAGCGCTCGGGAGGCATACCGGCGAGAACGCGCTCGCCGAGCAGCGTGCCGCCTAACACGCCCGCGGTCGCCAATGCGATCGGCACCCACAGTCCCACCAGCTCGGCACCGGTCCGCCACAGATAGACCGGAGTTCTCGCCAGGTCCACCAGGAGCCCGGTAGCGGTGGCGGTCGCGACGAAGGCCGTCGGTGGCAGGCGAAAGCTGAGCAGCGCGGCGGAGCGCACGCCTCCTTGATTCCCGGCGAGCCCGCCGAAGAATCCCGAGACCGCACCGAGCAACCCGGCGACCCGCGAGGGATTCCAGCGTGTCATGATGCCCGTTAGGCCGCTGATACCGGTGAGGATCAGGAGCCCGGCGAGCGCCAGCGTCAGTGCCCGGCCGCCAAGCCGCGTGTACAGCAGCGCGCCAGCGAGCCCGCCGATCGCGCTGAGGACGCCGAACCCTCCGACGACGGACCAGTCGACGGCGGTGCGAAGCCGCCAGAACCGGAATGCCGTCGCCGCGGCGTGAGGCACGGCGATGGCGGCGATCGCTATCGGCATGCCGACGCGCAGCGCGAGCAACGGCGTGAGCAGGCTGCCAATGCCGAAGCCGACCACGGCCGCGGTCGCTCCCGAGAGCACCGCGACGACCGTCAACGCGGCCAGAAACCAGAGCGTCACGCCGTACGCTGCCGGTCAGCGATAATCGTCGCGCACCGGGTGGAAGACGTCCATCACCTCGCACGCGGTGAGCGCCCGGGCCGAGTGTGGCACCCCGCCTGGAATGAACGCGACCATTCCGGCGCGAAGCACTCTCACCTCCCCGCCGACGGTGAGCTCGAGCTCCCCGGAGAGCACCGTCGTGAGCTGCTCGTGCGGATGCGCGTGCGATGGCAAGCGCGCGTCGGCACGCACCTCGACGCGTGCGAGCGTCATGCCATGCGTATGAACGAAGCGGGCGAAGAAACCGGGCGCGATCTCCCGAGGGGAGATGTCGCCGTAGTCGAGGAAGGTCATGAGGTCGGGCTATCCCTCCAGGATCAGCGGTTATCGAGCGACCCGGAGCGGGGTCCGCGCTCACTCACCCCGCGACGCCAGGCGAGCACCATCGCGGTGAAGATCGCGATGCCGGCGATGACGAGAAACAGCGCCGACGCCGCCTCGGCGGAAATGCCCAGTACGCCGGCGACCCGCCCGCTTCGGTCGTATGCGGTGACCAGGGCCAGCGCGCCGACGAGCGGCAGGAGAATCGAGGAGACCGACTCACCTCCCCAGAACCGTGAATGTCCGCGAGCCGCCGCCAGGGCCATGAGGCCACCCGCCACGACCTGAACGACCGCGATCGCGATGACGGGGACCGGGGCCGCCGAGATGTTGCGCACCGCCGCGAGCAGCAGAAGGGCCCCAATGGCGATCAGCGGAACCGCGAACGCCATGAGCAGCACGCGAAGGGGCAGGGAGAGCCCGCCGTGTGGCGGCGTCGCTCGCTCCGGAACGTCGCGATCGCCGGTCGGCATCGGCTCGTTTTCTCGGGGGCCTAACGTGCCGCTCAGAGGCCGACCACCGCGCGCCAGCGCTCGGCGATCAGGGCATGGCCCGCTGGCGTGGGGTGCACCCCATCCTTCGCCCATGCCTCCGGCCCGGTCTCGGCCGCGCGCGCGTCGAATACCGATTGGAGGGGCACGAACCTCGCCCCCGCGGCCGCCGCCACCCGGGCAGCGGCGGCGCGTCGCTCGTCGAACGTCGGGAACCAGCTGGCGTCGACCGCGCCGGTGCGCAGCACGAACGGCTCGAGCACGACGAATGAGACGTCAGGCAATGCCGCGCGCGTCGCCGCGAGCAGTGCCGAATACTGTCGCTCGTAATCTTCGGTCGTGCCCGTGTACCTGAAGCTTCGCGTGTGCCAGTAGTCGTTCACTCCCGCCAGAATGCTCAAGATGTCGGGACGCAGCGCGATCGTGTCCGACGCCCACCGCGCCTGAAGGTCGGGGAGCTTGTTGCCGCTGATCCCTCGGTTGTAGAACCGCCACGGAACCTCGGGGTGCGCCGCGCGGATGTCCCGCATCAGGAGCGCGGCGTAGCTGGCGCCGAACGCGGCGTCGTTGTTCGGCTCCAGAATCGTGCGATCGCGCCCACCGTCGGTGATCGAGTCGCCCTGGAAGACCACGACCGAGCCGGAGGGCGCGCCGGCGCGACGCCCCGCGCAGCCGAGGACGGCCGCCGAGGTCGCCACGGCGAGAAACTCACGACGAGTGAGGGCCGATCCGAAGTCCCATTGGGTCAAAACGCGTCCTCTCGTGTCGGAATGAGAATGCTGCAGCACGTCACCGCTCCCTCGGCCTTCGCGAGCTCGCTGAGATCCACCGTGTCCACGCGAACCCGGTGGTGCTCGAGCCGCTCTCGCGTTCGCGGGAAGGCTGCGGCGGCGAGGACGCGATCGGCGAGGCGAAGCACGTTCGCGCCGTCTGGCTCCTCGGGGTGGACGTCCACCAGCTCGAAGCCGGTGAGGTCGGCCCCCGGAATCCACGCGCGATTGACGAGCAGCAGCTCGTGCGAGGCGGCCGTCACCGCCGACTTGAGGTGCAGGCAGCCCCGAACATCGATCTGCCGCACGTCATAGCCTAAGGGGCGCAACGTGCATCGCAGCTGGGCGATACCGGCGGCGTTCGTGCGGCTCGAGGAGCCGACGAACACCGTCCGCCCGACCTGAAGCACATCGCCGCCATCGAGCGTCGCCGGCGGCTCGATGCGGCGGACCGGCCGGTAGGGTGCGACCGCGTCGGCCACGGCCGGCGTCTCCACACGGCGCGACTCCGCGCCCGGTCGGGTGATCACCGCCAACTCGTCGAACACGACCGCGATGTCCTCGATGAACACCGAGTCGGGCATCTCGGGCCACGCGTCCACCCGCTGCACGACGCACCCTGCCGCGGCGAGACAGCGCTCGTAGCTCTCATGCTGCGCTCGCGCGATTTCGGGATCGATCGGCCTTCGTTCGAGGTGCGTCAGCTCGCAGCGCACGATGTTCGGGCTGACCTCGCGGGTGAGGGCGATGATCGGCATCGTCGCGCCCCTCAGTCCGCCGCCTGGCTGGCGGCGGGCAGCGTGGCGTAGAAGTCGTCGCGGAACCGCCGCATGTACGCCGGCACGAGCTCGCTCACCCGCGATCGCGACGGCGACGCGACGATCACGCCCACGTGATGCCGCTTCCGCAGGCGCCACACGATTTCCGGGTCGTCGTACGCGGACGTGTCGGGCCACTCCTGCCGGGCGAGCGAGATGACGAGTCCCGCGTAACCGCGCCGCGGCCGCGGCGGATCGTAGCGCTCCCCGCGCGCGTGTGCGACCTCGAGTCGCGCCCACTCGCGCCACAGGTTCACGTCGGTGGCTGCCTCCACCATCTCGACGATGAAGGCGCCGCCGACGCGCGCCGCCGTCTCCAGGAAATAGAAGCGGCCGTCCGCCGCGCTCCGGATGAACTCGGTGTGCAGCACCCCCCGCACCATGCCTAACGCCTCCGCGACGGCGGCGCTGAGCGCCGTGAGGCTTCGCTCGTCCGAGGAGCCGGCCTCGAGCGTGCCGGTAGCGAACAGCCCGCCGCCGTGGTAGACGTCGAACGGCGGATTCACGTAGCCGTGCGCCTCGGCGAACCGCACCACCCCTTCCGAGACGATGGAGTCGACGTGGAAGACCTCGCCGGGGATGAACCGCTCCAATAGATGAAAGGACTGGCGATCCCCGAGCTCGTCCAGGATCGGCCACAGCTGGTCCGCGCTCTCGAGCTTGCGAATGCCGATCGCGGAGGCGGAGAGACGCGGCTTGAGCACCCACGGTGCCGGCACCGTCGCGAGATACTCGCGAATCCGGTCGTAGTTCAGCACCGCCACGAACTCGGGCACCGGGATACCGCGCTCCCGCGCGCGCATCCGCATCGCGAGCTTGTCCCGGAAGTACCGGACGGTCGTCTCGCCCATCCCCGGGATGCGCAGGTGCTCGCGGAGCGTCGATGCCATCTCGAGATCGAACTCGTCGAGCGGAACGATCCGATCGATCGCCTCGGAGCGCGCCAGGTAGCTCACCGCATGAATCACGTCGTCGCGGCGCAGGAGCTCGGGCATGAGAAACCGCTCGTCGATGCTCTCGCTGGGCCACTCGGCGTCCTTGTGCTTTTCGACCGTGAGCAGCAGCACGCGGCAGCCGAGTCGCTTGCACTCGCGCATGAACTCCTGGCCTTTGACGTAGCTGGCCAGGCAGAGCACGGTGGTGGGGCGAGCGTTCACGACGGGTGCGGAATATTCATGTCACGGGCGATCACGCCGATTCTCGAGCGTTCGGATCATGGCGAGGCCTCCGGCCAGTCGGTGCTATCTTGGCCCCGCGAACGTGGCAGGCGCTAGACCGGCACGGGACGGTTAACCCCGCCTGGGGGCCCCAGAACGCGCATTTATGCGCGCACGGTGGTAGATTTCCAGTCCACCAGTGGAGCACCCATGACGAAGAAGTTCAGTTTCGCTGACGGCGACCGGAAGTACTCATGCCACATTGAAGGATTGGCCGGCCGGAAAGAGGCGTGGTGGTGGTTCGAGGTGTCTGGCGATTCCCACCGGTACGCCCCGTTTCAGGCCGCTCGCGGTGATACGGAAGAGTCCGTGCGCGACCGGATCGTGTCGTACTATCAGAACATGCTGGTCCGGCGCGCGGAGCCGGCGCGCAGTTGGCACAATCGGGGACAGCCGCGTCCTGCCACGGCGGCGTCGACGCCGACTGAGGGGAACGGCACGCCTGCCTGACGGGTGGCGCCGCCGTTAGGCGGCGCGCCCACGTTACAGCCCGCGCACCTCGGCGGCAGCCTCGAGCACGGCGCTGATTTCCTTCGACAGCGCTCGCGCTTCCTGCGTCGCCGTCGACACATCCGACAGCGCCGACTCGAGCCCCGACGACCGGAACTTGATCAGGTCGAGTCGGAGATTGCCGAGCGCGAGCCCGGCGCTGTCGAGCTGCCGCGCGAGCGCGGCCCGGCGCTGCACGAGATCCTCGAGCGTCGCGCGCTGCCGCTGCAGCAGCGTGAGGCGCCGCCGTCCCTCGGCGGAATCGCTGTCGCCCTGCCCGTCGGCGATGCGCGCGTCGAGCTCGGCCATCAGTCGGTGGTCGATGCTCTGATCGAGGCGGTGGACCATCTGCGCCAGCTGCGCGACGCGATCGACGAGGCCGTCCACCGCCGGCTTCACGTCGGGCAGCAGCGCGCGATCGACCTTCGACAGCTTGGCCACAATGTCCAGGATGGCGGCCCGGTCTTCCGCGGCGCGGCGGATCGCGGCGCCGTACGGGCTCTCGAGCACCTCGCGCGGCGCCAGCTTCGCGAGCTGCTGCTGGTTAGGCAGTGGCGCGGGCGACGGCAGGACCCAGCGCGACCGCACCTTGAGCAGGACGCGACGGAGCTTCAGCCCGCTCGCTCTCAGCGACCGCCCACGGCGCATGAGCTTGATGCTCATGAAGTAGGGAACGACCGGCGCAACCAGAAAGGGCGGGATGCCCTCGGCAATACCGCCGACGAAGAAGCCGAACGCGGTGGCCGACGTCGCCGCGGTGAGCAATACGTACCCACGGAACGTCCTGATACGATCCAGCAGATTGGTGCGACCATGCCAGAGTCTCAGGTCCTCGCGCTGCGCCGGCGTCAGCGAGGCGAGATGGTCTGGCTCGATCACCATGTCCCCCACCACGACCGGCACCACGTCGGGACGTCCCTGCGCGGCGGGCGAGCCGCGCCGCGGGGACACGACGCGCACGTCGGCGCGTCCACCCTCGCGCCCCGGCCGATCGCGACGCGCGGTCTCCGGCTTCGGGGACGTGTAGCGCACCTGCTCGCGCGGCTCGGCCCGCCACGACGGCCCGGGCTCGTCGGACAGGAGCGCCTGGCGCATCGATGCCGCGGTCGGCCACCGATCCTCCGGCGCCTTTGCCAGCGCGCGCTCGATGGCATCGCGCAGCGGGCGCGGCGCCTCGGGCCGTAGCTCCACGATCGGCTGCGGCCGCTCGTTCACGTGCTTCAACAGGAGCGCCATCGTGTTGCCGCCGCTGAACGGCAGCCGCCCCGTCACCATCTGGTACGCGAGCACGCCGAGCGAGTAGATGTCGCTGCGCCCGTCGATCTCGCGCTCGCCCACGGCCTGCTCGGGCGACATGTAACCCGGGGTGCCGAGGGCGTTGCCGGTGATCGTGAGGCGCGTCCCCGCCTCGATCGCGCGCGCAATCCCGAAGTCGGTCACGATCGCGCGGCCGCTGTCGGCGTCGAGGAGAATATTGTCGGGCTTGATGTCGCGGTGGATCACCCCTCGCAGGTGCGCGTAGGCGAGCGCGTCGGCGATCTCGCACAGAAGCCGGCGCACTTCGTCGATCGGCTGGCGCGGCTCGCGCGCGAGCAGCGCGGCGAGATTCCCCCCGGTCACGAGGGTCATCACGAAGTAGGCGATCCCCTCCCGCTCGCCGACGTCGTAGATGGGCACGATGTGCGCGTGCGACAGCTGCGCCGAGGTCTGTGCCTCGCGGGTGAAGCGCGTGCGGATGGCGGGATCGTACGCGAGCTCGGGCGGGAGCACCTTGATGGCAACCGTGCGATTGAGCCGCAGGTCGCGCGCGCGATACACGACCGACATCCCGCCTCGGCCGATCTCGCTCTCCACCTCATATTGATGGCCAAGCGCCGCGACGACGCGCTCGTTGAGCGAGTCACTCATGCGAGACGGGGGCAGGCGACATCCGAGACGGGGGAAAGCGATTCACGATGGCCATCACCAGCTCCTGTGGTGGCCTGCAATATATCACTGCTCCCGTCCACCCCCGCCACGGGAGCATCCAACGGGGCACCCGCTAGGGACCTGACAGGCCGATGATCACGCCCCGGGGGGCGCGAACGATGGCGGTCGTGACGCCCTCCATCACCCGCGTCGGGATCTGCACCGCCTCGGCGCCGGCGCGCAGCGCGCTGTCGAAGGCGGCTTGCGCACCGGCGACGTGCACGAAGGGGATGCTGCCTGGGACCTCGGGAGGCGTCGTCTCCCGAATTCCGCCGCCACCCGTATCGGAGTACGCGAACAGCTGGTACGCGCCGT
This sequence comes from Gemmatimonadaceae bacterium, assembly GCA_025931335.1. Lineage (GTDB taxonomy): Bacteria > Gemmatimonadota > Gemmatimonadetes > Gemmatimonadales > Gemmatimonadaceae > JAICNG01. The sequence continues at coordinate 7,401 of JAICNG010000030.1, read as the reverse complement.
TAGGTGTGGGGAAGCTGTGGTGGCGACCCGGGCCTCACGACGCGTCGCCGCGTCACGCGCTCAGGGCTGGGTTCCACGTGGCAGGGCGAGTGTGAACCGCGATCCTTTCCCTTCAACACTCTCGACCGTGAGATCTCCTTTCATCGCCCGGGCGAGGTCCCGGCTGATTGCCAATCCCAGTCCCACACCGCTCCCCCGGTTGGCCAGACCCTCCTTCAATTGAACGAACGGCTCGAAGATGGCTTCGTGCCGGTTCGCCGGAATGCCGATCCCCGTGTCGATGACACGCAGCGTGACGGTGTCTCCGGCGACCCGGCAGTCGGCGCTAATTCGACCGCCCGGCAGGGTGAACTTGATCGCGTTGGAGAGAAGGTTCACCAGAATTTGCGTCACTTTGTCCGGGTCCGCGCGCGCGATGATTGTCGAGTCTCCGATGATGCCGTCGAAGGTCAGCCCTCTCTGCCCAATGAGTGGCTCGACCAGCTCGATGGCGTGCTTGAGCACGTCACACGCCTGGAAGTTGCTCACCGAATACGCCAAACCACCACTCCCGACTCGCGCGAAGTTGAGGATCTCGGTGATGAGCAGGGAGAGGTGCTGCTGGTTGGCCTTCACCCGCGCGTAGTCGGCGTGCTGGCTCTCGGTCACGGGCCCTCGGAGGCCCATGTCGAGCAGCTCGATGTACCCGCCGATGGCGTTGAGCGGCGTGCGCAGCTCGTGGCTCATCGCGCCGAGAAACGCCGTCTTCGCCCGGTTCGCCGCCTCGGCACTCCGCCTGAGACCGACCGCCAGGTCGTGAGCCTGCGTACTGGCGAGTGCAAGCGCGCCGCGCGCCGCCAGCTCTTCGGCAAGCTGCACGTCCTCTGGGCTGAACGCGAGGCCACGTTGACCGCTGACGAAGGTGATGGCGCCCATCAGGCGCTTGTGGGCGACAAGCGGAACCGTCAGAAGGGATCCGATCCCGAGCTGACGCAAGATGTTGAGGTTCTCCGGGCCGTGGGCGGTGGCGGTCAGGGTGGCCTCGATGTTCTCGCTGATGGCTACCGCTCGCGGGTCGCGCAACATCGCCGGCGCCCCAAAGGCATCGCCCGGCTCCGGGAGCCACCTCGCCTCCAGCTCCTGCGCGAGCCTCTGCTTCACCGGATCAGGGTGGTAGATCCCCAGGCGATGGATGGTACGACCCTCTTCCAGAACATCCACGATGCACCAGGCGCCTAACGGCGGAAGCGCCAGCCTCGTGAGCGCAACGAGGGTGCTGTGCGAATCCACCGATTCGGCGAGCAGGCGGCCCGCCTCGGCCAGAAACGCCGCTCGGCGACGCGCAGCCTCGGCATCCTCGGCGAGCCCGCGTTCCCGCAGGGCGCCGAGGAGCATCTGCTCCGCAACCTGCCGCTGCAGCTCGAGTGCATCGTCGGGCGCGCTCGACGGGCGAATCTCGATCCCGAGCGCCTCGGGCTTCCCGTCGTCGGCGATGACGGGCCACACGCTGCATTGCCAGTCCCTCGCACTCTCGACCGGCGCGGGAAGGCGCGCGTCCAGTATCTCGACGCTGTCGAGATATGCCCGGTCGAGAAGCGCGCTCAGCGCTCGTCGTTGAGTCGCAGGGAATGAGGCGGCGACTCGGGCGCCGAGCGCGTCACCAGGCGCGACGCCCGCCAGGTGGCAGAAGGCGGCGTTCGCGTACACGAGCGTGTGCGTGGCGCCGCGCGTTACAGCGAATGGCAGCGGGGCCTGCTCCACGCTACGCCGCAGCGCTTCCTGGATGGAAGGCTCGGGCGCGCCTGCGGTGCCGGAACGGATTCGGGAGCTCACTCGCGCTATTTGCTTCGCTTCGCGCGCGTCGGTTTCCCGCGCAACGTGGGAACGCCCGTAATGATCCCGTCGTACTCCGTGAGAGGATCGCCGATCACCACTCCTCTCGGCGTCACCTCGTAGGTCCTGAACTCGTGACTGTGGTCGCTGCCGCGCATTTTGATCACCGCGATCACTCGCCGGAGCTCGCCCTCGATTTCAACGTACCGTTGGACGATGATCTCGTCGGTGATGAACGACACCTTCTCCGATGTGAAGCGTGCATCGGCGAATCCCTCGGCGACCTCCGCCGTCATGAACACCGTGACGCCGGTTGCCGTCAGCGTCCCAACCAGGCGATAGAGCGACTCCCGGAAATCCTCGCGAAAGGTCGGCGCGAGCGCGACTTCGAACCCGGACAACGAGTCGATGACGACCCGTTTCGCCCCCAGCCGTTCCACCGCCTCGAGAATCGCGGCGAGGGCTTCGTCGACGGAGAGGTCGAGGGGGCGGAGATAGATCAGCTCCAGCTTCCCCTGTCGAATCATCTTGCCGACGTCGGGGTTTCGTGTGTCGGCCCGGGCGAGGTACTCTTCCGGATACTCCTCGAATACCGCGATCACTCCGGTCTCCCCCTGCGCCAATCCCGCCACCATGAATTGCGTGGCGACCGTCGATTTACCGCTCCCGGCGGGCCCGGTGAGCATCACCGCATCGCCGGCAATGACACCGCCGCCGATCATCTCATCCAGCCCTGGCACACCCGTAGACAGTCGCTCGCGTTTCTGCGGCGCTCGTTTCCGCGTCTGCTCGGGGATCCGTGGAAAAACCTGGAGCCCGGCGTCGGTAATGCGGAAAGTGTGCAACCCCGGCATCGGGGAGCGGCCGCGTGCTTTCACGACCTGAAGCTTTCGAACGACCGAGTTTCGATCTGTCGCCTGTGAGAGCCAGAGGATGCCGTCGGCCACCGTGAAGACCGGATTCCGCAGCTCCGCCTCGCCGTACTCGCCGAGCAGGAACGACGTGACTTCCCAACTCGTCAGGTGAAGGGCAAGACGCTGGACGAACTGATCGAGGTCGAGCGTTGTTTCACGCTGTGAGCTACCACGCTGGGCCCCGATCGTTCGGAATGAATCGACGACGACCAGTCCCGGTTTGGCGCTCTCGACCTCACCGACGATCCGCTGCAGGACTTCGTCGAGGTCCCGATCCAGGACCTCTGCGCTCAGGTTGAGGAACTGAATGGCGGAGGCGGCCAGCTCAGGATCGAAGAACCGGAACAGCTGCTGATACCGCAGCATCTTGATCGTCGGCTCGCCAAGCACGGTGAAATACACCGCGGGTCGCTCGACGGACGCATTCGCGAACATGATCTGGTGCGCGAGCGTCGTCTTCCCCGAACCCGGTCCACCCGCGATCAGATTGAACGAGTATTCGGGCAACCCGCCACCGACCACGGCGTCGAGGCCCGGAACTCCGCTGGGAAGACTCCTGATGACCGCTCGCTCTTCACCCATCACGCCTCCTCCCGAATGCCATCGGACGTCGCATCGCGCCGTTCAGAGGCGGGCAGGCCTCGCCCGATCAGTTTCGTTGCCATGTCGTCGCCGATGAGTCGGCCGAGCAGCTCGATCAAGCTGACGAGCATTGCCTCGAGAGCCTTGGCCGTCGCGGCGTCTCCGTGCGCCATGATCGTCTCCGCGACACCGTGAAGGTAGACCTCCGACCCCGGGATGGGGTGAATCTGGTCCAGGGCGGGATGATCGGCCTGCGCCTGGGCGCGCGCACGCGTGAAGAGCGCGTGACACCCGTCCGGACCAACCCACCGGGAGAGGTCCCTATAAAGATCGTCGCATGCCGCGGCGGCGGCGCGCGCGGCGGAGTCACTCGCCGACCGTTCGGAGCGGCGGCTCTCGATCAGGCGGCGTGCGAGTTGGCGTGGCGGCTTCTGGTCTTGGGGCAGCGTGCTCTCCCCTGGCTGGTTCGTACCGAGAAGTCCGCGCCAGAGCGGCGTCGCTCGAGCGGGCGCTTAGGGGTCGGCGACGGCTGGACAGCCCCCGCACGTCGAGTCACCTACCCCCGACAAAATACGACGCGGCCCAGCGACCAATCAAGCGGTTCGTGCCGGGAGCCCGGACTCAGTTGGACGCAAGAGGGCCTCGTAGCGCAGCGCGCCCACGCTCCTATAATCCCGGTATGGCACTCATTGCCTTCCTCCGAGGTGTCAACGTTGGTGGACACAGGACCTTCCGCCCGAGCGTCCTCGCAAGGGAGCTGAGCGCCTATGACGTCGTGAACGTGGGTGCCGCGGGCACGTTTGTCGTTCGCAGGCCTGGGTCGCGAACAAAGTTCCGTGCTGAGTTGCTACGGAAGCTGCCATTCGAAACGAAAGTCGTGTTCTGCGACGGCCGCGACCTCATCCGCCTGGAGAAGGAGAATCCGTTTGGAGGTGAGCCGTCAGGGCCTGAGATCGTGCGATTCGTGAGCATCCTGTCGAACACGCGCCGCATTCGGGCTTCGATTCCGATCACTCTTCCGCCAGACGGGGAGTGGCTCGTGCGAGTCATCGCGTCGAAGAACCGATTCGTGCTGGGAGTGTACCGGCGTCACATGAAGACGATCGGCTATCTCGGCCAGATCGACAGACTGTTCGGTGTGCCGGCGACGACTCGGAATTGGAACACGATCCTCGCGATCGTGCGGATCCTGAAGGGCGAGGGGAAGAAAGACGAGTGATGTCACCTACATGTTCTGGCCGTTCGTACGGATGAGATCTCGATACCAATAAAAGCTTCGCTTCCGAGCTCGCCTCAAGTCCCGTTGGTCGGTTTCGTCACGATTCACATACACCAGCCCATAACGCTTTTGATAGCCGTTGAGCCAGCTCAACACGTCGGTAAACGACCACACGCAATAGCCGATGAGATCGATGCCATCGGTGACCGCGAGCCTGCACTGCTCCACATGGGAGCGGAGATACGCGATTCGGTGCTCGTCGTTCACCGTATCATCCGAGTCCAGAACGTCGAACTCACCCAGCCCATTCTCCGTGATCAGGATCGGCAAGCGATAGCGGCTGGTCACACGCCGAAGGCCGACGCGCAACCCGACGGGGTCTATCGCCCAGTCCCAGTTCGACGTGGTCACGTGCGGGTTCCGCGTCGTCCTGTACAGCCCCGGGATCCCGGTTTCCTGGCCGCTCCCTTTCTGCCCCGTCGTATTCATCGTTCCCTCCGACACACCGTCCAACGGATTGGCTTCGTAGGTGAGGGTCTGATAGTAGTTCACCCCCAGGAAGTCGGGCCTTCCTCGCTGGAGCAACTCGAGGTCGCCCTCCTGGATCGTTGGACCCAGTCCTCGCTCGCACAAATAGCGCAACGGGACCTGCGGATACTTTCCCCAGCAGTACACATCCAGCCACCACTCGTTGGTGAACGCCTCGGCGTTGTCACAGGCCAGAACATCATCTGGATGGCTCGTCAGGGGATACGCCGGCGAATAGGCAAAGCTCGGCCCGATGCTCCCCGTGGGAACGTATTGCCGAAAGGACTCGATCGCCCTGGCATTCGCCAGGAACGCGATGTGGTTCGCTTCGTAGAATCGCTTCCGGTCCTTGACCCCCGGTGGGTGCAAGCTCGTTATGAATCCATGATGCAGGTTGTAGTTCTGCTCATTGAGCGACACCCAGTATCGCACCCGGTCGCCAAAGCGCCGGTAGAGCGTCACGCAGTAGTTGTCGAAATCCTCGATGATGCGTCGGGACTCCCATGCGCCGTACTCCTCCATCAGCGCCTGGGGAACATCCCAGTGGTAGAGCGTGAGGATGGGCTCGATGTCATGCGACAGCAGCTCATCGATCAGCGCGCTGTAGAAGCGAAGCCCGGCCTCGTTGATCTCCCCTCTGCCTCGGGGGTACACGCGAGGCCAGCTCACCGAGAAGCGATAGGCCTTCAATCCCATGTCCCCCATCAAGGCGATGTCTTCCTTGAAGCGGTGATAGTGATCGACAGCCACATCACCATTCGATCCCTTGAACGTCTTTCCGGGGATCTTCGTGAATACGTCCCAGACCGAGAGTCCCTTGCCGTCGGCGTTCCACGCTCCTTCCACCTGGTATGCGGCGGAGGCAGCACCCCACAGAAAGTTTGGTGGGAAGGAGCTCAGGCGCTGATGGATCATGCAGGTGTGCGGGGCGAGGGGATCGATGCGGCGGTCAGCGCCGCCAGGACGGCGGAGCCATCGCGCAAGTGCGGCAGGATCGTATCGGCGCCCGCCGTCCGCAATCGGTCCGCGACCACGCCCCCGCCAATGCCGACGAAGGGCAGCCCTAACGACTGAGCCGTCCGAACGTCCCATGGTGCATCGCCGACGCTGACGACTCGGCGGAACGGCGCGCCCGCGTGCGCTTCGGCCTTCTGCCATGCGAGGCGAACGATGTCTTCGCGCGACTCCGCGTCATCGGCGCATGCCATCGGGACGTCGCTCACGCCGAGCCCTGCCGCCCGGAGCTTGACGGTGGCGGACGCACGCCACCCGCCGGTGGCCAGCGCCACGCGCCACCCCTCGGATCGCAGATGATGAAAGATCGTCGCGGCACCCTCGATGGCGGCGAACCGGTGGGGCGCCGTCGCGAGGGCGGCGCCGAGCGTGGCGAGAAACCGGCGCTGGAGCTCCGCCACTTCGCGCGGCTCGGGGGTGCGACCATGATGGCGCATCCAGAGCCACCGCGCGATACCGCTGTCGGTCATGTGCGGCGCCTCGGCCCAGTCGATGGCGACGGGGTCGACGTCGAAGGTCTCCGCGACCGCGCGGAGATAACACTCATCGTCGACCGCGTTGGTCGCCGTGAGCGTGCCATCGATATCGAAAAGGGCGAGCTGGCTCGTATCGAGACTCCGTTGGCCGGACAGGTCTACATGCGGCGCGTCTCGATCCTCACCTCGAGGCGCCCGGATGCGGGAATGCCATAGATGCGGAGCTCGGGGGGCGCGCCGCGTTGCAACATCCGTGGGGGCTCATGGCGCTCGGCTGGCTGAACGGCGGCGGACTCGGGCGCGCTCGTGCGCGCGCAGCCACGGGACGGGGCAAGCCCGACGAGACTCATGGTCATGCCTAACAACCGCCCACTAGCCACGATGCCTCCTCGCGCTGTGAGGGCGGCTAAAGTAACACTGGCGCTCGTCAGGCGCCACGGCTCGACCTGTCTCAGTGAGGTCGCCAGTTGGCGCTGAGTCAGCTTGGCGAATGGGGGCCTGGAATGCCGCGCCCCTCGAGTCGTGTCAGGGCAGCGCCCATCCCGCGCTGGGCTCGATCGACGGCGTTGTCCCGATACCCGAGTCGATGTGCTTCCGCGGCGGCGCGTTCCGCCCCGTCCAGATCACCACGCGCGCGACGGACGACCGCGAGGTTCAGCCACGACACGGCAGACTGTGGATCGAGCTCGGTGGCGTGTACAAGATCGTCCTCGGCAGCCGCCAACTCGCTGAGGCCAAAGCGCGCGGCGCCGAGATTGGTGAGCGTCATGACTTCGATATCGGGCGTGTAGCTCGGCCAGGCCAGCCAGATCGCGCGCTTCAACTGCGGACGCTGGGCCAGGCGGGAGCGGAAGGT
>JAICNG010000144.1 GCA_025931335.1 Gemmatimonadaceae bacterium | reverse complement strand
GTCAGCTTGCCGAACAGCTTTCGCTCGTCGTGCTTGCCGAGGGTGGGAAGGAAGCGGCCGGACGGAACGCCATCGGTCGTGAGATGATCGAGCACGCGAAGCTCACGCTGCACGAGCTGCCCGGCGAGATAATAGAAGAGGCGATCACGCACGAGCGGCCCGCGCAGCTCGCCCTCTACCTCGCGCCGGCCGGCCAGCTCGGCGGCGATCTCGGTGGAGCCGATGTTCGTGCTGTTGAGGCGGTGCGTCTCCCCGTTGATGCGAACGATTCCCGTGCGGGTGTTGGACCCCGACTTCGTCACCGCCCGAATCAGGCCACCCTGGAAGTTGCCGAACTCGGCGCCCGCGGCGAGGCCGGTGACCTCGAGCTCCTCGAGCCAGGTGGGGTTGAGCGGGAGCAGCGCGCCGCCGACGCCGGGATGATTCAGCGCGACCCCATCGACGACATAGCTGTTCGCCTGCTGCGTCGCGCCGCCCCACACCTGGTCAGGGCGCGCGCCGGGGGTGAAGGCGATGATCGAGGTGAAGTCGTAACCGAGGGGAAGCGCGGAGAGCTCCGCTTCATCGATGCGCGTACCGAACCGCGTGTCCTCGCGGTCGATCGCGTTCGCCGCCGCGCCGACGACGACGGGATCGAGCGCCGTCGGCGCATCCCGGAGAACGATGTCGACCTCGGTCGACCGTCCCGCCTCCACCGCGACCGTCGGCTGCGACGCGGGGCGGAAGCCGAGGCGACGCGCGACGAGGGTGTAGTCCCCCGGCGGAAGCAGGCCGAGCCGATAGCGTCCGTCGACGCCCGACAGATCGCGCCTGACGATCGACCCATCCGCGCGCGTGGCAGTGACGACGGCGCCCGACACCGGGCCCCCGTCGTCGGTGCGCACGTGACCGGAGAGCGAGCCGGTCGACTGCGCGGAGAGCGAGGCAGCGACGAGAACCAGCGGAACGGCGAGGATGGTGACGCGAATCGCCATCAACGCTCGTCAACCAGGCCGCTGCTCGGAACTGGCTGCACTCCCGGCTGAGCGAGCAGCCGTTCGTGTGCGTCGGCGTCGATGACCTCACGCTCCGGGACGTCACGCTCGCCCACGTCGCGCACGAAGGCCACGCACACCGCCGCCGTCAGCAGAAAGAGGCCGCCGAGCATGACCACGTACAGCGGGGCCTGGGCGTTGTCCTCGCCGAACACGGTCCGAATCAGCGGACCGAAGCCTAACGCGGCGACGATCTCGGGAATGACGATGAAGAAGTTGAACACGCCCATGTACACGCCCATGCGACTCGGTGGCAGCGCGGTGGAGAGGATCGCGTACGGCATGGAGAGGATGGACGCCCACGCGATGCCGACGCCGACCATGCTGAGAATGAGCAGATACCGATCGTGGATCACATAGACCGAGAGCAGCCCGGCCGCGCCGCATACGAGCGCGAACGCGTGCACGGCCTTGCGGCTGGTGAGCGCGGCCAGCTTCGGAAGCGCGAGCGCGACGATGAAGCAGGTGATCGAGTAGAACGCGAACACGAACCCGCCCCACTCGATGCCCTGCGTGTAGAGCGCCGACTGGGGATCCGTCGCGCCGAAGACGTGGCGTGCCGTCGCGGGAACGAAGAAGAGCCACATGCAGAACAGCCCGATCCACGTGAACACCTGCACGACCGCGAGCTGGCGCATCGTCGGCGGCATGCCACGGATCGATTCCGCGATCTCGCGAAAGAGGTTCGCGAGCCCGCGACGGTCGCGGCGCGCGCGATCGAACGCCGCCGGATCCTCGGGCGGAAATTCCGTCGTTGTGAACACCGTCCAGAGCACGGCGATGAGGAAGACGGCGGCCCCTACCTGAAAGGAGTATTTCACGGAGAGGGGGATCCCGCTCGCCGTGTTCCCCTCGACGCCGAGCCAGCTGAACACGAGGGGAAGCGCGTTGGCGAGACTCGCGCCAATGCCGATGAAGAACGACTGCATCACGAAGCCGGCGGTGCGCTGGCTGGCGTTGAGCTTGTCGGCGACAAACGCGCGGAACGGCTCCATCGAGATGTTGATGGACGCGTCGAGCACCCACAGCAGCGTGGCCGCCATCCACAGCGCCGTGGACGTCGGCATGATGAAGAGCGCCACTGAGGCGAGGATCGCGCCGGTGAGGAAGTAGGGCCGACGCCGGCCGAGCCGTCCCCACGTGCGATCGCTGAGCGCGCCGACGATCGGCTGCACGAGGAGCCCGGTCATCGGCGCCGCGAGCCACAGCAGCGGCACTTCATCGGGCCGCGCCCCCAGTCGCTCGTACACCGCCGACATGTTGGCGAGCTGCAGTCCCCAGCCGAATTGAATGCCGAGGAATCCGAAGCTCATGTTGAACATCTGCCCGAAGCTCAGCCGGGGCTTCTCCATGCGTCCTCAGGGGAAGGAGCGGATGCGAAGTTGGGGGCTTGGTGGGCCTTTGTGAAGAAGGGGTCAGGAGGCAGGAGTCTTACTCCTCACTCCTACGTCCTTCCAACGCCCAATGCGTCCGCCACGCGGTTGATATAGTTGAACCAGGACGCGATCAGGGTGATCTGCAGGATGCCCCGGTCATCGAAGCCGACCGCGCGCAGCCGCTCGTGGTGCTCCGGCGTGATGCGCGTGGCGTCCTTCGTCAGCTGCACGACGTAGTCGAGCATCACACGCTCGGCCTCCGAGATCGGCGCGGCGGTGTAATCGCGACGCAGCGCGTCCACGAACGCGTCATCGAGCGTGACCCGACGCAGAAACTCTGCGTGCGAGTCGATTCAATACTTACATCGATTCGTCTCCGAGACCATCGTCGTGATCATCTCGTGCTGGCGCCGCGTGAGCGGGAGATCAGGTGACATGAGGACGCCGAACGTGGCGAACGCGTGATACAGCGCCTCCGGAATGAGGCTGTGCGACGCCACGATCCCCGACGTCTCCCCTCCCCCGACCGGATGCACCGGTGTCGCGTACTCCAGTGGGTACAGCGCGCGCTGCATCTCGATCGCGCGCTTGAGCGCGGGGTCGGCATCCGTGAAGTCGATGGTCTTGATCCAGGTCATTGAGTTACTCCGTGTGCAGATTCATCGCGCGACACCGGTCTTCGCTTCACCACCACCCGCGACACCGGGATCCCCAACCCTACGACGACCGCCCCGATCAGCGTCTGCATCGGACGACCGACCGCGAACAGCACGACCAGGACGATCACCAGCGCGAGGAACACCAGCACCGGCAGCGGATGCCATGGCGCGCGGAAGATCGCCGGGCTGTCCACGGGGCGCGGAAGCTTCAGCATCGCCGCCGCCGACAAGCCGAGGAAGAACACCGCCGCCGGAATGAAGTAGCCGAGAATCTGGTCGAACGTCCCGAGCATCACCAGCAGGCAGGCGAGCGCGACCTGGATGAGCGTCGCGCGAGGCGCGGACTGCCGCCGAGGATCGAATCGCACGAGGGAGGCCGGGAACACCCCGCTGCGCGCCATCGCGAGATAGACCCGCGGGGCGCCGAGCAGCACCGCCGCCAGGCTGCCCGCCACGGCGACCACGACCGCGCCCGCCAACGCGCGTCCCGCGCTCTCCCCGAACAGGGACGAGCCTAACGCGGCAACGAAGGCTTCATTGGTCGCGTACGGCTGCCCTCGCATGGCATGCATGAACGCGACGCTGAGTCCCGCATACACGAGCGTCACCACCACCACACCACCCACGAGCGCCACCGGGAGCGTCCGCCGCGGCTCGACGATCTCCTCGCTCATTTTGCCGAGGTCCCACCAGCCGCCAAAAGCGAAGAACGCGCCCATGAGCGCGCCGGCCAGCGCGGGAAACGACGGGACCGCGACCGACGCCGCCGCCGCGGTTTCGTTCGCATCGCCCCGGGCGAGCACCGCGACGATCAGCACGGCGATCGCGGCGAGCTTCGCCACCGCCGTCAGCCGGAGCACACGCCCGCTGCTCTCGATGCCGAGGGTGGATATCGTCGCCAACGCGACGACGCAGGCGATCGCGACGACGGGGACGAGCGACGCCGACCCACCCAGCACCGCCAGGAGATAGGTGGCCAGCCCCACACCGAGCGCCGCGGTCAGTCCCGGGTCCATCACCAGGAGCGACATCCATCCGTACACGAACGCGGTCCGCTCGCCAAAGGCCTCCCGGAGGTACACGTAGGCCCCTCCCGCCTCCGGAAAGCGCGTCCCCAATTCGGCATAACACAGGGCGCCCGCGGCTGAAAGGAGCCCCACCAGCGCCCACACGCCGAGCACCCATCCGGTGGACCCGAGTGTGCGGGACATCTCCGCCGGTGTGAGAAAGATGCCCACACCGAGCACTTCGGCGATGATCATCGCGAGGGCCGCCCACACGCCGAATCGTCGCAGCAGTGCGCTGCCCATCAGACGATCACCGAATCACCGTCGTGCGCTCTCCGTGAGGGGCGAACCGCGCTCGAAAATACGCGGGCGGGGCGGCGCGACAAGGCAGCCGCGCCGCCGAGTCCTTCACAACGTCGCGAGCGGTGCGCACCTTCCGCCATGCGCCCTCGCCGGGTTGACCAGAACCCCATACTCACCCCCGCGTCAATTTCCGCTTCTCACCCCGATCTCCACGTGGTCGGCGTGTTCAATCCCGCCGTCACCGAGCACGAGGGCGAGGTGCTCCTCCTCCTGCGAGTGGCCGAGGCCGCCCGTGCGGGCGCTGACGGCGAGATCACTGCCCCCGTGTACGACGCGGAGCGTGGGCAGCTCGAGGTCCATCGCTGGCCCCGCGGCACGAAGGACCTGGATGCCACCGACCCGCGCACGGTGACGGTCGATGGACGGACCTGGCTCACCTCGTTGTCCCACCTGCGCATCGCGCGCTCGCGGGACGGGATTCACTTCGAGGTGGAGCGCACCCCCGCGCTCTTCCCGGCCACGCCGTACGAATCCTTCGGGGTCGAAGATCCCCGCATCACGCTGCTCGATGGGACGTACTGGATCAACTACACCGCCGTCTCTCCGCTCGGGATCGCGACGGCGCTCGCCTCCACTACCGATTTCAGGACGTTCCACCGCCACGGGATCATCTTTCCGCCCAACAATCGCGATGTGACGATCTTCCCCGATCGAATCGATGGCCGATACGTCGCCCTGCACCGGCCCATGCCCGAGGGCATCGGGCACCCCGCGATGTGGGCGGCGTCATCGGCCGATCTGATCTCCTGGGGCGATCATCGACTCGTGGCGACCGCGCGCGAGGGCAGCTGGGACGACGCCAAGATCGGTGGCGGCGCGGTCCCCTGGCGTGTGCGCGCCGACGGGCGCGACGCCTGGCTCGCCGTCTATCACGGTGTGACACGCTCGCCAATGACGTACGCGCTCGGGGCGCTCCTGCTCGACGCGCGCGACCCGTCGCGCGTGCTCGCCCGCTCGCGTGAGCCGATCCTCTCCCCCGAGACACCGTACGAGCGCGAGGGATTCTTCGGCGGGGTCGTCTTCACCTGCGGGCTGATCGCCGACGGCGATCGTGTGCGCATCTACTACGGCGCGGCCGACGGCGTGACAGCGGCCGCAGACCTTTCCCTCGAAGAGATTCTCGCCGGGATGGCATCACCGTGACCTTCGAGCTCGGCGTGAACTACTGGCCACGGCGGCGCGCCATGTACATGTGGCGCGACTTCGACCTCGGCGAAGTGCGCAACGACATGGCGCACATCGCGAGCATGGGCTTCGATGTGGCTCGCGTCTTCGTGCTCATGGAGGACTTCCTTCCGGCCCCGATGACGGTGTCTCCCAGAATGGTGGGGCACCTGGTCGAGCTGAGCCAGGCGGCGAAGGACGCGCACGTCGCGGTCGTCCCCACGCTCATCGTCCTGAACATGAGCGGCCGCATCTGGTGGCCGGCGTGGATGCTCGATGTCCACGGCCATCCAGCGGATCTGTACAGCGATGGCGCGGTGCTTCAGTCGGAGGTGCTCCTGGTATCGAGCTGCGCGCGCGCACTCGCCGGCGATCGCGCGGTGCGTGCCTTCGACCTCACGAACGAGATCGACGACGCGCAGCGCCCGCGAAGTCGAGGCGCCGCGCGTCGATGGGCGTCGATCCTCGGGTGCGCGGTGAGGGAAGCCGCCCCGGGGACGCCGATTCAGATCGGAACCCACCTGCC
>JAICNG010000185.1 GCA_025931335.1 Gemmatimonadaceae bacterium | reverse complement strand
TACCGCGCCTTCCACAGCCGCACCCGGTCCACCACGTCCGCTACCTCGATGCGCTTCATCCGGTCCTCGCGGTGCGCGGGCGAAATCGCGTAGTCCTCTCCCGGATCGCCGTACGCGTCGAGCATCAGGTCGCGATACTTCCGGTACGGGCCGATCCGCTTGGGGTTGTTGTATCCCATCAGGCCGATGACCGGCGTGTCGAGCGCCACCGCCATATGCAGCGGGCCGGTGTCCGGCGAGATCACCAGCTCCGACGCGTCGATGAGCCACACCAGCTCGCGGAGCGGCACGCCTAACGTCGAGTGGGGCTCGTGGCGTGCCAGCCCGATGATCGTGTCCTGCACCGTCAGCTCGCGCGCGCTCCGTCCGCCGGCGAGCACGGGCCGCAGACCGAAATCCTCGTATAGCACGTCCGCGAGCTCGGCCCATCGCTCCGGGATCCAGTCCTTCTGCGGATTGCTCGTCGCCAGAACGAGGGTAACGGTGGGGCGGGGAAGCGTCGCCACGAATGCGCGTCGAGCCTCCGCCTCGTGCGGCCACGGGCCGAGATTCCACGTCACCGGCTCGTGCGGTACGCCCAGCGTCTCGAGAAACTCGAAGTACTGGTCCTGGACGTGCTGATTGCCACGCGCGGGCACGCGGTGCGTCGTGAACAGCCAGTTCAGATCGCGCGCCCGCGCGCGATCGAAGCCGAGCTTCACCGGCGCGCGGGTGAGCGCGGTGATGACGCCCGCCTTGAAGTACACCTGGAGTGAGAGCACCACGTCGAACGATCGGTCCCGCAGCGCGCGGCGGATGTCCGCGAACGCGCGCCATCCCTTCTTGCGCTCGAAGAGGATGATCTCGTCGACGTCCGGATGCCCGCGCACCAGCGACGCAGGACCGGGCTGGAGGATCCAGGTGATGCGCGCCCGAGGGTGGTGACGCTTGAGCGCGGTGACGAGCGGCAGCACGTGCACCGCGTCGCCGACCGCGCTCATCATCACGATGCAAACCCGATCCAGCGGGGTGGCGATCAGGGAAGCGCCTCCTCCTCCTCGCGCGCGAGGGCCGCGAGCAACGCCAGCTCCCCATCGCCCACGGGCAATCCCTCTCGCTCACGAAGCTTCCGTGCCGAGCGAGCGAATCGGCTCAGGTTGGCTTCCCGCACGCGCGGATGCTTCGGCGTATCGAACCATACGCGATCGACGTCGAGCAGCCACGCCTCGCGCTGGCCATTGCCGTCGCGAGCGATCAGCACGTTGCGCACGTTCAGATCGGGATGCCGCACCCCTGCCGCCGCCATACGGGCCAGGAGCCTGGCCACCACGCGCACCGCGTCGCGCACCGAGGCGGGATCGCGATCGCGCTCCAGCATCGCGGCGAGGTCGAGCGCTTCGGGAACCTCGCGCGTGACGACATCGACGCGCCGCAGGAGCGGTGCGACCTCGTACGTGCTGTAGGCGACGACCTCGGGCGTCGGAATGCCCTCGCGCGCCAGGCGCAGCGATACCTCGAGCTCGTGCGGCGCACGCGTGGGCGCGAGAAAAACCTCTCCTGTGAGGGGCGCGAGCCAACCGCCATGACGTGAACGCCGGACGACGACGCGCGTCGCACCGTCGGGCAGGGGGACGGCATAGGCTATCCCTCGCCCGTGCATCGCGCGCGCGTCGGGGTGATGCGCGGCGTAATCGTACAGCGTGCCGGCGGCGAGCGCCTCCGTGACCGGGCGGGTCAACGTCGCGCGCGCGACGGTCTCGACTCCCGGCCGGCGCACGCGCTCGTACCCGGGTGGAGCGTGGGATCCCCGCGCCGCGGTCGCGGTCATCCGCGAACGACCGAATACACGGGGACGGCCTGCGCTTTTCCCTTCAGCTCCATGGGCGCACGTTCCTTCAGCCGCGGCGGATGACGCAGCGCGCGCCGCATCTCGTCGGTGAGCAGAATCTCCCCACCCTCGGCGGCCGAGCACAACCGGCTGGCCGTATTCACGGCATCGCCGATCACGGTGAACTCGAGTCGCTTCTCCGATCCGATGTTCCCGGCGAACGCCTCGCCGAAGTTCAGCCCGATGCCGATCTGCAGGGTTGGCTTTCCCGCCGCGCGCCATTTCTTGTTCAGCTCATCGAGGCCGCGCATCATGTCCAGCGCCGCCGTCATGGCGCGATCCGCATCGTCCTCCGCCGCGATCGGCGCTCCCCACTGTGCCATGACCGCATCGCCCATGAACTTGTCGAGCGTCCCCCCATGGCGGAACACGCAGTCGACCATCTCGGTGAAGTACTCGCTGAGCAGCGTCGCCATGTCGTCGGGATTCATCGACTCCGAGAGCGCGGTGAATCCACGAATGTCGCTGAACAGCACGGCGATTGCGCGCTTGTCGCCGCCGAGCCGCACCGCGTCGGGGGCGCTGGCGATGCGTGCGGCGAGCGACGGGGCGAAGTAGCGCTC
>JAICNG010000179.1 GCA_025931335.1 Gemmatimonadaceae bacterium | reverse complement strand
GTGAGGCCTACCCTTCCGGTTGGAGGTGCCGCTGGACATGCCTTCCCCGTTCCTGAGTTCCGAAGAGTACGACGAGCGCGCCCATCAGCTCTATAACGAGGGGCAGTACGAGGAAGCGCTCGAGGTACTTCGCGAAGGGTTGGCGCTCTACCCGCATTCGGTGGAGCTCCACATCGGGGTGGGGTACGCCCGGCTCGCGCGGGAGGAGTACGCGTGGGCGCGCCGGAGCTTCGAGGAAGCGCTGGTGCTCGATCCGGAGCACGAGGACGCGCTCGCGGGGCTCGGCGAGACACTGATGAAGTTCGGGCAGCAGGAAGCGGGCGTGAAGACGTTCCGCCGCATCCTGGAGCTCGGGTATCGCGACGATCTCGACCTCATGCTTCAGGTGGGACGCGCGCTCTTCCGCGAGAGCCTCTTCGACGAGGCGCGCGAGTTCTTCGAGATCTCGGTGCAGCAAGCGCCCGAGATGGCTGAAGGTGTCGCCCTTCTCGGCTACACGCAGCATCGGCTGGGTGAGGAAGACGCGGCCGTGTCGATGCTGCGCCGTGCGCTCCAGATCGACGACGACCACGCCGAGGCGCGCATATACCTCGCGAACATCCTGTACGATCGTGGCGACTACGAGGCGGCGCTGTATCACCTCGACCGCACGACGCCCGAGGATCACTGGGATGAGCTCGGGATCTGGCGTCTCGTGGAGCTCAAGAAGTCGATCTACCGCCTGCAGGATGACGATCCGGAGCTGCGGCCCTGGGACGAGCGGCTGGGCGAGCTGGCGGGGGAGCCGGACGACGTCGACGAGATGCTCTCCGAGATCGAGGGGCGATTCAACGACCAGCGGTCGGGGGACAATCAGCAGGGGCAGCTCGAGCTCTTCGGCGCCTTGCTGAGCGAGCTCGCCGACCAGCGCGATCCGATCGAGCCGCGCCACCGCATCATGACACGCGAGGGGCGCGAGTACATCGGCAGCTGGGATCAGATCGTCCGCGAGATGCGTGACGCCAACAAGCAGTGGGCGGGACGCACGGTGCAGGAGTTCATGCATAACGAGGCTCGTCGCGGCTACTCGCTCACCGGCATCATGATCCCGACCCACAACGCCGAGAGCTTCATCCGCGGCAGCGCGGACGCCGGACTCCTGCGCATCGTGCGGTGATCACGGCGCACCACCGTGCCGCGATGGCGGCACTCGCCCCCGCACGCCCGCTCGTGGCGCGGGTGGACATTTCGCAGAACCCGGAAGAGATCGCCGCCGACCTCCTCGACATTTGGAATGCGGTCGAGGTCGGCATGCGTGCGCTGCTCGGCGGTTCGGCGCTGGGTGGGCAACCGCTCATCCAGGAGCTCCGCCAGCGCAACATGATCTCGATCGAGCAGGCACATTCGCTGCTCGATTTTCTTGCCGCGCGCGATCGCGTGAAGCGCACCGAGTACCGGCCGACGAGCGCCGACATCGAAGCGGCGCGCACCGCGTACACGCGACTGGATGAAGGGCTCCGCGCGGAAGCGTCGAGCGCTGGCGCGAGTACGAGCGCGACCGCGGCCGCTCCGGTGGGAACGTCGGCCACCGTCGCACCGACACCCGTGCCCCCCGCGCGTCGGTCGCGCATTCCCTGGCTCCCGATCGTTGCGCTGCTGCTCGTGCTCGGTGCGGCGGGTGCGGCCTGGTACTACTTCGAAGGGGGCGGCCCGAGCGCCGCGATGCGCCGCGGGACGGAGGCGTACCGTGGCGGTCGTCTCGCGCTCGCGCGCACCGAGTTCCAGGATGCCGCGAACGCTCGTCCCGAGGATGCGATGCCGCACATCTGGCTCGGACGGGTGGCGCGCGACCAGGGCGACTTCGCCACCGCCGGACGTGAGATCACGCGAGCGGTACAGCTCGACCCGCGGAACTACCAGGCGCATCGGGAGCTGGGAAGCTATTTCCTCACGCTGCGCAACTACGACGCGGCGCGGCGCGCATTCGTGCGCGCACTCGAGCTTCAGCCGCGCGACCGCACGTCGATGGGATACCTCGGCTGCTCGCTCGTTCGACTGGGACGCCTGGACGAGGGCCAGCGGTTCCTCACGCGCGCGGGGCAGGGCCCCTGGATGGCCTGCGCTCCGCTGGCGCCACCCGGCCCGGGGGCCCCCGCCATCCAGCGCCCGCCGGCGTGATCGCATTCGATTCCGTCTCGAAAACCTATAAGTCCCTCTTCCGCCCGTCCGTGCGCGCGGTGGAAGAGTTCACGCTCACCATCGGGCGCGGGGAGATCATGGGGCTCGCCGGGCCTAACGGCGCCGGGAAGAGCACGCTCATCTCGCTGCTGCTCGGCTACTTGCCACCGACGGCGGGGCGGGTGACGATCGCCGACACGGCGCCGCGCCCCTACATCGAGCGGAACGGGATCGGGTATCTCTCGGAGCTGGTCACGCTCAACCCGCAGTGGACGCTCGAGGGAACGCTGGAGCGCCTGGCGGTCCTGGCCGGGCTGCCGGCCGAGGTGGCGCGCCAGCGCGTCGAGGCGGTGATCGAGGAGCTCGGGATCGGAGAGCACCGAGTCAAGAAGCTGAAAGCGCTGTCCAAGGGGAATCTGCAGCGCCTCGGTCTCGCGCAGGCGCTGCTCCGCGACGAGCAGGTGCTCATCCTCGACGAGCCGACGCACGGGCTCGATCCCGTCTGGACTCAGCGCTTCCGCGATCTGGTTCAGCGGCTGCGCTCACCGGAGCGCACGATGCTCATCGCGTCGCACAACCTCGACGAGCTCGAGCGCTTGTGTGACCGCGTGGCGATCATCGACCGCGGGCGGCTGCAGCGCGTCGTCGCCACCAGGCGCACGGCC
>JAICNG010000180.1 GCA_025931335.1 Gemmatimonadaceae bacterium | reverse complement strand
CGCTCGGTGATCGTCGTCGGCCCGGAGCTCCGCCTGCACCAGTGCGGACTCCCGAAGGCGATGGCGCTCGAGCTCTTCAAGCCGTTCATCATCCACAAGCTGGTGGAGAAGGGAATCGCCGAAACGGTGAAGCGCGCGAAGAAGATCGTCGAGCGCGAGAGCCCGGAGGTGTACGAGATCCTCGAGGAGATCATCAAGGATCATCCGGTGCTCCTCAACCGGGCGCCCACACTCCACCGGTTGGGCATCCAGGCGTTCGAGCCCGTGCTCGTCGAGGGGAAGGCCATTCGCATTCACCCCCTCGTCTGCGCGGCGTTCAACGCCGACTTCGACGGCGACCAGATGGCGGTGCACGTGCCGCTGTCGTTCGAGGCGCAGCTCGAGTCGCGCCTCCTCATGCTGTCGTCGAACAACATCCTCAAGCCGTCGGATGGCCGGCCCGTCGCCGAGCCGAGCCAGGACATCGTGCTCGGCTGCTACTTCCTGACGCGGGCGCCGATCGATCCGGCGAAGGCCACCGAGGCGCCCCGGTTCACGGAGCTGGCGGAGATCGAGGCCGCCCTCGCCGTCGGGCGACTGACGTATCACGCGCCGGTGCAGTTCCTCGTGCGCGAGGGCGGCACGGCGGCACGTTGGGAGCGGACGACGGCGGGACGCGTGCTGTTCAACAGCATCATCCCCGACGTGATTCCGTTCCAGAATCGCGAGATGAAGAAGAAGGCGCTCTCGGAGCTCGTCTTCGAGGCGTACCGGCGTTCCGGGCTGTCCGGGACGGTCGCGTTCCTCGACCGGCTCAAGGAGTTCGGCTTCCGCTACGCGACGATGGGCGGCGTGTCCATCGGCGTCGAGGATCTCGAGATCCCGGGCGAGAAGGAGACGCTGCTCGAGGAAGCGGAGACCCGCGTCGAGCGGTTCCAGCGCGCCTACCAGACGGGCAACATCACGAACGGTGAGCGCTACAACAAGGTGATCGACACCTGGACGCACGCGAACAACGATATCGCCGACGCCATGGTGAAGGCGATGTCGAAGTCGAAGAGCGGGCTCAACCCGGTGTTCATGATGTTCGACTCCGGCTCCCGCGGCAGCCGCGACCAGATCCGTCAGCTGGCGGGGATGCGCGGACTGATGGCGAAGCCGCAGAAGAAGCTCACCGGCGGTATCGGCGAGATCATCGAAAGCCCGATCAAGTCGAACTTCCGCGAAGGACTCTCCGTGCTCGAGTACTTCATCTCGACGCACGGCGCTCGCAAGGGTCTGGCCGACACCGCGCTCAAGACCGCGGACGCCGGCTACCTCACGCGTCGTCTCGTCGACGTCGCGCAGGACGTGACGATCACCGAAGAGGATTGCGGCACCATCCTCGGACTGGAGGTCGGCGCGCTGAAGGAAGGGGAGGACATCATCGAGCCGTTGGGCGAGCGCATCGTCGGCAACGTCGCGGCCGAGGATGTCGAGGATCCGCACGAGCGTGACGAATCGGGTCGGCCGAAGCTGCTCGTCGAGGCGGGCCTGCTCATTGACGAGGAGACTGCTCGGGCGATCGAGGATTCCGGGTTGGAGACGGTGAAGATCCGCTCGGTGCTCACGTGCGAGGCCAAACGCGGGCTCTGCCAGATGTGTTACGGCCGCAACCTGGCGACGATGCTCATGGTCGACCTCGGCGAGGCGGTTGGCATCCTCGCCGCGCAGTCTATCGGTGAGCCGGGAACGCAGCTGACGCTGCGGACCTTCCACATCGGTGGAACGGCGGCGCGCATCGCCGAGCAGACGGCCCGCAAGTCGAAGGTCGCGGGAGTCGTCGAGTACGGTGAGCGGCTCGTGCACGTCGAGAATCCCGACGGCCAGCGCATCGTCACCTCGTACGAAGGTGATCTCATCATTCGCGGATCGGCGGAGAAGAACGCGCCGGTCGCGTCGCGCTTCGCGGTGCCCCTCGGCGCGCTCCTCATGGTCGCCGACGGTGAGGAAGTGAAGAAAGACACGGTGATCTTCACCTGGGATCCGTACACGAACCCGATCATCGCCGACGTCGAAGGGACGGTTCGCTTCGTCGACATCGTCGAGGACGAGTCGGTCACCGAGGAGCTCGACGAGCTCACCGGGCTGCGTCAGCGCGTGATCATCGAGGATCGCGAGAAGCGGCTCCACCCGCACATCGAGATCGTGCAGGAGAAGGGCGGGAAGGAGAAGCGTCTGCGTGACTTCGTCATCCCGGTCGGCGCGCAGCTGACCGTCGATGATGGGGAGAAGATCGGCGCGGGAACCATTCTCGCGAAGATCGGTCGTGAGGCGTACAAGACGCGCGACATCACCGGTGGCCTGCCGCGCGTCGCCGAGCTGTTCGAGGCGCGGCGGCCGAAGGATCCGGCGACGATCTCGGAGATCGACGGCACGGTGCGGTTCGGCGAGATCAAGCGCGGCAAGCGCGAGGTCTTCGTGCAGCCGACGCGCAACGGACCGGATGGCTACCCGGTCGCCGATGAATCGCAGGAAGCACAGCTGTACGAGGTTCCCGCCGGCAAGCACCTTCGCGTGCACGAGGGCGACCGCGTGCGTGCCGGTGACCGTCTGTCGGAAGGCCCGGTGAATCCGCACGACATTCTGCGGATCAAGGGACCGCGGGCGGTGCAGGAGTATCTGCTCAACGAGGTGCAGGAGGTGTATCGCCTGCAGGGCGTGAAGATCAACGACAAGCACATTGGCGTGATCGTCAGGCAGATGCTTCAGAAGGTGCGCATCAT
>JAICNG010000138.1 GCA_025931335.1 Gemmatimonadaceae bacterium | reverse complement strand
CCTTTCATCGTGAACCGGGCGAGGACGTTCTTCGGGTCCGGTCCCGCGGGCGAATAGTACAGGTAGATCCACCCGTTGCTCGTGAAATTCGGATCGGCGGCCAGTCCGAGGAGACCATCCTCGCCCTGGTCCCCACTCGTGTACTGGTTGGTGACGGGGATCGTCGCGAGCTTCGTGGACCGGCCGGTCGCCGGGCGATAGAGGTTGACCGCGCCCCGCCGCTCGATGAACAGCACGCGCTCGTCAGGCAGCACCGCGAGCTCCACTGGCTCGTTCAGCTGCTCGACGAGCGCGACCTTCGTGAAGCGATTCTCCTCCGGACGCACCCGCCCGTAGTTCAGCGAATCCGTCCCGATCGCGTAGCGCAGGCCGCCGAGGAGGTGACGGAGGAACAGCGGCTCGGAGAACGTGCCCTCCGTGTGCCCCATGTTCGTGTAGAACGCGCGGCCACCGTCGTACGCGTGGTACCAGCTCATCGGGTGACGCGCGCCGTTCGTGCCGCCCTCATAAGTAGTTTCATCGATGACGATGAGCACCCGGATGTCGCGGTCGATCGACTTGAAGTTGTAGAACTCGTCCTCCCGCTCCCACCAGTCGGGGAACCCCGCGGTTGCCGGGTGGCTCTTGTCCAGAATGCGAAACGTGCCCACTCGGACGTTGGGATTGTTGGGATGGCTCTCGAAGTAGGCGCCAGCGAGTCGCCCGTACCACGGCCACTCGTACTCGGTGTCGGTCGCGGAGTGGACGCCGACCCAGCCGCCGCCCGCCTGGATGAAGCGCTCGAAGGCATCCTGCTGTCTCGCGTCGAGGACATCGCCGGTGGTGTTGAGAAAGACGACCGCGTTGAAGCGTTTCAGGTTGCGCTCGGTGAACACGCTCGCGTCCTCCGTCGCCTCGACGGCGAAGCCGTTCTCGCGCCCGAGCTTCTGGACCGCCGCGATTCCAGCTTCGATCGAGCTGTGTCGGTAGCCGAGGGTTCTGGAGAAAACGAGGACGCGGGGCTCCGGTCGTTGCGCGGCGGCGATGCCGGCAACCGTGAGAAGGAGCGCGGAAAGGGTGAGGTGTCGGAGCATCCGTGTGGACCTCATGTGATCTTCTCCAAGTCGTCG
This sequence comes from Gemmatimonadaceae bacterium, assembly GCA_025931335.1. Taxonomy (GTDB): domain Bacteria; phylum Gemmatimonadota; class Gemmatimonadetes; order Gemmatimonadales; family Gemmatimonadaceae; genus JAICNG01. The sequence goes on along the minus strand of JAICNG010000138.1, from coordinate 5,731 downwards.
TGTCGGCTGACCATTCAGCGATCGATCATCTTCTGCGAGGCCTCGCCGTACCTGGCTCCGTGCACCGTGATCCGCGCAGTGGCCCTGAACTGCGAACTGCCCCGAATAACAACACGAATTACGCGAATTTTGCGTCGTGCCCCTCGGGCTCCCCAGGAGCACAATATGTGTCGTTGTGTTTGCGCGTAGAGACTGCGCGGCGCCTGGAGCAATTCGGGCAATTCGTGTTGTTATTCGGGTCATTTGGCAGTTCGGCCGTCCGTGGCCCCGCTAGTCGGAGCTTCCGGAATCCCTGAAGACCGAGACCTAGTGCGCGGGATCGTCCAGCTCCCGCGTCATCTCGATCATGGTCCGCCGGAACCCGACGCTCTCGAACAGCCGCTTCGCCCACTCGTTCTGCTCCGCCGTCGTCAGTACCACGCGTGGGACACCGCGTGACTTCAGGAGCTGAAGTGTCGCTTCGAGCAGCAGCCGCCCGACACCGCGACCGCGGTACTCCGGGTCCACGATGATGTCGTGCACGACACCGGCCGGCCCCCGGAGCGACATGTAGTCGTATCCCTCGATTGCCGAGTACGAGTAGCCGATCACGTCGCCGTTGTCATCGGCGACGAGGACGGCGACGTCCGGGTTGTCCAGCTGCGACCTCATGAACAAGGCATAGTCCGCCGGCGTCCGGTTCCTGGGAGCCAGGAAGCGCAGGGTGTCGAAGTCGTAATGCTCCTTGACCAGGAGCGCGCCCAGGTGACCGATCCTCGGCAGATCGGCGGCCGTCGCGCGTCGGGCGACCGGTCCGGTGGTGGAGTCAGCGGGCATCACACGAGCCTCAGGTTCGGGAGTTGACCTCGAATCAGGCGTCCGATCCGGCTTTCGTCCATGGGCTTCACGATACTCGCTTGGCGTCCCCGATCTACTTGACAGCGCTTTTCAGGCCGACAAGCTCTCCTACCCAATGAGCGAAGCGGAAGCGAAGAAGCAGCGATGAGGGTGTTCGAGGTCGTCATTGCGATGCTGCTGGGCGGTGCCGCGCTCGCCGCCATCTCGCGGCGCATCGGCGCGCCGTACCCGGCGCTCGTGGCGCTCGCCGGCGCCGCGCTCGCGCTCATCCCCGGCGTGCCCTCGCTGGTGCTCGATCCCGAGCTTGCGCTCGCGCTCTTCGTCGCCCCTGTCCTCGTCGACGCCGCGTTCGACTCGTCGCCGCGAGACCTCCGAGCGAACTGGCGCGCGATCGCGAGCCTGGCGCTCGGTGCCGTCGCGCTTACCATCATCGCCGTCGCGGTCGTCGCGCGCCTGCTCGTGCCCGACATGCCTTTGGCAGCGGCGGTCGCGCTCGGCGCCATCGTTGCGCCACCGGATGCGGCCGCGGCCACGACGGTGCTCAAGCAACTGCGGCCGCCGAACCGGCTGCTCGTGATCCTCGAGGGCGAAAGCCTCTTCAACGACGCGAGCGCGCTGCTCGTCTACCGGCTCGCCGTGGGCGCCACGATGGCCGGGTCGCTGGCCGGGTGGAGCGTGCTGCCGACGCTGCTCGTGGTCACCGTCGGAAGCGTCGCCCTGGGGCTCGTGCTTTCACGCCTCTCGCTCTTCGTCACCGCACGCATCCACGACGTCGCGACGGCGGTGGTGGTGCAGTTCTGTACCACGTTCTTCGTGTGGATTCTCGCCGAGCAGCTCCATCTGTCGGGCATCATCACGATGGTCGTATTCGCCATCGCGGCGGCTCGCCGCGCGCCCGAGATCCTCCCCGCACGCATCCGTATCCCCTCGTTCGCGGTGTGGGAGGTCGCCGTATTCGTGCTCAACGTGCTCGCGTTCATCCTCGTCGGCTTTCAGCTCAAATCCATCGCCGCGCGTGCGACGGGGGCGATGGGAGTGCGATACGCCGCCATCGCGGCGGTGATAACTCTCGTGGTCATCCTCGCGCGGATCGCGTGGGTCACTGGCGCGGCAGCGTTAAGCCGGTGGCGGTGCCGCCCGCGTGCCGACGGCGCGCCCCGCCCGCGCGATGCCGTTGCCCTTAGCGGCCGAGGCGCCGCGGTGGTCGGGTGGTGCGGCATGCGCGGCATCGTCACCCTTGCCGCGGCACTCGCGCTCCCGACGAGTTTCCCCTTTCGCGATCTCATTCTCACGACAGCGTTCGGCGTGGTACTCGGCACACTCGTTCTGCAGGGGCTGACACTTCGACCGCTCATGGTGCGCCTGCGTCTCGAGGACGATGGCACGGTCGATCGAGAGGTTCGGCTCGCCCGTGTGGAGACGATGCGGGCAGCGTTGACCGCGGCGGCTGCATATCCTGGAGCGGAGACCGCCGACCTGGTGCGGCAGCGGTACGAGCTTCAGTTGCGCCGCGCGGAGAAAGACCAGGTCGGCGACCGGGCGAACGCGAGCGACTCGGGGGACCATGGGATTGCCGAAGCCACCGACGGCCGGGGTGATGATGCGGGAGTCGTTCATGCCGCGACCGAAGCGCAGCGGCGCCGCCTTGTCGCGCTCCGCGCCGCCGGTATCATCGGCGACGCCGCGTTCCAGCGCCTCGAGGAGGAGCTCGACTGGGCGGAGCTCGACTGGGCGAATCTCGTGCGGTCGGGAGAGCCGAGCGAACGGTAGCGACGGAACCCAGCGGGCACCTAACGAAGGAGAGCAGCATGCGCGTCGGTATTCTTGGCTCCGGCTTGATGGGCGGGAAGCTCGGGACGATCTTCGCTCGCGCCGGGCACGACGTCGTCTTCAGCTACGCGCGAAGCCAGAAGAAGCTCGAACGGCTGGCGCGCGACGCGGGTGGGCGTGCGCGAGCCGGAACCCCTGGCGAGGCGGCGGCCGATGCGGACGTGCTCCTGCTCGCGGTGCACTGGAATCGTGTCGACGACGTGCTGCGGCAGGCCGGGAAAGTATCGGGCAAGGTCATCGTGACATGCTCGCTGCCGATGAACGCCGCGAACACCGCGCTCGTGGTCGCGCACATATCCTCCGGGGCGGAGGAGCTGGCGAAGAAGGTGCGGCGTGCGGCTGTCGTGTCCGCGTTCGGAACCGTCCCGAGCGAGGTGCTCTTCGCCGTCTTCAATGCCCGGGGCGCCGGCACGCCGCCCAGCATGCTGTACTGCGGAAATGACGACGATGCGAAGGACGTCGCGGCCGGTCTCATCCGCGACGTGGGCTTCGATCCAACAGACGCTGGCCCGCTGCGATCCGCACGGTACATCGAGCCGTTCACGATGCTCATCGCGCATCTCGCGTACGAGGGGGACGGCGGGCCGGCGCTGGCGTACCGGTTCGAGCGGTTCGAGGAGGTTGCGTAGCGTTGGCGAAGATACCGGGCACTTTTGATCGGGCTCGACCATTGACTACGCGTCGGGTAGACGCCAACGACCCACCTCGTTTCTCCCCTATGTCGCATGACGTGATCGTGATCGGCGGGAGCTTCGCCGGACTCTCCGCCGCAATGCAGCTGGCTCGAGCACGCCGGCGCGTACTCGTCGTCGATGCGGGCCGGCCCCGCAATCGCTTCGCGCGCGCCTCTCACGGCTTCTTTGGCCAGGACGGGAAAGCACCGGCAGCAATCATCGAGATCGCGCGAGCTCAGGTTCAGGCGTATCCCACGGCGCAGTTCATTGACGCCGAGGCCACCGAGGCGCGCCAACACGACGACGGGTTCGAGGTGTCGATCGCGTCCGGAGCGACCTATTCCGCGCGACGGCTCGTGCTCGCGTCCGGCGTCGTCGACGAGCTGCCCGAGCTATCCGGGCTGCGCGAGCGCTGGGGTGCAACGGTGCTGCATTGCCCGTATTGCCATGGCTTCGAAGTCGCCGGAGGTCGTCTGGCCGTACTCGCAACGGCAGCGTCAGCCGTACACCAGGCGCTCCTTCTCCCTGATTGGAGCGAGGAGGTGACGCTCTTCACCAACGGCGCTATCGAACCCGACGAGGCACAGCGGGCCGCGCTCGACGCGCGCGGCGTGCGCATTGAATCCACGCCGGTCCAAGGACTACTTGGCGAGCCGCCACGCCTCGACGGTGTGCGGCTCGCCGACGGCCGGGTGGTGCCCCTCGACGCGCTGTTCACCGCATCGCGCACTCGTCAGGCAAGCCCGCTCGCCGAACAGCTCGGCTGCGCCTTCGATGACGGACCATTTGGTCCGGTCATCCGCACGGGCGACCGCAAGGAGACGACGGTGCCCGGCGTCTTCGCCGCCGGCGACGCCGCACGCCCGGCGCACAACGCGACCTGGGCATCGTCCGATGGCGTGACGGCCGGCATTGCCGCGCACCAGTCGCTCGCGCTCCCCGCGCCGCTAGTGGCGAAGTAGCGGCGCCGTCGCGAAGAACCTGCGCCGGGCCCAGAGCGAGACGTACACGAGACCGATGAGCGCCGGCACCTCGATGAGCGGCCCCACGACCGCGGCGAGCGCCTCCCCGGACGCGATACCGAACGTCGCCACCGCCACCGCGATCGCCAGCTCGAAGTTGTTCCCCGCGGCGGTGAACGAGAGCGAGGCCGTCTCCTCGTAGCTGAAGCCCAGCTTCTTCGACAGCATGAACGCCAGCCCGAACATCACCACGAAGTAGACGAGCAGCGGCACGGCGATCCGCAGGACGTGGAAGGGCAGCTCGAGAATGCGATCGCCCTGCATCGCGAACATCAGCACGATCGTGTACAGGAGCCCGACGAGCGCGGTCGGCCCGAACTTCGGCATGAACGTGTTCGTGTACCATGGCTCGCCGCGCCGTGCGATGAGCATGCGTCGCGTGAGATACCCCGCGAGCAGCGGGATGCCGAGGAAGATCAGCACACTCTTCGCGATCGCCCACATCGAAACGTTCACCACCGCCGTCTCGGCGCCAAACCATCCCGGAACGACGGTCAGGAAGAACCAGCCCAGGACGCTGTAGGTGAGGATTTGGAACACCGAGTTGAGGGCGACCAGCACCGCCGCCAGCTCACTCGAGCCGCGCGCCAGCGAGTTCCAGATCAGCACCATCGCGATGCAGCGCGCGAGCCCGATAAGGATAAGCCCGTTGCGATACGCCGGCAGGTCGGGCAGGAAGGTCCACGCGACGACGAACATCACGATGGGACCCAGCACCCAGTTGAAGAACAGTGAGGTGCCGAGGAGCTTCGTGTCGGTGATGCGCTTGCCGATCGTCTCGTAGCGGACCTTCGCCAGCACCGGATACATCATCCACAGGAGGCCGATGCCGATCGGGACGGAGACGCCCGCCACCTTCACCCGATCGAGGGCGGCGCCGAGTCCTGGGAAGGCGCGTCCGAGCAGGAGCCCGAGCGCCATCGCGGCGAAGATCCAGAGCGGGAGAAACCGGTCGAGCGTCGATAAGCGCCTGACGACGGAGGCCGGCAGCTCCGGATCGCTTCTGGGTGGCGCCACTGCGGTCGCCATGTCGAATCTCCTCGGAGGCTACGTGCGCACCAGCTTCTTGTACGCGATGCGGTGCGGTTGATCGGCATCGGGACCCTTCCGCTTGCGGAGGTCCTCGATGTACGCGCCGTAGTTCCCCTCGAACCAGACGACCTCCGAGTTCCCCTCGAACGCGAGGATGTGCGTCGCGATGCGATCGAGGAACCAACGGTCGTGCGAGATGACGACCGCGCACCCCGCGAAGTCGACCAGCGCGTCCTCGAGCGCGCGCAGCGTGTCGATGTCGAGATCGTTTGTCGGCTCGTCGAGCAGCAGGAGATTGCCGCCGGACATGAGCGTCTTTGCCAAATGCAGACGGTT
>JAICNG010000153.1 GCA_025931335.1 Gemmatimonadaceae bacterium | reverse complement strand
GAGCGGCTGTCCGATTGGCTCGAGCACGACGTCGACGCCACGGTGCGCACCATGCTGGAGCGCCACGTCGCGGACTGCGCGCGGTGCACGGCGCTCGTCGCTGACCTCAGGTCGATTCGCGCCCAGGCGGCGTCGCTGCCCGGGCTCGTTCCCTCGCGCGATCTGTGGCCGGAGATCGAGGCGCGCATTCAGGCGCCGGTGATCGCACTGGAGCAGACCGGGACGCGCGCTGTGTCGCGGCGCGCCGTGCTGCACCGCGCCTGGTGGCTGGGCGCTGCGGCCGCGGGTCTGGTCGCGGTGACGGCGGGCGTGACCTACTACCTCACCTCCGAGCCGGCGACGCAGCCAGTCGTGGTGACGGCCGGGCCGGCCGTCGTGCAGACGCCTGAGACGACGGCCCTGGCGCAGGACAGCCAGCCAGCGGCGACGCTCGCGTCGGACTCACGTGTCCCGGCGACGCGCCGTGAAGTGGGTCCCGTCGCGGGTACGCCAGCGCCCTCCGAAGTCGCCGAGGGATCCGAGTATGCTCGTGATGTCGCCGAGCTTCGCGCGATCGTCAGTCAGCGTCGCGCGGAGTTCGACTCGACCACGATCGGCGTGCTGGAGAAAAACCTGGAGCTCATCGACCGCGCGATTGCCGAAAGCCGCGCGGCCCTGGAGCGTGACCCGGCCAGCGATTTCCTCGCTGACCAGCTCGCGCGCGCCATGACCAAGAAGGTCGCCATCCTGCGGACGGTGGCATCGCTGCCCGCCCGCTCCTGATAGAGAACGCGAGAATGCATTCACGATATCTGTGGGCGATGGGGCTGATGACGGCCTTCGCCCTGTCCGCCAACGCACAAGAGAAGGACAAGGACAAGGACCGCGACCGGGATCGCGACGTCGAGTACACGTCGACCGTCGACACGCTGCTTCCCCTGGCGCGAAACGGCGCCGTCGACATTCAGCTCCACGCCGGCGAGATCATCGTCACCGGGTGGTCGCGGAGCGAGGTGAGGGTGCGAGCGGAGAGCGAGCGCGGTCAGGTTCGCGTCGATGCGTCCCCGTCGTACATCGAGATCGGCACCCGGGGTGTTCGGAGCCGCCGCGGCGACACGCGGGTGGAGGTCAGCGTTCCGGAAGGCACGCGCCTCACCGTCGCGGCGGGCTCCGCCGACGTGTCGGTGCGTGGCGTGAAAGGCGAGGTCGATGTCGCGACGACCACCGGCGACGTCGTGATCGACGATGCGTCCACGCGGGTGAGCTTCGAGAGCATGTCGGGTGACGTGCAGATCTCGCGTGTGCAGGGCGACCTGCGCGGCGAGGCGATGAGCGGGGAGATCGGCGTTACCGACGTCAGCGGCGGGGTCGAACTCGAAACCGTCAGCGGCGATCTCACGTTGCACAACGTGCGATCCAGATCCGTGCGCGCCGAGACGGTTAGCGGGTCGGTCGAGTTCGAGGGACGCACCGAGCGGGGCGGGCGCTACGACTTCGCCTCACACTCGGGGGACGTGCGGCTGGTGCTTCCCCAGACGTTAGGCGCGCTGATCTCGGTCGAGACGTTCAGCGGGACGATCGACAGCGATTTCCCGATCACGCTCAATCCGGGGCAGCGGCACGGCAGGCAGTACGAGTTCCAGGTCGGCGACGGCGGCGCGCGCATTGGCGCCTCCTCGTTCAGTGGCGGCATCTACATTCAGCGCGGCACGAGCCGCGACCGGGAGTGATCACCATGCGTCTTGTCCTTGCTTCCTTTTTCCTCGCCCTCAGCGCACCGGCCCTCGTCGCGCAACAGGAAAGCGCCCGCGACTTTCGCTGGGAGGGCGCCGTCGCCGCCGGACAGTGGGTGAAGCTCCAGAACATCAACGGCGACGTCGAGGTGATGTCCGCATCGGGCAACCAGGTGGAAGTCACCGCCATCAAGCGGAACCGTCGCGGCGACAGCGACGACGTGCGGATCGAGGTCAAGCGGTACGGCGCCAACGACGAGAACGTCTTCATCTGCGCCATCTGGGGCGAGGCGACCTGCGACGAGAACGGCTACCACTCGCCCCGGCGCCGCAACCGTGATCGCCACGATGACAACGACACCGAGGTCGAGTTCACCGTGCGCGTCCCCCGCGGCGTGAACGTCAACGTCGGCACCGTCAACGGGAGCGTCGACGTGCGCGGCGCCACCGGCGAAGTGAATGCCTCGTCGGTGAACGGCGGAGTCGACGCCATCTCCGATGGCGGCCCGGTGAGCGCATCGACCGTGAATGGCAGCATCCGCGCAAGCATGCGGAGCCTGGGCCGCGGCGATCTCGAGTTCTCCACCGTGAACGGCTCCATCATCGTGGAGCTGCCCGAGGCGCTCGACGCCGACCTGCGCATGACGACGGTGAATGGCTCGCTCTCATCGCGCGACTTCCCCCTGACCGTCACCGGCCGCTTCAACCCGCAGAACATGCGTGCGACGATCGGGAAGGGCGGCACGCGGCTGTCGTTCACGACGGTGAATGGGAACGTCGAGATCCGGAAAAGGGTCTAGGGCGAAGGGCCAAGGGCCACGGGTCGGGTGAGGGGTCATGAGATGAGCAAACGGCGACGCCTCGCGTCGCCGTTTGCATTCCATACCCCTGGCCCGTGGCCCTTGGCCCATGGCCCTCAAATCTGCAAAGGCTCTGCCGCTCGCACCGCCGCCACCACCTGGCCCGACGAGCTGCTCACCGGCCGGAAGTCCCGCCGCGGCTCGAACCGCTCGGCCAGTAGCTCGAACGTCTCGATCCGCCCGATCTCGAAGCTCTTCCACCCATGCTCCGAGTCGGTCTCCGTGTACCCCCGAACCTGATACGCCTCGAGGAGCTCCGTCCCGTCCGGCTTTCGAACGATCGCGTGCGGCTGCACCGTGCGTGGTCCCCCGGAGACGTAGGTCATCAGTACCACCTGTCGTTCCTCCAACGCGCGCACAATGTCATGGCGATGCATGTCCCTCTCTTCGTGATGTACGTCACAATCATACGCAATTCCCGTTCATTTTGGAGGGGACATTTCCCGAAGGTCCAAGCCGCCTCGCCGGCGCGAGCCCGACCGCCGCGTGGCAACGAGCTCCGCGACGACGCTGATGGCGATCTCCTCGGGGGTGTCCGCCCCGATCGAGAGACCCACCGGAGCATGGATTTGGTCAAGGCGTGTCCGCGGTATCCCCTGCCCCTCCAATAGCTTCCAGGTGAGCGCGACCTTCCGCCGGCTCCCGAGCATGCCCAGATAGCGCGTGTCCAGCCGAGCGACCTGATCGACGACGATCGCGTCGTGCTGATGACCCCTCGTCGCCACGACGACGTACGTGTCCGCATCGATTCCGAGGGTCGCCGGGAGGTCGTGATAGTCACAGGCCATGGCTCGCTCGGCGGCCGGGTGTCGCGCCGGGTCGGCGAATTCCGCCCGATCGTCCACCACCGTCACACGCCACCCGGCGAAGGCCGCGGCCTCGGCCACCCGGGCACCGACGTGCCCGCCGCCGAACACGACCAGCCTCGGCTTGCCGACCAGGGGCTCCGTGAGGATCTGGCGCGTGAGGGTCGGCAGCTCGGAATGCCTGTCGATGCCCGCGGCCGCTTCCCGCATCGCCGGTGACGCCCGGCCGATGAGCTGCTCGCCGGCGACGAGCGCCTTTTGTGGCCCATCGTCCCAGTTGGCGGCGGTCACGATCACGGCGCGATCCCCCCGCGACAGCGCGGCAAGGGAGGCGTCGTACACCCGGACCAGTGCGTCGTCGGCATATACGGGCTCGATGAACATCACCGCCGTTCCGCCGCACGTGAGGCCGTAGTCGCCGGCGAGCTCGGAGTTGAGTGTGTGCTCGCTGATCGCCGGGACGCGCGCCGACGCAACCTCCAGCGCTCGTTCGGTGATCTCGGCCTCGAGACACCCGCCGCCCACCGTCCCCAGTCGAGCACCCTCAGGGGTGACGAGCATCTTCGCGGTGGCGCTCATCGGGAGAGAGCCACTGCGCCGCGCCACCGTGGCGAGGGCGCCCACGCCGCGACCGGCGGCGAGGCGCGCGCACTCGACGAGGATCGAGGGATCGGCCATCCGAGCAGGTTATGCAGCGGGAGGCGGGCGCGACAGGGGCGCACGCTCTGGCGCACCGCCGAAGGCGTCCGTATTGTGTGCTTCCCTAGCGAATCCCGGGGCGGGAAGCGTGGACGACGCGGTCACGCACTCTCACGCACCATTCGCCGGTCGGTACACGATCGAGCGAGAGCTCGGCCGCGGTGGCATGGCCACCGTGTACCGTGCACGCGACCTGCGCCATGATCGCGCGGTCGCCCTGAAGGTTCTCCACCCTGAGCTCGGCGCCTCGAAAGGCGGCGAGCGATTCGCCCGAGAGATCCGCCTGCTCGCCGGGCTGCATCACCCGCACATCCTGCCGCTGTTCGATTCGGGCGAGCACGAAGGCGCGGTCTTTTACGTCGTTCCGTGCGTCGAAGGGGAATCGCTGCGGCACCGGATCGAGCGGGAGCACCAGCTGCCGCTCGAGGAAGCGCTGAACATCACGCGCGAGGTGGCCGACGCGCTCGATCACGCGCATCGCCACGGCGTCATCCACCGCGACATCAAGCCCGAGAACATCCTCCTCGAGGAGGGGCATGCGATCGTCGCCGACTTCGGTGTGGCGCGCGCTGTCACGCGGGCCGCCGGCGAGTCGCAGACGACGGCGGGAATGGTCGTGGGGACGCCGGCGTACATGTCGCCCGAGCAGGCGAGCGGAGACGAGGAGCTCGACGGGCGCAGCGATCAGTACTCGCTCGCCTGTGTGCTCTACGAGATGCTGGCCGGCGATCCACCGTTTTCCGGGACCACGCCGCGCGCGACGATCGCGCGCCGATTCACCGAGCCGGCCCCGTCGCTCCGAGGAACGCGGGATGTCCCCGAGGCGCTCGATCGCGCGATCCGACGCGCGTTGTCGGCGGTACCGGCCGATCGCTTTCCCGACGTGCGCGGCTTCGCCAAGGCGCTGGAGGCGAGCGAATCGCGGACACGACCATCGCCGAAGGCCGTTGCGACGTTAGGCATCCCGGCGGTGGCGGCGATGGCGCTGGCGCTCGTGATCTGGTGGCCGAAGGGCGGCGGCGCCGACACGATCGATCCGGGTCTGCATGCCGTGCTGCCATTCGCTGTCGCCGGCAACTCGGCGCCGGCGAACCTCGACGGCGCAGCCGTCGCCCGTCACCTCGGACGGTCCCTGCGGTTCTGGCGGGACATGCGCATCGTCGACGATCTCCGCGCCGGCGACGCGATCAGCCAACACGGCAGCGTACAAACGTTGAGCGACGCCT
>JAICNG010000049.1 GCA_025931335.1 Gemmatimonadaceae bacterium | reverse complement strand
GTCGAGAGTGGCGTTTCATTCTCACCGAGGATTACCCGCGCTATGCGGCAGCGCTGCCAGCGGACTCGCTGGCGATGGTGCGAGGGGGCGGCGAGCTCCGTGAGATGCCGGCGGCGGCGGCGGTGCCGGACGCGCTGCGCACGCCCGCGCTCGACCCGCTCGCCGCGCGACGTGAGGTGATGGCGAGATTCCTCGCGCTGTCCGGCCCGGTCACGGCGGGCGATGTCGTCGCGCGGCATGGGTGGGATGACGCGTGGGTGCGCGCGCGTCTGGCCGATTGGGAGCGCAGTGGCCGGCTGCTGCGCGGTCGATACCGTCGTGAAGTGCGTGAGCCCGAGTGGTGCTCGCGTCGCGTCGTCGAGCGCGCGCGATTGCGCGCGCTCGCCGAGCTTCGGCGGCAGATCGCGGCGGTCGAGATGCCGGTGTTCGCCGCGTTCCTTCAACGGTGGCAGCACGTCGATCCCCGTCATCGGCTGCAGGGACCAGACGGAGTCGAGCGCGCGTTGACGCAACTGCTGGGTGCGGCGCGGCCTTCCGACGGGTGGGAGCGCGACTATCTCCCTGCCCGTCTCGAGCGTTACGAACCGGCATGGCTGTCGCAGCTCGGTGCCTCCGGGCGCTTTGTGTGGGCGGGGACGCCGCGGGTCGATGCGACCGGGAAAACCATCTCGCTCCACGCGCTCCGCTTCGTCGAGCGTGGTAGTGGAGCGCTGTGGATCGACTCGTCAGCTCGGGACCTGCCGTTGAGCGATCAGTCGCGCCTGGTGCGCGATGCGTTGGCACGGTACGGCGCGTCGTTTCTCCCCGACCTGCAGGCCGCGACGGGACTCTCCATGCTGGGTGTGCGAGATGCACTCCGTGAGCTCGTGGCCGCCGGCGAGGTGACGAACGACGCCGTGGAAGCGATGCGCGAGGTTACGCGGATGCGACCGCTGCCGAATCGGGCACGACCGGGCGTTGACGATCCGTCGCGGTGGCTTCCCGCCAACTATGCGCCGAGCGCGGGAAGGCGTGTTGTGCAGCGACGCATGTCGGTGCGGCGGCTTCCGCGGTGGCGGCGGCCAGACCGCGGGGGCTCGGTGTCGGGGTGGATTGGCCGGTGGTCGCTGGTACGCACGCCCGGGACGATGGGTCCGACGCTCTCTCTGGAGGAGCACGCGGCGGCGATCGCACAACAATGGCTCACGCGATACGGCATCGTCACGCGAAACTGGTGGCGTCGTGAGCGCCCGCCCGTGCCCTGGCGGAGCATTTACCTCGAGCTCAAGCGGATGGAGTTTCGAGGCGAGGTGCGGCGAGGCTATTTCGTGCGGGGTCTCGCGGGCGCGCAGTTCGCGCTGCCAGAGGCGGTGGAGCAGCTCCGCGCGACGGAGCCCGATTCCGCGGCCCCGTTCGTCGTCATTGCCGCCAGTGATCCGGCGAACCCATACGCACTGGAGCTGGAAGGGGTCGACCTCGAGTCATTGACACGGCCGCGTGGGCGCGGTGCTCTGCTCGTCACGCGAGAGGGACGGGTTGGCATGGCCGTGGAGGGGCGCGGCCGGCGCATAACGATCGCCGCGTGGATGACTGATGGCGACGTCACGGCCGCAGCCGCCCCGCTGCTCGCGCACCTGCGAAAGTCGCACGCGCTGAGTGCGCGGCCCCGGGATGTTGAGGTCGAGACGATCGATGGTCTGCACGCGGCGGCGATGCGGTGGACCGAGGCTTTCGTGAAGGCGGGGTTCAGGCGCGAGACGAGCGGGCTCCGCGGGTTCTGACACCCGGCGTCTTTTTGCCGCCGCTCTCAGCGAATATCCTCTCTGCCGAGCGCGGCCCGAACCGCTTCGCGGATCGCCACGACGGCTGACGACGATGACGCCGGCGAGTCGTCGCGCACGTGCAGCTCGATGCCATCGGCGACGTGCACCCGCCGCCACACGCCGTCGAGCTCCCCATCGCGCGCGACCGCGATGTCGGAGCCGGCACCAAGCGCTGGCGCGAGGGCCGTCGCGACGCGCCGCTCGAGAGCGTCGCCCGTCAGCTCGGCCAGCTCAGGCTTGATGCGCTCGAGCGTCTGCCCCTCCCGCTGCCGAATCTTGATGTGAAGCAGCTGGAGCAAGTGGCGATAGCCATAGGTTGCGGCGGTCCCCGTGCCCTCGGGTCGGTCGAGGAGGCCATTCGCGACGTAGAAGCGAATCGCGCGCGCGCTCAGCGACGCTCTCGCAGCGGCGTTCGTCGGTCGCATGGCAGCGGCGTCGACAAGCGCGGTGGCGTGCGCGGCGAGTCCGCGCGCGTTCCATGGCGCGTGACGCGAGTGAGCGCGAAGGAGGGTGACGGGCGATAGATCCGCCATGGTCGGAAGCTACGGCGAACGACTTCCGCGTGCCAGCCAGCGTCAGTCACGATCCGCTGGCAAGAAACCTCGTCACGAGCCCATTGAATTCAGCCGCTTGCTCGTCGTGCGGCAGCATCCCCGCCGGATCGAGGATAGTGAGCTGAAGGGCCGGATTGAGTGCGAGAAAGCCGCGGGCGTCCTCGACGGGGGTCTCCACCGCCTGTTCTCCCCACACCAGCATCACCGGCTGGCGTAGTCGACGAACCGCGCCGCGGACGTCGAGATTGAGGTGGCCCGAGAGAAACGCCGCTGGCGCGTGACGCGCGCCGGGCTGATGAGCCGCGCGATGGTAGATGTCCACCAGCTCCGGCGTCACGAAGTCGAGGTCGACGTAGGCGCGCTCGAGCCAGTAACGAATGCTGCGCCGCGAGGCGAGGGCATTGAACACCGCGGGGCCTACGAGTGGCGCATCGACCACGAGGCGGGTGACGTCACCGCCCGTGGTCGCGGCGGTGTTCCGCCTCACGAGTCCGGTCGGCTCGATGAGGATGAGCGAGGGATACTGTCCCGGATCGCGCGCGCCGAGCACGGCGGCGTAGGCGGCGGTGAGCGACGAGGCGATGAGCGCCGCCGGCTCTTCGATGGTCTGACGCGCGAAATCATCGATGAGCCGCTGGTAGAGTCGCGCGCTGTATCGCAGCTGTGGCCGGTCGGACATCCCGAACCCGAGGAGGTCGACGGCGTACACGTCGTGGGTCTCGGAGAGCGCATCGACGTTCGATCGCCACTCGTATGACCAGGCTGCGGCATGAATGGCGTGGAGGAGCAGCACGGGTCGTCCCTTGCGCTCGCGCGCCTTGCGGTGCGCGTAGAAGATCCGGCGGCCGCGCCACTCGAACCACCCGGTGGTCCCTCCGAGAAGGTTCTCGAGGGGAGCGACACCGCGAGACGCGAGCGCGTTCAGCGTCGCGGCGGCGCCAATCGCCGCGCCGCTCGCGAGCAGGGCGCGGCGCCACGACGATCGCATCACGCGCTGTGTCCGGTGGGCGCTCCCCGCCCCGAGGGCGCCCCTTTGTCGGCGGCCACGCGCTCGGTGGGATGCGACGTCGCCTTCCGTGCACGCGGCGGGGTGCGCTCGGCCGTCGATCCGGGGAGCGCAATGCTCACCGTGGTGCCGCGGTCCGCATCGCTGTCGATCGCGATCGAGCCGCCGTGCTCCTCGATGATCCGGCGTGCGAGTGCCAGCGCGATGCCGCTCCCACCGCGTCGCACGGGAGAGAAGATGTCGAACGCCCGCGTGAGCTCGTCAGGCGGAATGGGCGGTCCCGGGTGCGTGATCGAGCAACGCCACCGCCCGCGCGTCTGTGTCTCCGAGGTCAGCTTGAGGTCGGATCCCTGTGGCGCGCCATCCGCGGCGTGTGCGAGCAGGGTGACGAACGCCTGCGAGAGCTGCGCGGCGTCCAGGTCGCAGGTGGCGTGCTGCCTGGGGCGCTCGCGCGTGACGAGCAGCGAGCGGCTCTCGAGCACGCCGCGATGGGCCAGGAGCACATCGTCCCACACCCGATCGGGATCGCCGGGCTCCAGGCGCGGCGCATGAACGCTCCCGTATTCCAGCAGGTCGGTCACCATCCCGTTCAGCCGCTCCACCTCGCGCAGAATGCGGCCGATGTTTCGCTCGAGTACGGGATCCTCGCGCGCGCGGAAGCGGAGGAGCTGGGCCGCGGACGAGAGGCCGAACAGCGGATTACGGAGCTCGTTGGCGATGCCGGTGACGATCGTCGCAGCGGCCTCGAGCTCCTCGCGATGCTGCACGCGGCCGAGGTGGCGCGCGTGCTCGATGGAGACGGCGGCATCATCGGCGATCGCGGCCAGCTCGCGCTCCGCACGCGCGAGAATCGTGCTCGAATCGACATCCTCGGCGAGAACGACCATGGCGCCCACGAGCCCGGAAGGAGCGAGCATGGGCGCCGTGAGCTCCTGGCCACGCGGGGTGCGGTGCATGAGGACGCGTCCCGCTGCCAGCGCCTCGAGCCCCTGCGCGCGGACACGCTCCTCGAGGGCGTCGCGCTCGGCGTCATAGCCGATGGCGTGCGTAACGCGAAGTCGCGTCGATCCCTCATCGGCGATGGCGAACGCGATCGCCTCGGCGCGCATCGTGTGGCGGACGCGGCGCGCGAGCTCTTGCGTGAGGCGCTCGAGCTCCAGATCGAAGACACTCATGAGGTGCCGATCATGGCATGTCGCGCGAACGAAAGTGGATCGAGGGCCGGGGCAGGGGTTCAGGACCCTGGCCCCGGCCCTCGATCGAAGGTACCGCCTGGTCGATCAGCGGCGGGAGCGTTTGCGAGCGCCGCCGCGACCTGGGTTCTTCTTTCCTCGTGTCCGGCTGCCCCCGGCCTTTTTCGCGCTGCCGGTGCGACGCCGCGCTCCCCCGCTCTTGCGGGCCCCGCCGCCCTTCCGGCCGCGGCTGCCGCCACCGGCCTTCGACCGCGCTCCTCCAGCCTTCTTCTTGCCGCCTCCCGCCTTCCGAGCGCTCTTGCGGGCGCCGGCCTTTTTCCGAGCGCCCCCACCCTTTTTCGCCGCTGACTTGCGGGCTCCACCGCCGGCGCTCGTTCCGCCGACCGTGCCACCCCGAGCCGTCGCGCCTCCGCCCTGCATCGCGCCCGATGAGGGCGGGCGAGCGCCGCCGGCCATTCCCGAGGCGGTCATCGAGCCCCCGGTAGTCGTGCCGCCGCGAACGCCTCCGCCACCGCCGCCCGCGCCGGGACGTGATGCCGCCCCCCCGCCAGGAGTGCTGACGCCGCCTCCGCGGGCCGCGCCGCCGCCGGCCCGGCCAGCTCCACCTCCGCGAGGTGTCGCGAACTCCTCTTCCTCCTCCAGCTCGTCGACCGACCCGCCCTCGTCGTCCTCGTCCAGGTCGTCGTCGTCATCTTCGGCGCTATCCCAGAGGTCGTCGCCGTCGTGCTTTGTCATCCCCCAGCCGCTCCCTTCCTCATCATCGTCATCGTCGTACGAACTCCCGCCGCCACCGCCGTAGCCGGGCTCGTCCGAGTCATCATCGCGGTCGGAGAAGAAAAGCTCCTCGTTCGACTCATCACCGCGCCGCATGTCTGCCTCCTGAGGGTATGTGGTGCGCGACCTCACAGGTCACGCGGACTGCGCTCGCTCCAGCGTGCCGCCCCGCGGTGCACGACATGTGCCTCGTGGCCGCGCACTGCATCTGCGCGACGCTGCTATACAACACCAGGGGAGTTCCGTCAAGGCGGGATTGTTTCTCTGGAAACCTGAAGACCTCAGGGGGGCCAGACGTCAGGGTTCAGATGTCGGAAAACTACGTGTTCTGAATTCTGATCTCTGACGTCTGACCCCTGACGTCTTCGGCAGTGCAGAGTCCGCGATAGCGACCGCGCTCTACCCCTCTGTTTCGTCGAGGAAGACGATCGATGCGCCGCGTCCCACGACCGACTTCAGCGCCGCGAATACTCGCGGGTCGAGCAGCCGGTTCACGTGCTGCTCCAGCAGCTTCAGCGTGTCGTCCTGAGTGAGCGGATCGCGGTATGCGCGCTTGGACGTCAGCGCGTCGAAGGCGTCGGCGGCGACCAGGATCTTCCCACCGATCGAGATCTGCTCGTCCTGCAATCCGCGCGGGTAGCCGGTGCCGTCGTGGTGCTCGTGGTGATCGTGGACGAACCGCAGTGCGTCGCCAATGTGCTTGAGCGGTGCCAGGATCTCCATTCCGATGCGGACGTGGTCCTTGATGTGCGCGAACTCGTCCGGGGTGAGCTTGCCCGGCTTGTTCAGGATTGCCTCGCGAATCCCGATCTTGCCAACGTCGTGAATGCGCCCCGCCATGCGGACGTTCTCCACTGTGTCGGGGTCGAGACCGAGTTGGTCGGCGATCGAGGCACCGAGGGCGGCCACGCGCTGCGAATGGCCCCGGAGGTAGATGTCCTTGGCCTCCATGGCGTTGATCAGCGTCTCCACGATGCTGACGGTGAGGCCGCGCAGGGCCGCCTTTTCGCGCTCGAGCTCGGCGGTCCGTAACGCCACCTCTTCTCGGATGAGGCGCTCGACCTTTCGCTGCTCGATGGCCAGGTCGCGCTTGTGCAGCGCACGCTCGACCGCCTGCTGGAGGTCGATGAGCTCGATGGGCTTCATCAAGTAATCGTATGCCCCGCGTGCCAGCGCCTCCGTCGCGGTCGGCGCGTCGTTCACCGCCGTGAGCATCATGATCGCCAGGTCGGGGTCGATCTGAAGCGCCTTCGGCACCACCTCGACGCCGCTCATGCCCGGCATGCGCACATCGCAGAGCATGAGCACAAACCGGTTGCGATCGAGATGCGCGAGCGCGGCCGGCCCGCTATCGGCGGTGTGCACGTCGTAGCCGCGCGACTTCAAGAACTTGGCGAGGGCCAGGCGAATGGTCTCCTCATCGTCGACGATGAGCATGCGCTTGAGCCAATCGTCGCCAGACGTGCCAGGGCCACGCTGCATGCGGGGGGCCGGGAGTGTCGAGATGTCGCTCATGGATGTGTACCGGGATGTGGCGCCGCGGGTGCGGCATCAGGGACGGGCGAGGTGGGAAGAGAGATGCGGAACGTGGAGCCGATGCCGACGGCGCTTTGGACGGACAGCGTCCCGGCGTGCGATTGCAGAATGCCGTAACTGACACTGAGCCCGAGACCGGTGCCGGTTCCTTCCGGCTTGGTGGTGAAGAAGGGCTCGAAGATGCGCTTTTGCACTTCCGGGGTCATCCCGCTGCCGGTGTCGCGGATCTCGATGACGACCCGGCTTCCTTCGTTGCGCGTGATGACCGTCAGCTGCCGGATGGACGTGCTCGCCATGGCATGTTCGGCGTTCACGATGAGGTTCAGCAGCACCTGCTGGAGCTGGCGATCATCGCCGCGGACTCGCGCGAGCGCGGGATCGAGCTGCGTCTCGAGCGTGACGCCCGTGGAGCGCATGCCGTACGCGCGGAGCCGCAGCGTCTGCTCGAGAAGGTCGTTCATGTCGACGACAACGCTGCGCGGACCGGTCTTGCGCGCGAACGCAAGCAGGTCCCGGATGACGGAAACGGCGCGATCGGCTTCGCGCTTCATCAGCGACACCGACTCGCGCTGCTCCTCGGAGAGGTCGTCTTCGAGGAGCAGCTGGGCGAACGCGCTGATCCCGGTGAGCGGGTTGTTGACCTCGTGGGCGACGCCCGCGACCAGCTCGCCGAGCGCGGCGAGCTTCTCAGACTGGCGGAGCTGCTCGGCCATTCGTCGCTCTTCCGTGAGGTCGCGAACGACGATCACGTGCCCGACGCGGCGACGCGTGCCGTCACGGATGGGGCTGACGATGAGCCAGGCGGGAAAGTCGTTTCCGTCGCGCCGCCTGAGCGGCCGTTCCCCGGCCCAGTGACCGGTCTCGTCCATGGCGCGCGCCGCGGCGTTGCGATCCTGCGGACTCCACAGGTGCACCTGAAACGTGCCGACGTGCAGCCCGACCAGTTCGTCGGGAGCGTACCCGAACTGCGCGGCGGCGGCGCCGTTCGCGTACCGCACGATGAGGTCGCGCGACACGATGAACACGGGCTGCTCCATCGCCTCGAGGGCCGTTGCCAGCACGCGCCGCCGCTCCTGCTGGTGGCGCTCCTCCTCGCGGAGCTGCAGCGTCTCGAGGGCGAGCGCGAGCGGATCGGCGAGCCGGCACAGCGTTTCGCGAACGTGCATGGCGAGCCCCGCGTCACGGACGATCAGCTCCCCGCGGGCGCGGTCGCCTGACGAGAGGGGGACGCGCAGGATGCCTGGTTCGTCGCGAGCCGGGGTGCCGCCGCGGGTGGCCAGCGTTTTTCTGCTGCCGTCGGCGCCGATGACATCGATCGCCATCCCATTCGAGGGGCACGCGCCGGCGACCACGCTCAACACGGCGTGGGCCCCGGCCTCGAGGTCGCTCGCCGCGAGCGCCGCGCGCGCGACCGCGGCGGCGAACTGCGCGCGCTCGAGCTCACGCCGCTCGGTTTCGAAGGCCCGCGCGTTGATGATCGCGGTGCCTGCCTGACGAGCGATGAGCATCACGAGGTCGACGTCATCCCAGTCATAGGCCCCCGGATCGTACGACTGCGCCTGGAGCACGCCGAGGGCGCGATCGCCGTGGAGGATTGGCGCGCTGAGAACGACCGCGACTTCGCCGCGCCCCTCCGTGATGTGTACTTGTCCCGACCATCCGGCGCGGGAGCGCGCGGCGACGTTCGGCTGACGCGTAATGAAGGCCTGCGTCGTGTTCCCACATCCGGGCGGGAAGCGCGGCAAGGTCCGCGTGTCGATCGGCTCCCCGTCGTTGACGCAGTACTCCGGCGCGAACACGCCTGCATCCTCGTCGAAGGCGAGCAGCACGAAGCACGGGGAATCGACCACGGACGCGACGGCGGAGTAGATCTTGGCGTACACCTCGGCGAGCGAGACGGTCTCGGAGATGGCTCGCTGCACCTGGGCGACCGCCTCGAATCGCGCGGCGCGACGCTCGAGATCCTCGACCAGGCGAGCGTTGCGCACGGCGAGCGCCACGTGGGTGCTGAAGTCGGTGAGCAACTGTCGATGCTCGGGCTCGAAGGGCTGAAGGCGGCGGTAGCGGAGCGTCAGCACGCCGCGGGCGCGTCCCTCGATCATCAGCGGCAGGATCGCGCCGGCGCGAATTCCTGATTTGACGAGCGCGGCGATCAGCGGGATATCGGCGTGGGAGGCCAGGTCGGCCAGAAACACGGGCCGCCCGGATCGCATGGCGTCGCCGAGCGGCGTTTGCCAGAACCACTGCTGCACGGACGACGCGATGTCATAGCCGGCGCCGTCCTGGAGCGCCACGTCAATGTGATCCGTTCCGGGGTTGGCCAGGTAGATGCCGACGCCGTCAGCGCGCAGCGCCTCGCGCGCGATGCGAGCGATGTCGGCGAACATGGCGTTCGCCGTGACGTGGCGCGCCAGCGCGCGGGCGTTGGACGCGAGAATGCTGGCGTGGTGCATGGTGCGCGCGGCGGCGCGAAAGAGGCGCGCGTTCTCGATCGCGATCGCGCCGTGCCCGGCGAGAACGATCAGGAGCTCCTCGTCCCGCTCGTCGAAGCGCCGGCCGGGGCTGCCAAGCACCAGCAGCACGCCGAGCGCGCGGTCGGCGACCAGCAGCGGGACGGCGAGGGCACTATGCCGGCCGGCGGGGGTGTGCTCGGCGTTCCAGGGCCAGGGGGAATCGCGGGCACCAATGTCGTCGGTGCGCATGGGCTTCCGTGCCCGCAGGCAGGCGCCGGCGAACGAGCCGTTGAACGGCACGGGCGTGGTGAAGGCCGGATCGTCGATCCCGTGCGCTCCGCTCGCCGACAGCTGCCCCTCGTCAGTCGTCAACACCCGCGCCGAGGCAGCGCCCACGAGCTCGGCGGCGTACTGGGCCAGGAGCGTGAGCACGCGGTCGAGCTCCAGCGACTGGTTGATGCGCTGAATGACCTCGGTGAGCGCGTGCGCATCGTGAGCGCTACGGATCGCCGCCGCGACGCGTGCGCCGTCACCGCCGCCGGCCGCCGCCCGATCGAGCGGTGTGGTCTCGTCAGACGTCTGGTGGGCGCGACCACCGCGATCGAGCTCGAGGAGGATCGCGTCGTCGCCTAACGGGGCCACCGACCTGAGCTCGAGGTCGGCGTCGGGCGAGGCGAGCGCGAGCGCGGGGCCGCGGTACGCGATGCGATCGTGCATGGCCGCACGGACGGCGGCGTCGGCTCGCGGGTCGCGCAGTGCTGGAAGGCGATCCCACAGCGACGTCGCGATGGCCTCATGCGACGGGATGCCGGTGAGCTCGGCGAGGGCGCGGCTCCAGCGCTGGATCTCCCATCGTGCGTCGACAACCGCCAGCCCGACGCTCAGCGCATCGAGGTCATCGGGGCCGAGGATGGTTGACGCGCCGAAGCGCGTGTGGGAGACCATGAAGGCTGGCGCGGGCTGGAAGGGGGGCGTCATGCGGCCGGTCGGGGGCTCCGACCACCGGAATGAGACGAGCCAGGCGAAAGCGGTGTAACGGTTTGTGTGGTGCTAAGATTTGTCTAATCAACAGCTTGAGCGCACGGTCCGCGTCAGCATCCGTCGGCGTCGCCCACGAACTCGACATGGACGGCGTGCGGGATGATGCCCGCCTTGTGACCCTCGTCGAGGAGGAGGCGCACGGCGGCACGGCCGCGCTCGCCGTAGTCGAGGGTCCACTGGTTGACGTACATGCCGACGAAGGCGTCGGCGCGGGTTGGGTCGAGACCGCGGGCGTAGTGCATGGCGTGCTCGAGGGCATTCGCCCGATGCTCCAATCCATACGCGATACTGGCGTGTAAATGTCGCGATATAGTCGCGATAAGATCCGGTCCAAGGTCCTTCCGGATGACGTTGCCGCCAAGCGGAAGTGGAAGGCCGGTCTCCTGAAACCACCACTCGCCCATGTCCGCGAGCAGGTGCAGCCCGCGGTCCTGAAACGTCAGCTGGCCCTCGTGAATGAGCAGCCCCGCATCGACATCGCCGCGCTCCACCACCTCCTCGATCTCATCGAACGGGATGGAAACGGGGACGAAATCGGGCTGCCACAGGCGAAGCGCGAGATAGGCCGTCGTGAGGGTGCCGGGGATCGCGATGCGCGTGCCGGCCAGCGACTCGCGCGTTCGCGGCGCGCGCGCGACGAGCCGCGGGCCGTACCCGTCGCCCATCGACGAGCCGTGCGGGAGAAGCGCATAACGATCGGCGAGGTACGCGTAGGCGTGGATGGAGACCGCCGTGACTTCGAGCTCCCCGCGCAAGGCCCGGCGGTTGAGCGTCTCGATATCCTGCAGCTCGTGCTCGTACCGGATGCCATCCGTGTCGATCTTGCCGGCGGCGAGCGCGTAGAACATGAATGCGTCGTCGGAGTCCGGGGAATGCGCGACGCGAATGACGCGACTGGTCGTGCTCATCGAGGCGCCTCCACGCGCGCGACGTCGAGGGCAGCATCGATCTCCGCACGATGCCGCTCGTACTCGGGGCGATTTCGCCGCCGCTCCGCCGGCTCGGCGGCGATGAGGCGACGCTCGAAGCCAGCGGCGGCCGTCTCGTTTCCGGCGCGGCGCGCGGCGCGAATGGCCAGCACGAGGCCGAGCAAGTGGTTGGGCTCCGCGCGGAGGATGGTGTCGGCTTGCGCGCGGGCGAAATCGGGCAGGCCCGCGACTTCGGCGATTCGCCCCATGGCGTAGCGCGCGTCGAGGTCGAGGGGTTGGACCATCTGGTAGGCGGGAATCGCCATCTGCGCGAAGAACTGAATGCTGTCAGTTCGGCCCCGCTCGTTGAGCGCCATGATTCGGGCGTAGAGGCGGTCGGCTTGCTCGCGCGGCGTGAGCCGTGAGATGTCGGGGGCACTTCCGATCGACTGACCGATGGGAGCTTCGCCCAGTGACGTTCGTGGAAGCTCGTCGCTCGACGAGCCGAAGCGCTGCGCCGCGACGATGGCAATGAGGGCCACGAGAGCGATCGACGCGACGATCCAGGGCAGCGCGGTTGGGCCGGCGTCTGGCGATGGGCGTGTCCCTTCTACGCCGACCGGAGCTCCACAACGATGACAGAATCGAGCGCCCGGGGTGAGCGGCGAGCTGCACGCCCGGCAGGCCGCTCCTTCGACGGGTGAGCCGCAGCTGGCGCAAAAGCGGCCCTCGACGGCCGTCCCGCACGCGGGGCAGGGGGTGGTGACTGGCATGGAGGGGAATGTAGCGCGACGAGGCAAGAACCAAAGGCGCTGGAGAAACGCTAAGGGCGCTGGAAAAGCGCTAAGGGCGCCGGAAAAGCGCCTTGGACGAAAGGCACATGCCCCGTTAGCATTCGCTCGTGGCTTTCAGCGCCTTTGGCCCTTCAGCGCTTTTCCAGCGCCCTTGGCGCCTTTCCAGCGCCTCTGCCTTTCCAGCGCCCCCATCGATGACCGATCCCCAGCTCCGACTGTTTCCGGGTGTGGGCTCCAAGCGGATGGGCGAGCTGCGACGCGGGCGCGCGTCGTGGGACGTATTCCTCGAGTGTGAAAGCGACCGCGCGAATGGTGCCACGCGCGGTCGCATTCATTTTGTGTCCGGTGGCTGCACGCGAACGAGCGCGTGGATCTTTCTCGAGTGGACCACTCGCGACGTCGAGGAGCGCTTTCTCGAGTTCGCGGCGGGGGAGCTATGGGGGTTGGTCGAGGGGATCGGCGACTGACGAAGGACGAAGCCGAATGAGGGATGAGGACTGAGGAGTGAGGAAATGGTCGGATGGCTCATCCAACCGATTTCCTCACTCCTCAGTCCTCATTCGCACAGTCACGTGGTATGCCGTCCGCCCGGATCGCTGATCTTCTCGATCGTGCGCTCGGCCTTCTTGTCATCGCGTGCCTCGCGGACGATGTCGGCCTGCGCCACGATGCCGACGAGACCACCGCGCTCGTCGACGACGGGAATGCGGCGGACCTGCTCCTTCCCCATGAGGTCCATCACCGCGTCGACGTCGTCGTCCTCGCGGGCCGTGCGCACGCTCGAGGTCATCGCCTCGCTCACGGGGCAGCTCGACGAATCGTGCCCTTCGGCCACGTGGCGAATGGCGATGTCGCGGTCGGTGACGATGCCGATGAGGCGGTCCGAGCCGGTGCGCTCGACAACGGGCAGAACACCGACATCCTCATCCTTCATCAGCCGGGCCGCGTCGCGCAGCGTCGTCTCCGGCGTGACGGACTTCGGTTTCCGGGTCATGATATCTTTGGCCTTCATGATGCTCGACTCCTAGCTCGGGACAGCCCCTGGCAGTCGCAATCCGCTTGCCAGCACACGAGGGAGAGGGTGAGTCTCGGCCTTGACGTTCCCTCTTCCCCCGTCCCGCGCCCGCCGAGTACGATACGCCCCGTGCCACGACATACACGCTCCACCTTGCCCGACGTTCGCGGCGCGACCGCCAACGACATCCTGGCGCTCGCGCGACAGCATCACGTTCGCTTCCTGCGGCTCCAATTCACCGACATCCTCGGCATCAACAAGAACGTCGAGGTGCCGGCGTCGCAGTTCGAGAAGGCGCTGGCCGGCGACATCATGTTCGACGGCTCCTCGATCGAGGGCTTCGTTCGCATCGAGGAGTCGGACATGCTGCTGGCCCCCGACCTCTCCACCTTTCGCGTGTTTCCGTGGGGAGACGCGGAGAGCCGTGTCGCCCGGGTGATCTGCGACATCAACCTGCCCGATGGAAGCGCGTTTCCCGGCGATCCGCGCGCGGTGCTCAAGCGGCAGATCGCGCGAGCGGCGCAGATGGGGTTCGTGATGAACGCCGGCATGGAGGCGGAGTTCTTCCTCTTCAAGCCCGGCAGCTCCGGCGAGGCGACGACGACGACGCACGACGTCGGCAGCTACTTCGATCTCGCGCCCGCCGATCTCGGTGAGGACGCGCGTCGCGCGATCGTCGACGTGCTGGAGCAGATGGGATTCGAGGTCGAGGCGGCGCACCACGAAGTGGCGCACGGCCAGCACGAGATCGACTTTCGTTATGCGGACGCGATGACCACGGCCGACAACATCGCCACGTTCCGCTTCGTCGTGAAGCACGTGGCGCAGCGCTTCGGGCTGTTCGCGTCGTTCATGCCGAAGCCGATCTTCGGGCAGAACGGGAGCGGGATGCACACGCATCAGTCGCTCTTTCGCGGAGACGAGAATGCCTTCTGGGACGCGAAAGCGGAGTGGGAGTTGTCGCGCACGGCGCTGCACTACATCGGCGGGTTGCTGAAGCACGCGCGCGGGTTCTGCGCCATCACGAACCCGCTCGTCAACTCGTACAAGCGGCTCGTGCCTGGATACGAAGCCCCGGTGAATGTCGCATGGTCCATGCGCAACCGCTCGCCGCTGATCCGGATTCCCGAGCGCCGGGGCCAGGGGACGCGCGTCGAGCTCCGCATGCCCGACCCCGCCGCCAATCCCTATCTCGCGCTCGCGGTGATGCTCGCCGCGGGGCTGGAAGGGATCGAGACGCAGGCCGATTGGCGTGAGCCGGTCAACGTCAACATCTGGGAGATGTCGCACCGGGAGAAGCGGCGTCTCCGCATCGATGACCTGCCCCACGACCTCCACGAGGCGTGCGACGAGCTCGAGAGGGACAAGGCGATCCGCGACGCGTTAGGCGAGCACGTCGCCGAGCACTTTCTGGCCGCCAAGCGCGAGGAGTGGCGCGACTACATCACGCAGGTGTCGCAGTGGGAGCTAGAGAGTTATCTGGCGAAATACTGAAGGGGTCGAAGGGATCGAAGGGGTCGAAGGGATCAAAGGGGGCGCGGTGACGGGCACGGCGAAGGTCCTGGCAGGGGTTCTGGTCGTGTTGGTCGTCGGCCTCGTCGTGGCGCGGATGGCGCTGGATCGGCGTGCGGCTCGGGCGGACGACGCGGCCGCGGTGCACGCAGGTCATGGAACGCACGGGGGAGGCACGGCGGCGGTCGACTGGACACGCGTCTCGGACCGCGACCTCGACATCGCCGAGCTGTTCATCATCGCGCGCAGGAATGGAGTCGGGCCCGCACTCGAGCAGCTCGAGGCCCTCGCCGCCCGAGATACCGTGCTGCGCGACATGGGTCACGTCATCGCCCACGGGCTCGGCCGTTTCGCCGTCGCGCAACGCGACGGCGATCCGCACGTCTACGCGGAATGCCGCGAGGTATTTCAGGCCGGATGCTATCACGGCGTCATGGAAGCGTACTTCGCGTCCGCCCGGGCCGCTCGGCCCGACGCGGTGACGCCGGGCGCGCTCGACTCGCTCTGCGCGACGATCACTCGTCCGGCGGCCGCGCGGCTCGTGTCCCTCGAGTGCGCGCACGGAATGGGCCATGGTCTCGTCGCGCGGTATCGGGGCGACGTGCGGCTGTCTCTCGCGGCGTGTGATCATCTCACTGTGCGTGACGCGCGCGATGAATGCCACGATGGCGTGTTCATGGAGAACGCCGTTCGGGGGACGACATCGGCGGACATGCGGGTGGGCGACGCGGCGGTGCAGGCACGCGCCGAGGGGCGCGATCACAAGCCTCTCGTCCGGGATGGAGATCTCGGCTATCCGTGCAGCGACGTCGCGGAACGGTATCGAACCTCGTGCTGGAAGTACCAGCCGGTCATCATCGTCGAGGAGACTCGGGGCGATGCGGCGCGAACGGTCGAGGCCTGCGGGCGGGCGCCGGAGGCACTCCAGCGCGTCTGCTACTTCGGCATAGGCAAGCAGGGATCGGGATGGTGGGAGGATCAAGAGCGTGTCGCGCGGCTCTGCGAACGCACGCCCTCCGCGCATCGCTCGGCATGCATTGCCGGTGCGGTCGAATCGTATCTGGATGAGATGTGGACCGTGGATCGCGCGACGGCGTTCTGCTCGGTGGTATCAGCGGATGCGGCGGCGGCATGCTACGAGACGATCGGCTCGCGGATCGCGATCATGCGTTCCGACTACCCCGCGATCGAGCGCGACTGCGCGCGTGCCGGGGCCGGCTTCGCGGCGGCCTGCCTCAACGGCGCCGCGCGGGTGTGGCGCGGCAGCTAAAGATCGATCGACAGGATGACGCGGGCGCCGAGCCCCGCCATTGCCAGCGCGACAATGCCGCCCGCGACCGCGAGCCATCGCGGGTGCCGGTAGTCGCCGACGATGGGCGCTCGGTGTGCGGCGACGAGCATCGCACCCAGCGAAATGGGTAGAATCAGTCCGTTGAGGGCGCCGACGAGCACCAGAACGGTGACGGGGCGGCCAACGAGGAGAAAGATCACCGCCGAGACGGCGATGAACGCGATGATCGCCCGCCCTGGCGCGCGGTCGATGCGCCCGCTCACCGAACGGAGGAAGGACACCGACGTGTAGGCGGAGCCGACGACCGACGTGATCGCCGCGGCCCACATCACGATACCGAATATCCGCTGGCCGATGTCTCCGGCTGCATGCCGAAAGGCGGAGGCGGGCGGGTTGGCGGGGTCGAGCGTCGCCCCGTGCGCGACGACGCCGAGGGTGGCGAGAAACAGCAGGATGCGCATCAGCGACGCAACGCCGATGCCTAACGTGGCCGCGCGAGTGACGCGTCCGAGGGCCTGGCGGCCGCGGATGCCGGCATCGAGGAGCCGGTGGCCGCCGGCGAAGGTGATGTACCCGCCGACGGTGCCACCGACGATCGTCACGATCGAGAGCGGGTCGATCGCCAGCGGTGCCACGGTGCGAAGGACCGCCTCGCCCACCGGAGGCCGCGCGCTGATGACGACATAGGTCATGAGCGCGATCATGACCAGCCCGAGCGTCTGCGCGAAGCGATCCATGATGCGACCGGCCTCACGCGCGAGGAACAGCGCGATCGCGACCGCGGCGCTGGCGGCGGCGCCGACCCTCACATCGATCCCTGCCAGCGCGTTGAGCCCCAGTCCCGTCCCCGCGATGTTTCCGATGTTGAAGGCGAGCCCGCCTAACGCCACGAGCGCGGCGAGGAGATGGCCGAGCCCCGGGAGCACGTCGTTCGCGACATCCTGTGCACGGCGTTCGGCGACCGCCAGAACGCGCCAGATGTTGAGCTGCGCCCCGAGGTCGAACAGGATGGAGATGAGGATCGCAAAGCCGAAGCTCGCGCCGAGCTGAGCCGTGAAGACCGCGGTCTGTGTGAGGAAGCCCGGGCCGATGGCGGACGTGGCCATCAAAAACGCGGCGCCGACGGTGGCGGTGGTGATCGCGCCGCGACGGGGCTGGGTCATGGCGGTCAATAGAAACACGAAGGGCCTTCCGATCGGAAGGCCCTTCGTGTGTTACGGCTTGCCCTTGTTCACTTTCCCGGGCGGTCCGGTGAACGGCTTGCCTTGCGGCTTCTCGTCTGGTTTGCCGCCACCTTTCTCCTCGCCCTTCGCTTCGGATTTCTCTTCCTTCGTCTCCGCTTTCGCCTCGCTCGTTGACTCCTGCTTCTCCTCGGGCTTGGCGGAGGGTTGCTCTTCCTTCTGTACTGGCTTCGGTTCCGGCTTCACGTCAGGCTTCGCGTCCGGCTTCGGCTGGGCTGGTTGCGTTTTCTCTTCCTGCTTCTCCTGCTTGGCGTCCTGTCGCTCCTGCTTGACTTCCGCCTTGTCCGGCTGCGCGTGCTGCGGCGGGTGGTTCACGGGAGTCTCCACGCGGGGCTCGCGCCTCGGATCCTGCGGGCGCGCGTCAGCGGGCGTGTCCTTCTCGATCTTCACGTTGTCATCTTTGGCGGGCTTGTCGTCTTGCGGCGCCAGCTTCGCACGCGGATCGTCGCGCTTCTCGTTCTCGATCCCGCGCCCCTTCACGTTTGGATCATCGGTGTGGCCGTAGGCATTGCCGTTGCCGCGCCGGTCTTTGGCCTTCGCGTCCCTCACATCCGTGTTCGAATCGGTGCGGGGGCCGGTGTTGTTGTCGCCGAAGGGCGCGTTGCCCGGCCGGGCTGGCTCGGCCACGCGATCGATCGGTGCACGAACGGGTGTCGTCTCGGGAAGGCCGCGGCGCACGCGCTGACCGTTGCTGGCCACGATCGAGTCCGGCCGCGTGGGCGCTGACCTGACGACCGTGCCACCCGGTGGACGGTGCACGGGGCACCAGGCCTGGTGGGCCATCTCCTCAGGCACCTCGTAGACCGTGCGATTCGCGCAGTAGATGCGGACGGTGCGATACGGATCGCTCGCATAGGTGGCGGCAAGCGCGTACGCGTCTTCCGCCCACGCTTCGTCGATGACGGACGGTACGAAGGCGCGCGCGATGGCACGCATCGTCACATACGGATTCGTCGCTCGATACGCAGCGGGACCGAGCACGCGGCGCATGTAGCTCGGGTGGAACGCCTCGTCCGGGAGCCGCAGCGGCTCATCGGAGGCGATCGCGTACACCCACCGTGACGGAACGGCGGTGCCCGACGGCCGCCCATAGTACATCGTGGACTGGACGCGCCACGACACCGGCACCCAGTTCAACCCCGCCAGCATCCAGGTGCGCTGATGCGGATACGAGGGTGAGAGCAGAGCGACGCCTCGATCAGGCACGATCTCGAAGAGCGCCACGTACGACGGGCGATTCGTCTGCACCACCAGCTGACCGCGAACCGGGCGCGCGAGCGTGATCTCGAGGGGCTCGATGCGCGGGGGTGGCGGTGGCGGGGGCGGCGCAGGACGCCGGACGACGATGACGTTGCCCGTCGAGCACGCGGCGAGCGTGAGGGCTGCGACGAGTGTGGTGAGGCGGCGAAGTGGTGTGCGCATGAGCGAGTCCTTGCCGAACGGCAGAGACGGCGGGAATCCGAATTCGGACGTTGGAATTCAGGGGGCACGGAGGGACTGCTGTGCCCCTCTGTTGACGCGCGCCGTCGCCCTATGGAAACGGCGGCGGCGTCTCTTCGGGCCGCCTACTGGTTGGCGGTAGGTCCCGGGCCTACATTGGTCGCCCCCTGCAACCATTTACGAGCGAGGAGCCATGGCCACCAATCCGCCCAAGGGCTATCACACGGTCACCCCGGGAATCACTGTCAGCGACGGGGCGAAGGCGATCGCGTTCTACAAGGAGGCGTTTGGCGCCGAGGAGCTGGACAGGATGGAGGGGCCTGATGGCTCGATCATGCACGCCGAGATCCGCATCGGGGACTCGACCGTCATGCTCGGCGGGGAGAACCCGATGTGGGACATGAAGTCACCACTCACGCTCGGCGGGGTGCACGGGTCGCTGCACATCTACGTCGACGACGCGGACGCGGCCTTCGCGCGCGCGGTTGCGGCGGGTTGCGAGGTGCGCCAACCGGTGGAGGACGCGTTCTGGGGCGACCGCTACGGCAAGGTGACCGACCCGTTCGGCCACCAATGGGGAATCGCGACTCGCGTGAAGGACCTCACGCGCGAGGAGATGCGGAAGGCCGCAGAGGCCTGGATGCAGGCGATGGCGGGGTAAGCCATCGGTCGAAGCCTCGGCGGGCCCGGGGGCCTTCGTTGCCAGCGTGCGGGTGACTCGTCAGCCATGAGATCCTGCCGTCTCCTCGAAGTCCCCCCGCCTCGAGAGCCCGCCATGTCAGAACGAATTGCCCCGCCATGTCCCCACGACGTGGGGCCTGGCATACCGGTCTGTCTACGTTGTCGTAAAGAGAACCGCGTCGCGACACGTGAACGCCGCCGCCGCGCGCTCTTTGCCACATCCGCCATCGCGCTTGGCGTCGCCACGCTCGGTGCCGCCGGCGCCGCCGGCATGCTCGACAGCGAGCTTCGCGCGGCCGGCTTCACTCTCCCAGCCCAGTCGCTCCCGTCGAAGCCGACCGTTCCGACGCCGGAGCCGGCATCGGACATCGTGCCGGCGTCGCCATCTCCGACATCCGCTACCCCCGACAGCACCGTGGTGAGCGCAGCGAGCGTGACCACTCCACCCGCACCAGAGCTCGCGGCCACCATCGGTGAGGGGCGAACGGCATTGCGCGATGGCATCATCGCCGAGCGCCGAGGCGAGGAGATCACCGTGCATTTCGACACGCCCCTGTCGCGCACGCGGCGACCGGAGAAGTTCGAGGGCATTCTGCGGTCGACGCTACCGCAGATCTTCGGAGCCGGCGTGGATTCCGCGCTGGTCGCCATGCCAACCGGAGCGCTGGTCCCGGCACACGGCCTGACGACGGATCTGCCGACGCAGGGGCTGTACGTGCCGCTGCTGGGCGGCTCGACACTCCGAATCTGGCCGGGCACGCGTCCGGGCGAGGATGGGCCGCTCGTCGTGCGCTATCGCGTGCTCATCGTCTCGTGACGCCTGCCTGACGCCCGTTAGGCCCCGTTGCGTCTGGGAAGGCGGACGGTGCGGGTGTCGCCGTCGGCACCGTGCCGGATGAGCACACGCGCGTTCTGACAAATGGCGAAATCGTCGAAGACGGGCTTGAGCGCGACCATCATCGCATCAGCGCTCGGTCCATAGTGAAAGAGCGCGGTCTCGCTCGGGCCGTTCCACGCGCTGCGCAGCTCACCACCCACCGACTCTACCGCACCCGCCAGGCGCGCCATCAGCGCATTAACGTCCGTCTCGGCGTAGACTTCGTCAGGCAGGCCCGTCCCGTCGAGATAGACGGCCACGCCTTCCTGCACCCCGAATGGTCGCTCGACCTCCACACCATCCTGCTCGAAGCGGAGGTGTGAGCCGACGGGCGCGCCGGCTTCCTCGAGGATCCGTTTGGCGACGTCAAGCGCCTCGCTGAGATCCGCGAGCGCCATCTCCACGTCGACGACGCCAATCTCAGCCGCGGAGGTAAGCTGCGAGCCGCCGCCAGTGACCATGCCCAGGTCGCGAATGGCGAGGGCGTCCTGAAGGGGATCCTCGTAGCGAGCACCGCGATCCATGGGCTCGATGTGCTCAGGAATCCGCGCAATGACCAGGTGGGGGAAGCGATCGCTGTCTACCACACCGTCCTGCGCCATCCCGAGGCGAAGCGAAATCGGGGCGGGGCTGATCTCGCCGTCCATCCATTCCGGGTGGTCGTGAATGGCATCGAGGATCGGTTGACCCTGGGCATCGTAGTTCTCGCCCAGCATGGTGCGAAGCATCGGCTCGAACAGGTTAGAGCCAAGCCCTCGCCGGAATTCCGCGATAGCGACTTCGTCGCCAGTGTATCGGTTGAATAGCTCGTTCACGTCGGCCGCTCGACATGGGGCCTGGCCCGTGCTGGCGACGCGTTCGCCGTGCGTTCGGAGCGCCGACCGGGTATCGAGCGTGGCATCGACGCGCTCGACGACGATCGACGCGGGCAGTGGGAGGCCGTTGTCGATGGTTCCTCGTGCCGTCACCAGCACGGAGCCGTTGGCGAGCCAACTGTGCAGGACGAGACACTGGAGCGCGTCCCCCTCGGGGGCCGGGACCTCGAACCACATCGCGGCGATGGCGCCGTGGGCGCCCAGCGCGAAGCGGACAAAGGACTTCTGCGACGAGTCGGTGACGAGGAGGGAGGCGTCCTCGAAGTCACCGAGCGTCTGAAATCCGACCGCGGCCAACTCTCGATCGACGCGCTCGTAGAAGGTCGTGGCTCTCTCCGGAAACGCCGACGCATGCACCGGCTCGTACTCAGCGCGATGGTCGATCATCGTGCGAATCTGAGCCACGAGCGTGTGCGCTACTTGCTCGAAGACGGCCGCCGGGAGGGGATCACCGGGGCCGCTGGCGTCGTCCTCGTATTCTTCTGTTCGCATACCGCTCGCGTGTGTATGGAAAGGCTGAGGAGAGACTGGCCAGTGGGTGGGGAGGCAACGGGGCGGTGAGTGCAGTATTCTTCCCGCACCATGTTCCACGACCCGCCTCGCTTCCCGCGCGGCTTTCGGACCGCGAGCCGTCACTGCGGGCTCAAGCCATCGGGAAAGGATCTCGCCATCTTCGTCAGCGACGTGGACGCCGCGGCGGCGGCGGTGTTCACGCGGAACCACTTTCCGGGCGCCCCGGTGCTGCTGGGGCGCGAGACGATTCGCGGGGGGAAGCTCCGGGCGATCGTCGTGAACAGCAAGGTGAGCAACGTGGCGAACGGCGCCGCCGGCCTGACGAACGCGCGACGGATGGCGACCGCGGCGGCCGAGGCGTTAGGCATCTCTCCGGACCGGGTGCTGGTGAGCTCCACCGGCGTCATTGGCGTTCCGCTCCCGATCGAAAAGATCGAGCAGGGGCTGCGTGGCATCGCGGCCGAGCTCGTCGACGATCCGCTCGTTGGCGCGGAAGGGATCATGACCACCGATTCGCACCCCAAGGCGCTGTCCATGGGCGTGGACGATGCGACCATCACGTGGGTCGCGAAGGGGTCGGGGATGATCGAGCCGAACATGGC
Organism: Gemmatimonadaceae bacterium; assembly: GCA_025931335.1. Lineage (GTDB taxonomy): Bacteria > Gemmatimonadota > Gemmatimonadetes > Gemmatimonadales > Gemmatimonadaceae > JAICNG01. Next base: position 2,630 of record JAICNG010000049.1, on the reverse strand, counting down.
CACGATGCTCTCATACATCATGACCGATGCGGACATCGGCGCGAGGGAGCTCGATGGCTTGCTCCGTGAGGCGGTGGACGTCTCGTTCAACATGCTCTCGGTCGACAGCGACACCAGCACGTCGGACACATGCGTGATGCTCGCCAACGGTCGCGCGGGCCCCGTCGATCGCGATGCCTTTCGCAAGACGTTGCGGACGGGCTGTCTCCGGATGACGGAGATGCTCGCACGCGACGGCGAGGGCGCCACGAAGCTGCTTCGCGCAACGGTCCGGGGTGCGAAGACGCCAGCGGAGGCCCGACGCATCGCGAAGTCACTCGTGAATTCGCCCTTGGTGAAGACGATGGTTCACGGCGCGGATCCAAACGTCGGCCGACTGCTGATGGCGGTGGGGAAGTGCTTCGAGTGCACCATTCACCCGGACGCGACGGACGCGTGGATCAACGGGCAGAAGGTCGTGCACGCCGGGGAGCGCACGACGTTCGATGAGGCCGCCGTGCGTGCCGGGCTCGCGACCGACACCACCGACATCCTCGTCGCCCTCGGCGTCGGGGATGCGGAGGCGACTGCGTTCGGGTGCGATCTCTCGGCGGGGTACATCTCGGAGAATGCGGCCTACTACTCGACCTAGAAACGGCCGAAGACGTCAGGGGTCAGACGTCAGGTATCGGAGGCCAGAGACGGCACCCGTACGTGCGAGCGAAGTTTCTGACTACTGATCTCTGACGTCTGACCCCTGACGTCTTCGGGTGTTGTCTATCATTACTATCACGCACTATGCCGCCCTCCGTCAGACCATCCCACGTCCGCGACGCCAGAATGATCTCCGGCCTCATCGGCCTTTACGTCGCCGACGGCACCCTCTTGCCCCGGACGCCGGAGTTCGTCGCCGAGCGGATCATCGATTTCCTGGTGAGCGAGGTGGGTGGGCGCGTGGTGGGGTGTGTGCATCTCGATGAGTATTCGCCGAGCCTGGTCGAGGTTCGATCGCTGGCGGTGGATCCGGACCACCAGGGCCGTGGGATCGGGACAGCGCTGGTGAGCGCGGCGGAAGAGCTGGCGCGCGTTCGCGAGTACGCGACCGTGTTCGCGGTCAGCAGCAACGACGAGTTCTTTCGCGCGCGCGGGTACGACTTGCGCCACATCCCGGAGCTCGATCGTGAGCGAAGCGAGGTAAGCCGGTACAAGGGCGTGTACGCGAAGGATCTCGCGCCGACGCCAGCGAGTCAGTCCTTGTAGGGATCGAATTCGTTGGTGCCGGCCATCACGACAATAAGCGGCCGCAGCGTGTGCAGCACCTCGACCGTTCCCTCCTGCGCCGCAAGCACGTCGGGGAGACGGCGGTAGACGTGCGGGCTCTCGTCGAGGCCGCCGCCGCGGAGAATCACGCCTTTCGCGTCGATCCACTCCTTCATCATCTCGGGCGTGACCCGGCCAGGGGACACGATACGGGCCTTCGGTCCCCAGCCCTTCTTCTTGCCGGCGGCCTGCGAGCGCGACATCACGCGTCCGGCGCCGTGCACGGTCGAGAACAGCGCCTCGCGCTGGACATCGGCGACGTCGTCACCCTGCCGGCCCTGCACGATGACGGCGTCATCCCCCATCGAGCCGCCGATGAATCCCTTCTGACCAGGAAACGCCGGGGTGGCGCCTTTGCGAACGACCACGAACTCGTCGCCGTCGTGCGTCTCCTTCCACGCGAAGTTGTGGTGGTTGTGCACGAGCTCCACCTCGCGGCCACCGAGGATGGACACCACCTTGCGTGCGACCCACTCGCGGCCGGCATACGCGTACCGCCCGGCCAGATTCATCAGGTGCCAGTAGTCGTGACCCAGCGGCTCGTTGATGTCGAGCAGTGCCTCACGTTCGGGAACGCGCTCCCCCCACTTCTTTCCCTGGCCTAACGCGAGGAAGCCGGAAGCAACGGTGTGACCAAAGCCGCGGCTGCCGAAGTGCACGCCGACCCAGAGCGTGCCGTTCTCATCGGCGAAGATATCCACGTAGTGGTTGCCGCTCCCAACAGTGCCGAGCTGGGAGCGGGCCTTGTCGACGAGCGCCTTTCGCTCGCGCGGGGGCGCGGCGTCCCACGCATCGTCGCGAAACAGTGCGTGGTCCACAGGCGCGTCGTCGGCGCGATTCTTCCGGCCGACGCCGAAGCTCACGGTGCTGGCGATCTCGTCGGCGATCGACTCCAGCGCCCCATGCTGGGCCGTTTCCGTGCCGCCTAGATCGGCGAGCGTGAGGTTGGTGCGGATGGCGGCATTGCCGCAGGCGATGTCGAAGCCGACGCCGACGACCGACACCTTGTCGCGATAGGCAGCGACGCCCCCGATGGGCATGACGTAGCCCACGTGGCCGTCGGCCATGAGCGCGACACGCTCGGCCGTCTGCGCCACCTTCTGGAGCTGGATGATGGTCTGTTCGTCGTGCTGGCCGAAGATCTTCATTTTGTCGTTTTGCAGTGGGCGCCGAGCGCAGAGGTCCGATGGTACACGCCTCAGCGGCTCAACACCGATTTCGCGGATGAAGCGGATAACAATCAACAGCAACTGCCTTGAAATTGTTCGCTGGGGCCTGCGCGAAGCGCCCGAGGGAAGAGCCAGCGATGGTTCGGAGTGGACGGGGTCAGC
>JAICNG010000002.1 GCA_025931335.1 Gemmatimonadaceae bacterium | reverse complement strand
TTCGACCCCCTCGACCCCTTAGACTCGACAGATCCTCACCGCCTCCGCCAATGACGTTCGCGGATCGCGCGTGGGGATGAACTCCTGCGCGACGTAGCCGGTAAACCCGGTCTCGGCGATCGCTCGCATGATGGCGGGATAGTTCAGCTCCTGCGAGGTGTCGATCTCGTGCCGGCCGGGAACGCCCGCGGTGTGATAGTGCGCGATGTACTGGTGATTGTCGCGTATCGTGCGGATCACGTCGCCTTCCATGATCTGCATGTGGTAAATGTCGTAGAGCAGCTTGAACCGCTCCGATCCGAGACGCTTCGCGAGCGCCACGCCCCACGAGGTGCGATCGCACTGGTAGTCCGGATGATCGACCTTCGAGTTCAGCAGCTCCATGCAGATCGTCACGCCGTGGCGCTCCGCCGCGGGGAGCAGCGCCGCGATGCCGCGCGCGCACGCCGCGAGTCCTTCCTCATCGGTCTGCCCGTCGCGATTTCCCGAGAAGCAGATCAGGTTCGGCACGCCGGACGCGGCCGCCAGGGGGATCGTCCGCTCGTACGCCGGCACCAGCCACGCATGGTGCTCCACGCGATTGAACCCGCGCGTCAGGCGCGTGCGCGGCTCGGGTACCGCCGCGTATCCCATCGCGCAGGTGAGGCCGTGGCTGCGCGCGATTGGCCACTCGTCGCGCTCGAGCAGCTCCACCGAGTCCAGCCCCAGCTCGCGCGCCATCCGAGCGACCTCCTCGACGGAGAGCTGACGGTACGGCCACCGGCAGACCGAGTGCTTGAACGCCGCCGCGGCGCGACCGGCGCTCGCGCTCTCCCCCTCGGCGACGCCCCCTCCGATCAGTGCCGCAGCGCCCGCCCCAGCGCTCGCGGCGAGGAACCGCCGACGATTCATGGCCAGCGCCTCACAGGTTCTGGCGCTGCAGCTCGCGCACGGCGTGGTCGACCGCGCGCGCGGTGAGCGCCATGTAGGTGATCGAGGGGTTCTGACAGGCGGAGCTCGTCATGCAGGCGCCGTCGGTCACGTACACGTTTGACGCATCGTGCAGCTGGTTGTTCGCGTTGAGCGCCGACGTCTTCGGATCGCGCCCCATTCGCGCCGTCCCCATCTCGTGAATGCCGAGGCCGGGCTCTGCGCCCAGCGCGCCCGGCTGGTGCGCGTCCCACGTGTTGACGTCGCGAACCCCGGCCGCCTCGAGCATCTCGCCCGCTTGGTCCCTCATGTCGCGGCGCATCGCGATCTCGTTCGGCGTCCACTCGCAGCTGATGCGCAGAAGCGGAATGCCCCACTTGTCGGTCTGCTGCGGGTCCAGCCAAACCCGATTCTCCTTCGCTGGAAGCGCCTCGCCAAACGCCAGCATCCCCACGCCCCACGGTCCGGGATCGTGCACCTTCTTCTTCAGCTCGACGCCGATGCCGGGCTCGCCGATGGCGCGTCCCCATCCGGCACGTCCCGCTCCCCCCTGGTACCCGTAGCCGCGCGTGAACTTCAGCCGGTCAGACCCCGCCCCCGCCAGGTTGCGGAAGCGCGGGATGTAGAAGCCGTTCGGTCGGTTCCCCTCGTAGTACCGGTCGAGCAGGCCGGGGATCTCCCCTCGCGCGCCGGTCATGAAGTGGTGATCCATCAGGTAGTGGCCCACCACGCCGCTGGAGTTGCCCAGCCCGTCCGGGAACCGCGGCGACTTCGAGTTGAGGAGCACGCGCGTGGTCCCGAGCGTCGATGCGCACAGGAAGATCACGCGGGCGTACACCTCGTGCGTCTCGCCCGTGGTCGTGTCGACGAAGCGCACACCCGTTGCCCGGTCGCGCGTCTCGTCGTAGATGACGCTGTGGGCGAGACCGTTCGGGCGCAGCGTGAGCTTCCCCGTTTTGCGGGCCGCCGGCAACGTCGACGACTGGCTCGAGAAGTACGATCCCGTGGAGCATCCGCGGTAGCAGGGGCCGCAGTAATGACATGGCTGGCGGTCGCCGATCGCCTCCGTCAGCACCGCGCACCGCCCGATCGTGAGGTGGCGTCCCGGAAACGCGCGCTCGATCCCCGCTTTCACGAACTTCTCGCCGGCGTTGAGCTCCATGGGCTTCTGGAACTCGCCGTCAGGCAGATAGGGCAGTCCGAGCTTCTCGCCGGTGATCCCGGCAAAGCGCTCGACGTAGCTGTACCATGGCTCGATGTCGCGATAGCGAATCGGCCAGTCTACGCCGTGGCCATCCTTCAGGTTGGCCTCGAAGTCGAGGTCGCTCCAGCGGTAGGTCTGTCGCCCCCAGATCAGGGAACGTCCGCCGACCTGGTTCCCCTGAATCCAGGTGAATGGCTTCTCCTCGATGTAAGGGTGCTCGCTGTCCTTCTGGAAAAAATGGACGCCGGCCTCGACGAACTGGCCGGTGCGCGCCTGAATCTGGTAATCCCTGGCGAGCGGACTCTCCACCGGGATGCGCCGCTGGCGCATTGGGAACTCGTAGTCCCGCTTGTGCTCGGTGATGTAGTCCTTCTGGTGCTCCACGTTGCGGCCGCGCTCGAGGACGAGCGTGCGGAGCCCTTTTTCGCACAGCTCCTTGGCGGCCCATCCGCCGCTGATCCCGGAGCCGACGACGATGGCATCGTACTCTTCGCGCTGCTGAAAAAGCATGCGTCCGCTCGCGATGACGGTGACGGTGGCTCGTTATGCCCAGGTGGGCATCCCGGGCGTGTACGGGATGTCGCGGTAGGGCTTCATCGGGTTGACGCGAAGCTCCTGCGTCTGACCGACTTCGGAGGTGTAGTACCCGACTACGGCGAGCTCCTTCATCATGCGGAAGAAGCTCTCGCGACCCACGTCCCCCGCCTCGGGGGGTGGCGACGCCGCCTCCGCCGGATTGGCGCCGACACCCTGGCCCACCTGCACGTCGGACTCCTGGGACCGAGGCGACGGGGCCGCGCCCTCGGGCGCCTGGGCGAGAGGCTCCTCGCGGAAGGCGAGCTGGTCCAGCTCGTTGACGATCTCGGCCTGCTGCGCCGAGGTCAGCTCGGCGAATCCCTTCTGGTGCATGCGCCGCGCGCGCGCGTCCACCCGCCCCAACCCGGCGAGAAAGCGCTCCTTGTCGTCGGCCGCCATGTGATCCGTCAGAAGGGTGTCGACGAACTGGTCGACCTGCGCCGCCCGTGCTCCCGGGGTCTCGGTCTCCGGAATGATTGTCTCCGCGATGGCCACGACCATGGCGCGCTGTTCCAGCGTGAGCGTGCGCGGGGTCCAATCGGGCTTGGCCGCGGTTCGGCGATCGCCACATCCCGCGAGGACGGCGGCGATCGTCGGCGCCGAGAGCGTGCCGCCAAGGATGACCGCGGCACGGCGCAGCGCCTCGCGACGAGTGATGTCGGTGGAGATACGACTTCTCCTGGGTGGGCTCGGGGCCCCAACGTGCGAGTGGTATCCGGCCATGTCAAGGAAGAGGGCAGGGGTCCTGCCGTCTAATCCACCCGAACACACGCCGTCTCCACGCACTCGAGAAAGTTCGCTATTTTGCTGGACTGCGATGAGGAACCAGCCACGAGGCGTGAGCAATGAAGCGCCCCCCGGCTCCTCCCAACCGATTTCCTCACTCCTCATCGCTCGTTCCTCATTCATTCTCTGATGCCACTTTCAAGCGTCGCCCAGGAGCTCGTTTCGCTTGATGAAATCCGCGACGCCGCGGCCCGGATCCGCGGCGTGGCGGTGCGCACCCCGTTGCTCCCGGCGGAGGACATCGACCGCGAAACGCGATTGTGGTTCAAGCCGGAGATGCTACAGCGCACTGGCGCGTTCAAGTTTCGGGGCGCGTACACCTTTCTCTCGCGACTCATCCCTGAGGCCCGAGCGCGCGGCGTCATCGCGCCTTCGTCGGGGAATCACGCGCAGGCGGTTGCAGCGGCCGCCAAACTGTTCGGCGTCACGTCGACGGTGGTGATGCCGACCACGGTGACGGCGGCGAAGCGCGCCGGTGCCGAGCGGCTGGGTGCAACCGTGGTTCTTGCGGGGACGACGACCCAGGACCGGATGGACCGAGCGGTGGAGCTCGTGGCCGAGCGCGGCCTGACGATGGTTCCTCCCTACGACGACCCGGTGATCATTGCCGGGCAGGGCACCGCCGGGCTCGAGATCGCGGAGGATTTGCCGAGTGTGCGCACGGTGATCGTCCCCGTCGGGGGAGGCGGGTTGAGTGCCGGCGTGGCGACGGCGATCAAGGCCCTGGTTCCGTCGGCGCGTGTGATTGGAGTGGAGCCGGCCGGCGCCCCGAAATTGACGCGCGCCCGCGCGGCGGCGCGTCCCGTGCGGCTGGAGCACGCGAGCTCCCTCGCCGATGGATTGCTCGCCGTGCAGATCGGATCCCTCAACTTCGCGCACCATCAGGCGTATCTCGACGACGTCGTCACCGTGAACGATGACGCGCTCATCGAGGCGATGCGGTGGCTGCTCGATCGCATGAAGATCGTCGCCGAGCCGAGCGGCGCGATTACCTACGCGGCGCTCCAGACGGGTGCCGTGCGCGCGAGTGGCGACACCGTATGCGTCCTGAGCGGGGGCAACATCGAGTGGGCCGGACTGCGTGACCTCCTCGGCGCTCGCTAAGCCGCGAATCCTCGTCGTCGATGACGACGAGGCCCTGCTCAAGACCGTGTCCTGGATTCTCAAGGAGCACGGGTATGACGTCATCGCCGTGCCCGGGTCGCGGCTGCTGCTCGAGGAGCTGGAGACGTCCGTCCCCGACCTGCTGCTGCTCGACATCATGATGCCGGACCTCGACGGCTTCGAGGTGCTCGAGCGCATCCGCGGCGACGACCGGTATCGCGATCTTCCCGTCCTGATGATCTCGGCGATGCCGCCGGAGGAGGCGGCGGTGCGGACGCTCGGGTTGGGTGCGTCGGACTTCGTCCCCAAGCCCTTCCGCGTGCGCGAGCTCCTGGCGCGCATTCAGGCCCAGCTTCGCGCACGCGACACGTTGACGCGAGCGCGGCAGGAGCTGCGCTCCACCGAGGTGCAGCTACAGCGTGCCCGCGACGAAGCGGAGAGCCGGCGTCAGCTCGTCGACATCCTCCACGAGGTGACGGGCGACCTCTCGCCTGACGAGATCTACCACATCCTCGTGAGGCGCGTGGCGCGCGCGCTGAACCTGTCGCACTGCTCGCTCGTCTTCGCGCGGCCGGGAGACGAGATGGGGACCGTCGCGACCGCGTACGAGAATCCCCAGCTGCGCGACTTCGAGATCCGGCTCGACCGCTATCCGGAGATTCGCACGGCGCTCGAGCGCGGCGAGCCCGTGCTCATCGAAGACGTGCTCACCAGCCCGTTGTACGAGGACGTTCGCCGCGACTGGGACCGGAGCGGCACCGTCGTGTCCATCCGCTCTGTGATCGCGCTGCCGTTCCGGGTCGACCGGCAGCTCGCCGGCGTCTTCTTCCTTCGCACCACGCGCCACGAGACGCCGCTGCGCCGCGACGACGTGGAGTTCGCCGACGCGGTCATCAAGGCTGCCGTGGCCGCCATCGAGAAGGCCCGCGTCATCGAGCGCACGAAGGCCGACAAGGCGCGGCTGGAGATGCTGGCGATCACCGATCCCCTCACGCTGACGCTCAACCGGCGGGCGCTCGTCGAGCGGCTCGACGAGGAGATGGAGCGCGCGCGGCGCTATGGCCTGATCCTCACGCTGCTCATGGTCGATCTCGACCACTTCAAGCGCGTCAACGATACCTACGGCCACCTGGTCGGCGACGACGTCTTGCGTGAAGTATCGATGATCATCCAGCGTGAGGTGCGGACGGTGGACATCGTCGCCCGTTACGGAGGCGAGGAGTTCGTCGTTGTCCTGCCGGAGACCGCCGAGGAAGGGGCGGTCGCGTTCGCCGAACGGGTTCGGCAGCGCATTGCCGAGCACCGGATCGCCGGTGAAGAGGGCGAGGAAGCCTTGAGCCTGACGGTGAGCATCGGGGTGGCGACGTTCCCCTCCGCGAGCATCGAGACGGTCGACGATCTCATCTCGCACGCGGACGACGCGCTCTATCGCGCGAAGGCCGAGGGGCGGAACAAGGTGCGCGCGTGAGTATGCGCTGCCCGCGCTGCGGGACCGTGTACGCGGGAGACGCGCAGTTCTGCAAGCGCGATGGCCTGAAGCTCGTGAAGGAGCCGACGACACCGCCCAATCGGAGCGCGGAGTGGCCCCAGTACGGACCGCCATCGACGGGCCCCGGCGCCGTCTCGAGCACGCCACGCCCGGCGAGCGGCGGGAACGCCTCGCATGCAACGATGGCGGGCCGCGTGCTCGACGAGCGCTATCGCATTGAGCGCAAGGTCGGCGAGGGCGGGATGTCGTTCGTCTACCTCGCGCAGGACATCGAGACGAACGAGCGCGTCGCCATCAAGATCCTCTCGCCGGCGTTGTCGGCCGACCGCAATTCGCTGGCGCGCCTGCGGCGCGAGGCATCGCTCGCCGGCCGGCTCGCGCACCCGAACGTATGTCACATCATTCGACTCGGCGAGACGGCGACCGGGATGGTGTACGTCGTGATGCCGTTCGTGGAAGGCGAGCTGCTCTGCGATCGCACGCACCGCCTCGGGCACATTCCGTTGGCGGATGTCGTCCCGTTCGTGCGCGACATCGCGGCGGGGCTTCAGGTGGCGCACCAGCTCCGCATCATCCACCGCGACCTGAAGCCGGAAAACGTGATGCTGTGCCGCGAGCCGGGCGGGGCCGAGCGTGCCGTCGTGATGGATTTCGGGTTGGCGAAAGACCGGCGGGCGGGTGCCGAGGCGGAAAAGCTCACCGCGACCGGGATCGTGTTAGGCACCCCGGAGTTCATGAGCCCCGAGCAGCTTCGCGGACGCCCGCTGGATCCGCGGAGCGACATCTACTCGCTGGCGCTGATGACGTTCGAGATGCTCACCGGGAAGCTGCCCTTCGAGGGGCGCTCCCAGCAGGAGCTGATGCTGGCGCGGCTGCGGAGCGATCCGATTCCGCTGCGGAAAATGCGTCCCGAGCTGGAGTACCCGGCGGACGTCGAGCGCGTGTTGCTCAGGGGAATGGCGAAGGACCCGAGCGACCGCTTCGCGACGGCGCCCGATTTCGCAGAGGCATTCGCGCGCGCCGCGTCTGGCGACGATACCGAGCTCGGTTTTCTGGACCGGCTGTTCGGGAGGTAGGTCTCGCCGCGGCGGAGCCATCTGCGTGATCTGCGTTCATCTGCGGCCCCAGTAAGGTTTTGCGGTTGCAGTTCTTGTGGCCTTCTGCGGCCTTCTGCGGTTCCCCCTTGCCGTACATAGCCGAGTGCCCCGTCCGGGTCCACTTCATGCGAATGGGCCGGGTATCACTCGGAGGATATCACCATGCGCTGGACACCCGGCGGACGGAGCAAGAACGTTGAAGACCTGCGCGGCCGGCGCGGGTTCGGTGGTGGTGGCTTTAGCATTGGGAAGGGTATGGGCCTCGGCGGGACCATCATCGTCCTGATCCTGGGCCTTCTCTTCGGGGGTGACATCTTCAGCGGCGGCGGAGGTGGGGGCGCGGGTATTCCCACCACGGCGACCGAGCAGGGCTCGATCGATGAGACGCCCGAAGAGCGGCGCCTGGTCGAGTTCGTCTCATTCGTGCTCGACGACGCCCAACGCGTCTGGGCCGACATCCTGCCCCGATACGGCGGCCAGTACCGCGACGCCAAGCTCGTCCTCTTCCGGGATTACGTTCAGTCGGGGTGCGGCACCGGCCAGTCGGCGATGGGCCCCTTCTATTGCCCGGTCGACGAGAAGGTCTACATCGACCTCGGCTTCTACGACGCGCTCCACGAGCGGTTCGGCGCCCCTGGTGACTTCGCCCAGGCGTACGTGATCGCGCACGAGATCGGCCACCACGTGCAGAACGTCACGGGCACGGCGGCTGAGGTGCGGCAGATGCAGGCGGCGCGCCCCGGACAGGCGAACGCACTGTCCGTGCGGCTCGAGCTTCAGGCGGACTGCTATGCCGGCATCTGGGGCAACTCGACGAGCCAGCGCCAGATCCTCGAGCAGGGCGACGTCGAAGAGGGACTGAACGCCGCCGCCGCGATCGGCGACGACCGCATCTCCGCACAGTCGGGCGGCGGAATCAGCCCGGAATCATTCACCCACGGTACGTCGGAGCAGCGCGTGCGGTGGTTCAGACGCGGCCTGGAGAGCGGGGATCCGAGGACGTGCTCGACGTTCGAGGGCGGAATCTAGACTCCCGGGGGGTCGAAGGGATCGAAGGGATCGAAGGGGTCAAAGGGGCGGAAAGGCGCGGAAAGGCGCGGCGATGAACCCGCCGCGCTCATCAGATGAGCAAACGGCGGCGCGAAAGCGCCGCCGTTTGCCTTTCCACCCCGTTGATCCCTTTGACCCCTTTGACCCCTTCGACCCCCGGGGATCTAGGGCAGTGGCTGGGTCCGCGGCTCCAGCTTGGCCGACCACAGCCCACTATTGAAGTCCGTGAACAGGATGTGTCCCTTCCATGGCATCGCGTTCATGACGAACGAGGCGTTCGCCGTGTAGCCCTCGGGATCGAACGGCTTGTACACCGCGATCTCGCGCCGCTGCTCGGCGAGATTCCCCACCAGCTCGCCCGACACGTCGACGATGCGCAATCCGCCATCGTAATAGGCCTGATACATCACGTCGTCCTCGACGACGATGTCGTGCGAGCCGAACTCCTCCTGATGGTACTTGGCGATGTTCTTCGGATTCGCCGGGTCGGTGAAGTCGATGATGTGCGTGTACCCGGCCGACGTCTGCGGGACGCCGCCCTTCTGATTGATGTTCTGGAGATAGCTCGTTCCCTCCCACACCCGTCCTTCACGCGACATGATCTCGTCGCCGAGGAAGAGGTAGACCTTGCCCGTGGATTTCTGGACGTAGGGGAAGATCTCATGGGTCGCCCCGCTCGTCGTCGGATAGGTCGCGATGAGCTTCGGCTTCTCGATCGTGCCACCCCATTTGCCGTTGCCCACGTCGACCGCGACCACGCCCGTGCCCCACTCCGACGAGTACGCGATGCCGTTGTTCACCCACACGTCGTGCACGCGCGAGTTCGGATGGTCGTACTCGCTCTTGTACGTGGGCTTGTAGATGTCCTTCATGTCGATGATGACGTACTTGTCACCGTTCGACAGCGCGAACAGGTAGTCGTTGGTGGCGAACATGTTGTGGACGCCGCCGGTGAGCTCCTGGTCGAACGTCGCCGCGACCTTGGGATGCGCGGGGTTGGCGAGGTCGAGAATGACGACACCGTTCACGCGGTTCGACGCGCCTTCGCGCGAGAGAGCGCCGTACCGTCCATCCGGAGACACCGTCACGTCATTGATGACGCGTGCGTCGACCTTGACCGAATCGGTCTTCACGATGGCGCCGAGGTTCGTGATGTCGAAGACGTACGCCCACCCGTCGCCGCCCCACGTTCCGACGAGCGCGTAGTCACGGCCGTCCTTCCCCGTCCACGGCCAGAGGTCGGACGTGTGCACGTGGTTGATGCTGCCACGCCCCGTGACCGAGATGCGCTTGCGCACATCCCGCGGACGCACGTCGAGCACCTTGCGCGCCGACCGCGGGCCGGCCGTCGCGAGGAGCGTGTACCGGCCCGGGACTTCGGCGGTGAAGAGTCCGCGATCGATCACGCCCGTGGCGCCCGGCGCGGCGATCGTGTCGTCGGGCACGTACGTGTAGCTCCACGTGATCGGCACATCGGCAACGGCCGCGCCGCTGGCGCGCTTCGCGGTCGCCTTGAGGTGCACGACATCGCCAGTGCGCACCGAGTTCTCCTCGATGTCGATCGTGAGGGCCGTCACCGGATTGGTCGCGACGGAATGCCGCAGTGACGACGAGACACCCTCGGCTTGCGCGGTGATCGTCACGATGCCGGGCCGGCGCGCGGTGACGTTGCCGAAGCGATCGACCGTCGCGATGGCGTCGTTCGAGCTGCGCCAGGTGATCGCGACATCCTTGCGCTCGCTTTGATCGGCATGCACGGCGCGCGCACGGTGCGCGAGCGTCACTCCCGTGTAGAGACGGCCGGGCTCGGGCAAAATTTCCACCTGAGCGATCGGCGGCCATTGCACGGTGATGGGAATCGTCAGGCGCGCGGGCGTGGTGCCGCCCACCGACGTTACCACCAGCTCGTACTTGCCGGCCTTCATCCCGGTGACCTTCCCGTCCGAATACCGGAGGACGCCGCGCGCCCCGCTCGTTCTCAGCGGCGCGTTCTGGATCTCCTTGCCGGCCGAGTCGTACGCGGTGAGCGAGAATGGCACCGGCTGGCCGGCGACCAGCGTGAGGCTGGCCGGTTCGGCGACGATTCGCGCCACCGGTGGCGAAGGCGCCTGCGCGGCGGGCTGCTGGGCGTTGACGACGGGCGCCGAGATCGCCGCAAAGCTCAGGGCGACGGTGCTGACGAATCGCGGAATGCGCGTTACGTTCATGGAATCGGACTCCCTCGCGTTCATGTTTTCAATCCAGGTTTGCATGATGGTTCTACCACCCACCCGCCGCAAGGCAATTCGGTCTACGCTGTCTGTATGGCTTTTGATGGGCGCGGTGGCCTGCGCGTCGGGGCCGGCGGCCCGTCCCGAAAGCGCGGCCCCAGCGGCCACGAGCCCCGCGGTGGCCGCTCCGACCGCCAACTACTGGATCTACGTCGGCGCCGAATCAGCCGACCTCATTCATCGCGTTCGGTTCGGTCCCGATGGCGCCGTCGTCGAGAAAACGATTCCGGTCGGCGAGTCCGCCCCCGAGCTCGAGGGGCCCCATGGGCTGCAGATCTCGCGTGATGGGAAGTATCTACACCTCACGACCGGGCATGGCTCACCCGACGGAAAATACTGGCGCTACGTCCTCGGACCCGACACGCTCGCCGGACCGGGGATCTTCCTTGGCTATTTCCCCGCGTCGATCGACGTCACGCCCGACGGGCTGTACGCGTTCATCGTGAACTTCAACCTGCACGGGGAGATGGTGCCGTCGTCGGTCTCGGTGGTCTACACGCCGACGCACACCGAGGTCGCGCGCACGGAGACGTGCACGATGCCGCACGGCAGCCGCGTCGATCCGAGCGGGCTCCACCAGTATTCGACGTGCATGATGGATGACCAGGTCGTCGAGCTCGACACGAGGACGTTCACGGTGTCGCGGCGATTCGGGCTGGCGAAGGGGAAGGAAGGACCGATTACGCACTACACGGCCGGTGAGCATTCGGCTCATCGCAGTATGCCGGCGGCGAGCTGCTCACCGACGTGGGCGCAGCCGTCCGCCGACGGGAGCAAGGTGTACGTCGCCTGCAACAAGGCGGACCAGATCGTCGAGATCGACGCCGGCCGGTGGGAGATCACCCGCACCTTCGCGACCGGACGTGGCCCCTACAACCTCGCCGTCACGCCGGATGGCCGGCTCCTCATCGCGACGCTCAAGCAGGGCGGCGGTGTCCAGGTCTTCGATCTCACCAGCGGACAGAGCGTCCTCAACACGAAGAGCTCGACGACGGTGACGCACGGCGTCGCCGTCTCCCCGGACTCTCGTTATGCGTTCGTGAGCAACGAGGCCGTCGGCGCCGCGCCCGGCAAGGTCGATGTCTACGATCTGCGCGCGCTGACCCGCGTTGCCGATGTGCCGGTGGGGCAGCAGGCGGGCGGCATCGCGTTCTGGAAGATGGAGCCCCTCGCCCGCTGATGAAGCGCTACGCCGCCTTCGATCCTCCCGAGTACGTCGCGTGGAAGCGCGACGATCGCGACGTCGACGCTTTTCGGGAGCGCCCGCGCGCCGACCCGGCTCGTGCCGCGATCGTCGATCGCCTCACCGAGGAGCAGCATCTCGACCTCTACCGTGGTCTCGTGCGCACGCGACTCACCGACATCGCGCTCAAGCGGTGGGTGCGTCAGGGCGTGATCTCGAAGGCATGGCTTGGCACCGGCGAGGAAGCGGCGACGGTGGGGCCGGTCCACGCGTTACGGCGATTGCGGACTGCGGATCGCGGATTGCGAGTAACACCGTCGTCCGGAGATGAATCCCACCCGCAATCAGCAATCCGCAATGTGCAATCCGACATCGTCGCCCCGATGATCCGAAACTCCGGCGCCTGCTCCGAGATGGGCATGCCCGTCGCCGACATCTTTCGCGCCTACATGGGCACAGGGGATGGGCCGAGCCGAGGGCGTGATGGGCATTACGGGTCGATCGCGCATGGCATCGTCGCGCCGATCAGCCACGTGGGCGACATGGTTCCGATCGTCACCGGCATCGCGCTGTCGTTCGCCGTCCGGCGCACCGGCCAGGTCGCGATGACGTGGATCGGCGATGGCAGCACGAAAGCCGGTGTCGCGCACGAAGGGCTGAATTTCGCCGCCGTGCGCCGGGCCCCCGCCATCTTCATCATCCAGAACAATCAGGTGGCGCTCGGCACACGGCTCGAGCAGCACCATCTGCCTGCGGAGACCTCGCGCTTCGCCGATTGGCCGCGCGCGTATGGGATGTGGGGAGGCGAGTTCGATGGCAACAACGTGCTCGACGCGTACGCGCTCGCGGCGCTCGCCGTCGAGCGCTGCCGTCGCGGGGACGGGCCGGCGCTCCTCGTCGCGGAGACGTTTCGCATGGGCGGGCACGCCACGCACGACGAGGCTGAAGCGCGCGAGACGTTCGACGCCGAGCTGTTCGCCAAGTGGGGGCGTCGCGATCCCGTCGCGCTCTACGAGGAACATCTCGCGGACGATGGCGTCTCGCGCGCGACGCTCGCCGAGGTGGAAGCCGAGGTCGAGGTCGAGGTGGAGCGCGCACAGGAAGAGGCGCTGGTGAGCCGGCGGGAGCGCATGCCGGAGGCGGAGAGTGCGGTGGAAGGGGTCTATGCCTAACTGCAAAGGGGTCGAAGGGATCGAAGGGATCGAAGGGATCGAAGGGGTCGAAGGGGTCGAGGGGGGAACTTCGTTCGCGCGGGTCCGCCTCCTGGGCGCCATCCTCCTCGTGCTCGGGGGGTGCGGGGACCGGGATGCGGCACGCACGGACACCGATTCCGTGGCCGCCGATACGATCGACGCCGCTCCCGCGCCGGTGACGGGCGCCGTCGTCGCCCTGCAGCTGGCCTCGTATCCGGATACCGCTGCCGCCATCGCGAAGCGGGACTCGCTGGACCGCGCCGGCTGGGATGCCTACGTGCGTCAAGCGGAGGTCAACGGGCGGACGATGTATCGGGTGCTGGCGCTCCCGAGCACCGACCCGGCACTGGCGCAGGCGGCGGCTCACGCGATTCGCGCCGCGCGCGGCGCCAGATCGGTCGTCGTCATCCGGGACAGTGCCGCACCCGTCGAGCCTCGGGTGGCGGCGCTCATTCGCGTCAACCAGCAGACGCAGGGGATGTTCTCCGTGGCGCGATGGGCGCTGTCGCCGGATCGCAACGCGATCATCGTGATGGACGACCCGGCGGCGGTCGAGGCCGAGCCCGTGCCTAACGGCTTCTTCGTCGCCACCGAGCGACCGCTGCGCTACGTGCGCCGCGACAGCGTGTGGGATGCCGCGCCGTCGCCGGATTGGCGTCAGGTGGCATTCGGTCGCGCGCATTTTCTCCGGGGCGCGCGCGAGGACACGCTGCCGACGGCGCAGTGGGAGGCGTTCGCCAACCGGGTGGGCATGCCGCTCGAGGACGTCGTCGCGGGCCGCTTTCACGCGAGCGGGATGGGAGTGGCGTTCGGATTCGCGCGCCCGGGCGTCCTGGAGGTCGAGACGGGGGCCGATCGCATCTTCCCGGTCGGGGCGGGGTGGCGGGTGCGATGGACACGCGACGGCTCGCGTCTCATCGCGGGGCGCGCCCCCAACTCCGCGCAGGACTTCGCGCAGGCCACCGAGTGGCTCGCGCTCGATCCCCGGACCGGCAATCCGCGGGGCGAGGTGCCTCGTGGCGGCGAGCTCGCCGACGTCCCATGGGTAGAGGGCCCGACCATCGACATCTCGGTGCCGCTCGACACCACGCGGAAGGCGCTGCCGATCGAGGATGGCGGCGTCGAGAGCCGGGGAGGCTGGATCCGGGCCCGGGGGCGGCTCATCGGCCCGGGCGTGGTCCTCGCGGCGACGCGCGGCGGCCGGTTCATCGCCGCGCTCGTGCCCAACCCCGCGGCCAAGGAATACGAGGCCACGCACTACCTCGCCGTCTACGTGACGGCGCGCTGAGCGGAGGCGTCTTGGTATCGTGCGCCGTAGACTCTTCCTAGCGATTCCGCTGCTCGCCGCCGCGCCCATCCAGGCGCAGGGTGTGCTCGCGCGTGCGGACAATCTCCTCCGGGTGGGCCGCATGTTCGCGGCCGAGACGCTGTATTACTACGCCGTCCGGCGCGCGCCTCGCGATCCCGATGCCCGCCTCGCGCTGGGGCGATACCTCGCCGCGCGCGGCGCCTTCCGCATCGGCGCGGTCCTGATGGAAGAGGCCCGATACTTCGGGGCCGATCCCAAGAAGGTCGCCGTCTACCTCGCGCCGGTGTACGCCCAGCTCGGTGACTTCCGTTCGCTGGCCGGCCTGCCTAACACTCCACTGCACAACGCGGAGCGGGCGCGCGCGGAGTGGCTACGCGACAATGCACCGACAGTGGATGGACCGGATTCCGTGTCGGTGCATTGGTCGCCGGCCGACACCGGCGCTCTCGGCACGGTGGTGCTGCGCATTGGCCAGGAATCGGTGCGGGCCACGCTCGATCCGCTCGCGCACGGTCTCGTCCTCGACACCGCGTGGATGCGGAGCAAGGACACGAAAGTGTTCGCGTCGAAGTTCGACAACGACGTGCGCAACGCGGCGGGCGTCACCCATTCGGTCGCGCTCGGCGACCTCACGGTGCGACGGGTGCTGACGAGCTTCGCGCCGCAAGCGTCGCCAACGGACGCGGTCGTCGGGCTGGACGTACTCATGCCGCTGGCACCGACGATCGATGCCGCGGCGCGACGGATCGTCCTTCGCAAGAACGGGCGCGTCGACCGCGACATGCCAGGGGAGCGCGTGCAGACGCTGCTCTTCGGATCGGGACTCTGGCTCGTTTGGGAAGAGTCAATGATCCCGCTGGCCGGGGCGGATGCGCGACGCCTGCTTTCCGGGGGTCCATGGACGGTCGACTGGCGGCGGGGGCAGGTGGTGGCGCAGTGAAGAGGCTGAGGCGCTGGTAAAGCGCTACTCCAGCGCCTTCGCGCTTCGGACCTCCACCATCAAGCACCTGTCCTGCACCACGTCGATCCCGGCCCGCGCGAGGCGCTCCGCGACTTCATCATGCCGGATTCCCGATTGCATCCACACCGCCTTCGGCCGCTTGGCGAGGATGTCGTCGACGTGCGGCGGAACATCGTGCGAGCGGCGGAACACGTTCACGAGATCGACGTCGCCGGGGATGTCCGCCACGTGCCGATACACCGGTTGACCGAGGATGGTGGTGACGTCGGGATAATACACGGGCACCGGGATGATCTCGTAGCCAGCGCTCTGCACGTACTCGGGGACGTAGAACGCCGGCTGGAATGACTGCGCCTCGGTCTTGATCCCCAGGACCGCGATCCGCTTGATGCGACCGAGGAGGTCGCGGATCTGCTCGCCGGAGTCGAGCAGACGAGAGCGCCAGTCCGCGGAGTGGGTTGATGAGGTCGAGGTCATACCGCCGCTAACCGCGAGGTTCGTGCTCGCTCGCCTGGGCTGAGGGCGCCGTGGTGACCGGTTCCGCCGTGGGAAGCAGAACGCGGAACGTCGTCCCGCGCTTTGGCACGCTCTCCACGTCGATCTGCCCTCCCGCCTGGCGAACGATCCCGAACACGGTCGCCAATCCGAGTCCCGTGCCCTGGCCGGGGGGTTTGG
Organism: Gemmatimonadaceae bacterium; assembly: GCA_025931335.1. GTDB lineage: Bacteria > Gemmatimonadota > Gemmatimonadetes > Gemmatimonadales > Gemmatimonadaceae > JAICNG01. The sequence continues at coordinate 59,141 of JAICNG010000002.1, read as the reverse complement.
TCGTGAAGAAGGGCTCGAATACGTGCGCGAGGGTGTCCGGCGTCATCCCGGCTCCGGTGTCCTTGATGATGATCGCGGCGAACGTTCCCGGTTGCACGTCGGCGACCTTCGCCGCGTGCACGTCGAGCTGACTCGGTTCGACGTGAATCGTGATCGCGCCCGTTCCCGCGATCGCGTCGACGGCATTCACGATGAGATTGATCATCACGCGCTCGAGCTGCTCGGCGTCGGCGATGACATCGATCGTCGGTGGGCCAGGCTCGAGCGACAGCGTGATGCCCTGGCGCACCAGGCGCTCGAGCATCGGCCGCAGCTCGGACAGAAACGCGCTGACCTTGAGGCGGCGGGGCGCCTGTGCCGATCGCCGTGAGAACAGCAGAAGCTGCCTGGCGAGCGATGCGGCGCGATCGGTCGCGCGCTTGATCTGCTGGAGGTCGGCCACGCGCGACTCGTCGGGGCCGAGCTGGTACATGAGCAGATCGGCGTACGAGCGCACGATGGTCAGAAGGTTGTTGAAGTCGTGCGCGACGCCGCTCGCGAATCGGGCGACCGCTTCCATCTTCTCCAGCCGCGCGATACGCTGCGCGAGGCGTTGCCGGTCGGTGACGTCGCGAAAGCTCCAGACGCGGCCGACGATCCGCCCTCCGATGCGCTGCGGCTGGGAGTAGCGCTCGAAGGTGCGGCCGTCCTTGAACTCGAGCACGTCGAAGCTCTTTGCTTCGCGCTGCGCGTACAGCTCCTGCACCTTCGACAGGAACTGCGCGGGATCGCGGAGCTGATCGAGCACGTACGCGATGGCGGTGCGGTCATCGCCTCCTTCGAGAATCGCCGGAGGGATGCGCCACATGTCGGTGAACCGGCGGTTGTAGCTCACCATCCGCCCTTCGGTGTCGACGACGAGCAGCCCATCGGCGGTGGACTCCAGCGTCGCCTGCTGAAGGGAGATGATGCGCTCGAGATCGCGCCGCGTCCGATTGTACTCCGTGACATCGTGCGCGAACGTAATGAGCGCGGGCGCGCCCTCGAACGCTACCGGAATCGTCGTCACCTGGACATCGATGGTCGCCCCGTCGATGCGCACGAGCTCGAGATCGATCGGCGGCTGCGCCACGCGCTGCTCCATCGCATCGCGCACGCGCGCGCGGACGATGTCATGATGTCTCGCAGCGACGAACTGCAGCAGCGGGTGGCCGACGATGTCGTCGAGTGACGAGGCGCCGAGCATGCGAAGGCCGGCGGTGTTGCTGAACACGAGGCGACCGTCGCGGTGGACGGCGATCGCGTCCGGCGACAGCTCGACGAGCGTACGGTACCGCTCTTCGTGCTCAGCCATTGTGTTCCGAATCGAGGGCGCGCCGTTGCGACATCCTCGTCGCGATGCTGCTCTCGGCCATTATGCCTCGTACGGCGGCGGACGCAAGGTGGAGCGACGTGTGCGAGAGCCGCCGTGGCGCTGACGTCCTGCGCCATGGCGGATTAGCTTTCGAACTCTCGTTCCGATCGCGGTCGCTAAGGAGACTTCAGCACATGCACATGCTCGTCCTTGGCGCAGGGCTTCAGGGCTCTGCGTGCGCTTTTGATCTGCTTCAAAATCCCGAGGTCACGGAGGTCCGGCTTGCGGACATCCGCATCGACCATCTTCCGGAATTTCTCGCGCCCTACTCGGGAAGTCGCCTCATTCCGACGCATGTCGACGTGCGCGATCACGACGCGGTCCGCGCGCTGATGCGCGAGAGCGATGCGGCGATGAGCGCGATTCCCTACTACTTCAATCTCGATCTGGCCCGCCTCGCCGCCGAAACGGGGACGCATTTCTGCGATCTCGGAGGCAACACGGAGATCGTTTTCCAGCAGAAGCGTCTCGAGGTGAAGGCCCGTGAAACCGGGTGCACGATCGTTCCCGACTGCGGCCTGGCTCCGGGGATGGTGAACGTGCTCGCGCAGCACGGGATCGAGAAGCTGGACAAGGTGAAATCAGTCAGGATCTACGTCGGCGGCCTGCCCCAGCACCCCGAGCCGCCGCTCAACTATCAGATCGTGTATTCGCTCGAGGGGGTGCTCGACTACTACACGACGCTGTCCTGGGTCGTGCGCGACGGGAAGCGCACGCAGGTGAAAGCACTCTCCGAGCGCGAGAAGGTGTCCTTTCCGCATCCCGTGGGTGAGCTCGAGGCGTTCCACACCGCGGGCGGCTTGTCGACGATGGCGTTTCGTTACGAAGGCAAGATCCCGACAATGGAGTACAAGACGCTTCGATACCCGGGCCACGCGCACATCGTCGAGGCGATTCGCGACCTCGGACTTCTCGACCTGACCCCGGTGGACGTGAAAGGCGTGAAGGTCGTGCCGCGCGACCTGTTCGTGAACGTGGTGGGCCCGCGTCTCACCAAACCGACGGGTCGCGACCTCGTCGCCCTCCGCGTAATCGTGGAGGGGACCAAGGATGGCAAGTCGAAGCGTGTGGGATGGGAGCTGCTCGATTACTACGACGAGGCCCGGGGAATCAGCGCGATGATGCGGACGACCGGCTTCTCCCTCTCGATCACCGGTCAGATGCAGGTGCGGGGGGAGATCAAGCCGGCCGGAGTGTGGACGCCCGACGAGTGCGTGCCAGCCGCCCGGTACGTGGAGGAGCTCGATCGCCGCGGGGTTCATGTGCGAGAAGTGGCGTAAAAGCGCGGATCAAGGGATCGAAGGGATCGAGGGGGTCACAGGGATGGAAAGGCGCGTCGCCGCTACGCGGCAGACGCGCTCATCAGATGAGCGAACGGCCGCGCGCAGCGCGGCCGTTCGCCTTTCCACCCCTCGATCCCTTCGATCCCTTCGACCCCTTGAACCCCTTCTTGTTCTCAATCCCTCACCCACGATGCCAGCGTCGCTCCCATGGCGTCGATCGTCTCCTTCGCCTTGTTGAGGTCGCTGCCGTTGTAGATGAAGGCGAAACCGAGCACCTCACCGCTCTCCGCGGTCACGTAGCCGCCGAGTGAGATGACGGTGTTGGTGGTTCCGGTCTTCGCGTGAAGGTTGCCCTGCGCAGGGGTCAGCCGCATGCGGTGGCGGAGGAGCTCCGATTCACCCGCCACGGGGAGCGACGTGTGAAAGACGTCGGACCAGGGGGCGCGGTGCGCGTAGTCCAGCAGCTGAATGAGCGAGCGCGGCGTCACCCGATCGAGCACGGAGAGACCGCTGCCATCGGCCGCGAACACGGTGCCCGGCGCGGCGCCGACCCTCTCGGTCATGAAACGCTGAAGGAGCTGATTGGCGCTTTCCACGGTTCCAGGGCCGCCATTCGAGGAGCGCGCCGCGTTGCGGAAGATCAGCTCGGCGTAATGGTTCACGCTTTCCCGGTTCATCACCGAGAGCAGGCGCGCGAGCGGGGGCGAGGGAAGGGATGCCACGACGGCCGCGGTGTCCGACGTCTCCCCGAGGCGCGTCTGGCCCGCGACGGTGATCCCCTGCGCCTCCAGGGCGCGACGGAACGCACCTGCGGTGAACATGGCCGGATCCTCGACGACGATCTGGTAGCGTCGCGTCCCCGCCCGCGTCCCGATCCATCCACGAACCTCGACGGTGCCGTCACCGAGCGTCCGGACGATCACCCGCGCGGCGCGACTCCCCGCGACGGTGCGGACCTTGTTCGCCAGCGGAAGCTCCGTTGCCGGATCGAGCACCACCTGCGCCGGCTGCTTCGAGCTCGCGCCCGGCTGCACGACGATCCAGAGCAGGTTCTCGTTCAATGAAAGGGCCGACACACGCGCAGCGTATCCCGCGTGCAGGTATCGGCGCTGCCACCCGTCGGGAATGCGGCGCTGATCGAAGGCGCTTGCGTCGGCGACGAGATCGCCGGACACGCGCTTGATTCCCTTCGACGCGACCAGCTGTGCGAGCAGCTCGACGGGCGCCGCCGGGCCACCCTGAAGGAAACGGCTCGACAGCGCGGGGTCGCCATCACCGCGCATGACGAGGTTCCCCTGGAGCGTGCCGTCGGGCGTCACGACGCCGTCGCGCAGCACGTCGGTGCTGAACTGATGGTCGGGACCGAACTGCTCGAGCGCCAGCGCCGCCGTGTAGAGCTTCATGTTCGACGCGGGCGACAGCAGCAGGTCCGGGTTCACCGAGTAGAGCGTGTCGCCGCGCGAGAGAGAGACCACCATCACGCCCCAGCGGCCACTGCGCACGCGCGCGCCGAGCATCGTTCCAAGGTCGGACGCGAGCGCGACCTCGCCCTTCGGGGTCGTGTGCCGAAGCGGCGGAAGCGCCGGACGCCGCACGCGTCGCGTGCGGCGACGCGCGCGCTGAGTCCCCCGCTGCTGCGGCGGATCCGCGGAGCGGACCGCCGGCGGCGTGGCCGGCGCGGCGGGAGCAGCCGCGCCGTCGCCTTCCTGGGCCGGAAGGACGGCGACCGTGCTCTCGAGCGCGATAACGAGCAGCACCCAGCGAGACGCCAGGATGCGATGACGTGCGGATCGAAGCAGGCTCATGGGGCTACCAAAAGGCAACTCGCATTCCACGCCGGCCCTTTCGAGCCAACGCTTTGCAAGTCAATGACATGAGACGTGGGAGCGGGGCGGCGAGGCGCCCCTTGAGGGTAACGAGTGAGGTGGGTTTGCGTCACTTTGAGGAGACGATTGCGGAATGCGGATTTCGGACTGCGTGTTTCCCGAAGATATGCCAAAACACAAGCCGCAATCCGCAATCGCTCTCGATCAGACCTTCAAGAAGACTCCCTTCCTATAAAGAACCCACAGAATCGCGAACCAGAACGCGACGAAGCAGAGCGCGTACAGCAATGACGCGTTCATCGGTGCCAGCCAGCTCGCGAATCCCGAATCGTAGATGGCGCGCTGCAAGGAGACCGTCTCACCGTTGCGCTCGACCTTGATGATCGACGCCATGAGGCGCGCCATCATGCCCGAGCCCACGAACGCGAGAATCGGGTTCACGCCGAAGACGACGAACGGCTTCGTCCACCAGGTGACACGCCGGACATCGATCAGCCACAGGCACGTGGCGATCGCCACCGCCGCCATTCCCGCGGTGAACACCACGTAGGAGCTGGTCCACAGATTCTTGTTGATGGGGAACCACCAGTTCCACATCAAACCCGCCACCATCGCCAGGGATCCAATCGCGAACATCGACGCGATACGCTCGATGAGCGGCCGTGGCGACGCGATCCAGCGGCCCGCGAACACGCCCATCATCGCGGTGCCGATCGCCGGAAGCGTCGAGAGAATTCCCTCAGGATCCCACGTCTTCGCGACACGCCACAGATGATCGCCGAGCAGGGTGCGATCGAGCCACGCGGCGAGCGACCCGTCCGGCGTCGCGAGCGCGGCGGCGCCCACCGCGCCCGTTCCCGGCACCGGGATCAGCGTCATGATGGCCCAATATCCGACCAGCAGCGCGACGACGATCGCGACCTGCGTTCTTACGCTCGTGCGCAGGCTCAGCAGCCCGGCGGCGATGTAGGCCACGCCGATGCGCTGGAGCACTCCCGGAATGCGCATCGTCGAGAGGTCGAACCCGTACTGCGGGATGAACGGGAATCCCGAGAGGAGCAATCCCAGCAGGATGATCACGCCCCCGCGCCGGAGGACCTGCCGCACGAGTGCCCGGTCGTCATCGCCCCGCGCGCGCCGGGCCGCCAGCGACAGGTGGGTGGTGATCCCGACGATGAACAGGAAGAAGGGGAAGATCAGGTCCGTCGGCGTCCATCCATGCCACGCCGCGTGGCGGAGCGGCGGATAGATGGCGCCCCAGGTGCCAGGATTGTTGACGAGCAGCATCCCCGCGATCGTGAGGCCACGGAACACGTCGAGCGCGACGAGACGCTCTCGCCGCACCGACGGGGCCGTTACCGAGGCATCGTACGCTGAGGGGGCGCTCCTGGCCACCGTCGACGGTGCCCCGGCGCTCACGACTGACGCTCCTCCTCGGCGCGCACGACGTTCCATCGTGCGGTGTCGCAGACGAACTGCACGGACCGGTGGGCGACGGTACCATCGTTGAAGCCGCCGATAAAGTAACCGCCGAGCCTGACGACCGCCCGGTCCTCGCCGGCGCGCTGCACCCCGCGATACGTCACGAGCAGGGTCGGTACATCGCCGTAGGGCTCGGCGAGGGAGTCGAGGCGACTGAGGACACGGCTCCGCAGCGCCGGGTCGGCCGGGAAGATGTACGTCGGCCCGCGACGTTGGAGTCGACCCTCCGCGGCGCCTGGGAGTGCGGAGTCCGTGCCGGACGCGATCAAGAATCGCCGGGGTGGGGGCCGTACCGACTCGAGATAGGCGTCCATCGCGGCGGGGACGAGCGCCGCGGTGGGCGCGTCACAGCCCCCGAGAAACCGAGCGGACTGATCACGCTCGCCGCAGGCCGTGAGGGAGTACGTCGCGATCGCTATCGGGATCGCGCGCAGAACGTGGCCCCGCCGACCGAGGGTCATGGGCTCATTCTCGCACCGCATCGGGCGCTTGTCGAGGCGGGCAGCGTCACGCTCCCTTGCGCGGGAGGACGGACGCGCCACATTGGAAGGTCCCAGCGAGGGAGAACACCAGGTGCACTCCCAGCACAGGCTGGTCCGAGAGGGGCTGGTTGCGGGCGCCATCGGCGCGACGGGCGTTGCTGCCTGGTTTCTGATCATCGATACGGTCGCGGGTCAGCCTCTCTTCACTCCTTCCGCGCTCGGGGCCGTGCTCGCCGGTGACTTCTCATCGGGATTGCGCGAGGTGCATCTGCCGTGGGTCATCGGCTACACGATGTTCCATTTCGCAGCGTTCCTTGCCGTGGGGCTCATCCTGTCCTTCGTCGCCCATCGGGCCGAGCAAGAGCCCTCGATCCTCGCCGTGTTTCTCATTCTCTTCGTCGTGTTCGAGCTCGGGTTCTACGGTTTCACGGCGATTCTCGCCGAGACGCGGCTCGCGGGAGCGCTCGCATGGTATCGCGTCGCCGGAGGAAATCTCATTGCCGCCCTGCTGATGGGTGCGTACATGTGGAACGGGCACCGGGCGCTCCCGGGCGAATTCGCCGACGCGCTGGGCTCGCGGGAGTGATGTCTGAGTGCGGTCTCACGGGGGCGCCCTCTGAGGGAGGAAGCGAATGGACAAGCTTGGGAAGACCATGCGCGAAGGGATCATCGCCGGAGTCATCGGCGCCACGAGCATTGCGATCTGGTTTCTGATAGTCGATGCGTTCGAGGGTCGTCCGTTCTATACGCCGACGGTGCTCGGGATCGGTTTGCTCAGCGTGTTTGGGCCGCGGGGTGACGAGGGCGCCGTGGCACAGGTGATCGCGTACACGATATTTCACTATGGCGTATTCCTCGGTATCGGTGTGCTCGTTTCGTCCATCGTTCACCGTGCGGAGAAGGATGACACTGTGCTCGCTGTCGCGCTCGTCCTGTTCGTCGCACTCGAGGTTGGCTTTTATGGTCTCGTCGCGGTGCTCTCGCAGTCGCCGCAGCTCGGGTCGCTCGCGTGGTACCAGGTTCTGGTCGGGAACCTCATCGCCGCGGCGACGATGGGCACTTACATCTGGCGCACGCATCCCGAGTTGCGGCGGGAGCTGGAGCATGCGCTGGTGGGAGATGAGTGAGTAGCAGGGGGTCAGGGGTCAGGGGTCAGGGGTCAGGGAAGGAAAGGCGCGGCAGCGAAGCTGCCGCGCTCATCTGATGAGGGCCGCACGCGCGAAGCGCGGCGGCCCCTTTCCACCCCTGACCCCTGACTCCTGACTCCTGACCTCTAGGCTACCCCAGCACTCTCCTCCGCCTCCTCCGCTTCCTTCGCCCACTTGAAGAAGACCGCCGTCAGCAGCGCGATGTAGAGGAGCGAGCCGGGGATCCACATGATCAGTCCCCCGATGATCTGATCCTGCTGCGGCGAGAAACCCCAGATTCGCGGCGCGCTCTCGTAGGCGGGATACAGCACTTCGTCGGCGTAGGTGATGATCATCCCGATGACCGACATTGGAATCATGAGGAGGCAGACATAGAGCATCTGGAGCGGCCGTGACAGCGCCGGCAACTCCGGCACGCGACTCGCGAGCGGCCACCACATCAGCACCGATGACGCGAGGAAGCACAGGTGCTGCACGATGTGCACGCGGTGATCCGCCATCGCGAGGTTGTACAGGGGGGGCAGGTGCCACGCGATGAGCGTCACATTGAAGATCGCGAACCCGGCCGCTCCTCCTGTGATCCGTCCGAGGAGAGCCGCGAGGGCCGGGCGTCCCAGGACCGGTCGGAGCATGCCCGAGGACATTCCGACGATCAGGAGTGGCGTGACGATCATGGTGAGCAGGAGATGCTGCACCATGTGCGCGCTGAAGAGGTACGAATCGCTGAGATCGTGAATCGGTCCGTTCAGCGCCCCGAAGAGCACGACCAGCCCCGACGCGAATGCCAGCCGCTGCGTCGCCGTCGGCGCCTCTCCCGCGCGCTCCGCCACGTGCAGCCGCCAGCCGTACCACGCCCCCAGGGCGATTATCCCGATGACGGTGCTCGGGTGAACCGTCCAGCGGATCCACTCGATTCGATCGGTCGTGTGCAGCAGGGCGACGACCGAGAGCACGTCACTACTCCAGGAAGAAGTTGAGCTGTCCGAAGAGGAACAGGAGCGAGATGATCACGATCACTCCGATGAGGAGCGGCCCCGTGAACAGCGCGCGGAACAGTTTCGCGTCGTATTTGAGGTGCATGTAGAACATCACGACGATTGCGAACTTCGCCGCCGACATCGTGAGCAGCGAAGGTATGAACAGCCGGGTTTCGGCGAAGGGCGTGTAGAAGATCCACACCTCGACGACCGTGATGACCGTGAGGATGAGGGCGACCCACTTGTACGTGGACCAGTCGGGGTGCGTGTGGCCCGCGTCACCGTGCGTGTGGTGCGGTTCCGCACTCGCGACGCGATCGCTCTCCGAAGAATGCTCGACAGCCATTCGGTCCTCGCTACGGGATGAGATAGATGAGCGTGAAGATCGCGATCCAGACGACGTCGACGAAGTGCCAGTAGAGTGCGCACAGATCGACGTTGATCGCGTCGGTCGGGCGCAGCCCGCGTTTCAGGTCGATGAAAAAGAGGGTCAGCAGCCAGATGACGCCGGCGGTGACGTGCGCGCCGTGGAATCCGGTCAAGATGAAGAACGACGATCCGAACAGATTCGTCTTGAGGGTCAGCCCCTCGTGCACGAACGAGGTGAACTCGTACGCCTGGAAACCGAGAAAGACCGTTCCGGCCAGCGCCGTGCTGACGAGCCATATCTTCGAGTACTTGCGATCGCCGCGCACGACCGCGGCGTGCGCGAGCACCATGAACAGCGACGACATCAGCAGGACGAACGTCGACGCCGACGTCACTGGGATGTCCAGGATCGCCTTGACTGTCTCGCCGGTCTGCGGATTCGTCCACGCCTCGTGCGGGAAGGGCCCGACGAGACTGCGATTCTTGTAAATGAGGTACGTCGAGATGAGCGATCCGAAGAACAGGCACTCGGAACCAATGAACGCCCAGATGGCGATCTTCCGGTTGTCGAGTCCGGTCGACGTGTAGTGATGCGAGGCGTGAGCGGCGTGGGTCATCGTCTGTGATAATGCGAAGTGAGGACCGAGGACGGAGGGGTAAGGCATTCGATCGGATGGAAACCCACTCCAATCGACTGCCTCACTCCTCACTCCTCATTCCTCATGCTCCTCCAGGGGACTCAACAACCAGGCGTACAGGGCGACGACGAACAGCGCGGTACCGCCGAGCATGATCGGCAATGACTTGTTCCAGATGAGGCCGACGAAGATTGCCGTCAGCCCGATCGAGGCAATGAGTGGCTTCAGCGTCGGTGTGGGCATGGTGATTCCGAGCTGACGAGCGGTCGGCGGGGGCGTATCGGGCGCCAGCGTCTCCGGGGCGAGCGTGGGCATGTCACCGTCGTGCTCGTGAGGCTCGTGGGCACTGCGGTGCGCCGCCTTGAGATCCCACAGTGGGTAGCGTGAGCGGACCGTGGGAATAACGGCGTAGTTGTACTCCGGCGGCGGCGAGTGGAGTGACCACTCCAGCGTGGGCGCGCCCCAGGGATCGTTGCCGGATCGCTCACCCTGTCTCCGGCTCCGGATCAGGTTGTACACGAAGACCAGCGTGGCGACGGCGAGCATGCGGGCGCCCCACGTCGACACCATGTTCTCGAGGTCCCACCCTTGCCCGGCCGCGTATGTGTAGACCCGGCGCGGCATTCCGTTGAGACCGGCGAAGTGCATCGGGAAGAAGGTGAGGTTCATCCCGATGAACGTGAGCCAGAAGTGCACCTTGCCCAGCCGCTCGCTGAGCAATCGGCCGGTGATCTTTGGAAAGTAGTAGTAGGCCCCAGCGAAGATCCCCATCATCGAGCCGCCGAACATCACGTAGTGGAAATGCGCCACCACGAAGTAGGTGTCCGTCTGCTGCAGGTCGGCGGGAGGGGAAGAGTGCATGACTCCCGAGACCCCGCCGATCGTGAACAGGGCGATGAACCCGATGGCGAACATCGCTGACGTCGTGAAGCGGATGGAGCCCCCGTGCAGCGTCGCCAGCCAGTTGAAGATCTTCACGCCAGTCGGGATCGCGATGAGCATCGTCGTGACGCCGAAGGCCGAGTCGGCGATCGGTCCCATACCGACGGCGAACATGTGATGCGCCCACACGCCGAAGCCGAGGAACCCGATCAGCACGCCGGAATACACCATCACCGGGTAGCCGAAGAGCGGCTTCCGCGTGAAGGTTGGCAACACCTCGGAGACGAGACCGAAGGCCGGAAGGATCAGGATGTAGACCTCTGGATGCCCGAAGAGCCAGAACAGATGCTGCCAGAGGAGCGGGTCGCCGCCGGCGGCGGTGGTGTAGAAATTCGTGCCGAAGAAGCGGTCGAGCTGCAGGAAGGTCAGCGCGACCGTGATGATCGGGAACGCGAGGATGATCAGGAACTGCGTAACGAACGACATCCACGTGAAGATCGGCATGCGCATGAGATGCATGCCGGGCGCGCGCAGGTTGATGATCGTCGTGAGGAAGTTGAACCCCGACGCGAGCGACGAGATGCCGAGGATCTGAAGGCCAAGCACCCAGAAATCGATGTTCATTCCGGGCGCATACGCCTTGGTCGTCAGCGGGGTATACCCGAACCACCCGCCATCCGGCGCTGCCCCGAACAGCCAGCTCGCGTTCATAAAGAGCGCGCCAAGCAGGAACACCCAGTAGCTGAACGCGTTCAATCGCGGGAACGCGACGTCGCGCGCGCCGATCTGGAGCGGGATGAGATAGTTGAAGAAGGCGGCACTCAGCGGCATGATCACCAGGAAAATCATGGTGGTGCCGTGCATCGTGAACAGCTGGTTGTATGTCTCCGCGGAGACCAGTGTGCCGTTCGGTCCGCGCAGCTGCTCGCGGATGATCAGCGCCTCGAGGCCGCCGATGAGAAAGAAGGTCACGGCGGTATAGAGGTAGAGCTGCCCGATCCGCTTGTGATCCACCGTAGCCAGCCAGCTCCAGAGCCCTCGCTCGTACCTGCTTGCAGGTACGGCGACGGCCGGCGGGGGCGCGACGGTCGTTGCCATCCAGCTTCTCCGGTTACTTCAGGGATAGTAGATAGGCCGCGAGGTCGGCAATCTGTTGATCGTCGAGCCCGGCCGGAATCTGCGCGCTCTTGCCGAACGCGGGCATCTTGCTGCCCGGTTTCATCGCCGGCGAGTCCTTGATCCAGAGCGCCAGATGTCTCGCGTCGGTAGGAAAGAGGCCCGCGCCGATCGACGTGCGGCTCCCGACGTGCGTCAGATTCGGCCCGACGATACTGGCTGCAACACCCTGAATCGCGTGGCAGGCGGCACACGGCATCGGCGTGGCACGCATGAAGAGCTGTGCGCCACGCGCGGCGTCGCCCCGAACGTTCGACATCCGCAGGCCTGCCGGAATCGGGGTTGCCGCCCGCACGTGCTCGGGCAGGCTATCCGCGACGACCGTCGGGGCGGTTGCCTGCGGGGGCGCCGGCGGGGCAGGGGCGAGGGTATCGATTGCACCCGCGGGGGGAGCGGCCGCGCCAAGAACGGGCGGCGACTGCTGGTGCGCAATCCACCGCTCGAACTGCTCGGGCGGCACGGTGAACACGCGAAATCTCATGTTGGCGTGCGACGACCCGCAGAACTCGGCACAGAATCCATTCCACGCGAACGCGGACTCCGGCGTGAACCAGACGTGATTCGTGTCGTTCGAGACGAGATCGCGCTTGCCGCCGAGCTGTGGGATCCAGAACGAGTGCACGACATCGGCCGTCATCAGGGCGAAATTGACCGTGCGCCCGACGGGCAGATACAGCTCGTTCGCCGTGACCACCCCATACTGCGGGTAGCGAAACTCCCACCACCACTGATGGCCCACGACCTCGACTTGCAGCGCGTTTGGGCCCGCCTCCGCCTGCGTCCGGAAAATCGTGCGCACCGTAGGCACGGCGATGATGGCGAGGATGACGGCCGGAATGAGCGTCCACACGATCTCGAGAACGGCGTTGCCGTGGATGGCCTTCGGCTCGGGGGCTCCCGCGCGGTGACGGTATCGCACGATGACGAAGAGCAGGGCCAACGTAACGAGCACCAGAACCGCGACGCCGGCGAAGAGCAAAATGTCGAACAGGGCGTCGATGTCGCGCCCGAACTCGGTTTGCGGCGAGAGCGTCGTATTCGGAACGTGGGACGAGCAGGCAGCGAGCGCAGCGGGCAGCGCGGCCGCCGTGTGTGTGCGCCAGCGAAGTGCGCGGATCATCCAGCTCCTTCGGAGTTTCACCATGCAATGCGCGCCAAAGCGGCCCCGACTCAAGGCGGGGAAGTTATGCCGTCACGGAGATCAAATCAAGGTGAAGATAGGGTCCACCAGGGAGGGGAGTCGCGTCCGCGACCAAATTGCCCGAGCGACTCGGTGCGAATGGCCTAACGACGCACCCGCTCGCCTGGACATGCTCAGCGCGCTCCTCCCTCGTGTCGGCGGATCGGCCGTCCGGCGAACGCTCCGGTCGCTTTGCCATCGCGGATCGCGAACTGGCCATTGACCAGGACATGCACCGTGCCCTCCGAATATCGGTGCGGATCTTCGTACGTCGCGCGGTCGCGAATGCGCGCCTCGTCGAACACGGCGATGTCGGCGAACCACCCTTCGCGGATTTGGCCGCGACTCGACACGTTGAAGAACGAGGATGCCAACCCCGTCATGCCTCGAATCGCGAATGGCAGCGTCACCACGTCATCATCGTAGACGAAGAGCCGAAGCTTGCGCGTAAACGCGCCGTACACGCGTGGATGAACGACGGTCTGGCCAGGATGCGGGGTGCGGCCGTCGGTGCACGTCATCATCCATTCCTTCCCGGCGAGATAGCGGATGTTGTCCAAGTCGTACAGGTCGAGGTTCATGACGGCCGCTTCGCCGCCGCGCAGAATGCGCCTCACGGTCTCGGGAACCGTCAGCTTCCAACCTCGCGCTAGCTCGGCGAGCGTCCTGCCGTTTAGCTCCGGCCGAGAATCGACGAGCTTGATTTTCTCCGCACCGCCGCGCAACTCGAGCATTCGCATCGTTTCGACATCGAGCCGCTGGCGTGTGGTCGCGTCGTCGAAGCGGTTCGTCATCGTGTCCCAGCCACCGGCCGACGCCCACCGAGGAATCGTGTAGGCCGAAAGACCGCTCTGCGTCGCGGTATACGGATGCTGTGCGGCCGCGACGTTCACCCCCCGCTTCCGTGCCTCCTCGATCAGCCGTGCCCCGTCGGCCGCGCGCCGGCGGTTGTGTGCACCCTGGGGGCTGAAATGCGAAAAGATCACGGGGGTACCGGCGCGCTCACCGATCTCTATTCCCTCGGCGGTCGATGCGAGATAGCCAATTCCCCCGTATGACGCGCCCAGGTCGCGATCGTGAGTATCGTAAATGCCGCCGTAGCGCGCGGCGACACGGTTCAGCTCGACCACTTCGTCGGTTGTCGCGTAGGCGCCCGGCACGTAGAAGAGCCCGGTCGACAGGCCGAACGCGCCCTCGCGCATTCCGCGATCCACCAAAGCCTTCATGCGCGTCATTTCCGCTGCCGTGGGCGCGCGGTTCGCGGTCCCCATCGCCATCCGCCGAACGGTACCATGACCGACAAATCGGAGCGCATTTACCGCGATTCCGTCGCGCTCGTAGTGAGCGAGAATCGAATCCACAGCTGGCGCGCCCGCGCCGTCGAGGCCGAGAACGACGGTGGTGATGCCCTGATGGAGTTGCGGGAGCGCCTGCCTGCCCGCGACCGTCTCGAGTTCGGCGTGACTGTGAACGTCCCAGAAGCCGGGGGTGAGCAGCATGCCGGTCACGCGCGCCGTGTCGCGCGAAACGGCACCGGCGATCGCGGCGTCGCCGATGAAGACGATCCTGTCACCGTGGATGCCGACATCGCGGCGCATCCAGGGATTGCCAGCGCCGTCGAGGACACGTCCGCCGAGGAGCAGCACGTCCAGTATCTCCGTGCGCTCCCCGACGGTACGGCTCGCCGCGCGCGCCGCTCCGTCCCAACGTGGGTCCGGAACGCCGATCCACTCGCGCGTCGCGGGGTCGAGTGCTATGGCATTGACACGACCAAAATACGGCGCGTCGTCGCGCAGACGTATCGTCAACCCCATCGTTCTCAGCGAGTCCGCCTGCGCGTCGCTCCACGCGGTCCCGGGCCGACGCTCCAGATCCACCCGTCCCGAGGTCGGATGCAGCCGCGGAGCAGCGATCGCCCGCTCGAGCGACAGCCGGCCATCGATGGCGCGGCTTAGCGTAGCGACGATCGAGGAAATGATTCGTCGAGCGCCGGCACCTCCGAGAACGTACGCGGGCTGCCCATCGCGCAGAACAATGAATGGCGTTTGCGAGGACCAATGGCGACGAGTGCCCGCCTCCGGCTCACCCAGATATTCCATCGTCGCCGCGTAGACAAAGCCGAGACTGGGCGACGCCACCTTCGAGCCCATAGTCGGGCCAAGCGACTGCGTGAGAGCCACGACATTCCCCGTTGCATCCGCGACCGAGAGGTGCGTGGTGTGGTCAGGCTCGTGCGGCTCGCCCCCCACGGTGTCATCGCCGGGACTCTCGAGCCGGGAGCGAATGGCCTTCGCGCGCTGGTCGGCCAGCGTGGCTGACGTCAGCCATCGTGCCTTCTCCTCAGCTGACTGTCGAATGGCTTCACGGTCCTCGAAGCCCGCGAGCAGCGCGTGATGCACAACGGCCGCCCAACGAGCGGACCCCACGATCGAGCGCAGGTCGAAATGCTCGAGAATCTGCAGCACCTCGATGGTTGTCGCACCGGAGGCGGGCAGGGGGCTCCCGATGAGCTCGTGGCCACGGTACCGTCCTCGCGCTATCGGCGATTGCTGCGCCCGGTACGCCGCGATGTCGCCCGCGGTGACGAAGGCACCGGCGGCTCGTAACTCCGTTGCCATCGCGGTCCCGAGACGCCCTCGGTAAAACGAATTCGCACCCTCGTCGGCGATCGCACGCAGCGTCGCGGCAAGTGCCGGCTGGCGAAAGCGCTCTCCGGGGGCATAGGGGGAGCCGTCCGGTCGAAGGAAGTGACGCCGTGATCCTTCGAACTCGCCGAGCTGCGCCGCCACCGACCCGATCCGCCGCGCCTCGCCCTGAGAGAGCGTGAACCCGTCCTCCGCAAACCGTATCGCAGGCTCGAGAGTCCGCCGCAGGGGCCACGTTCCGTGTGCTCGCAGAGCAGCGTCGAGAGCCGCAACCGTCCCCGGAACTCCGATGGTTCGCACGCCGTACGCGTCTTCATCGTTCACGGGCCCGCCCGGGTACGACGCCGGTACCTCCGTCGTTCCGTCGATGGCGATCGCCTCGCCGTCCGTGGTGCGCAGGAGAAGCTGTGTACGTCCGCCAATCCCCGACATACTCGGCTCGACGACGGCCAGCGCGAAGGCCATGGCAACGGCAGCGTCGACCGCGTTACCGCCTTCGGCGAGCACCCTCGCACCGACATCCGACACTATTGCCGAGCCCGAAACGACGACCCCGTCACGCGAACGCGCTGGCTGCGCGGTGGCGCGGCCAGACAGCGCGACCAGGAAAACGGCTGCCGCTGGCCAGAACAGCGCTAACGCCCGAGCGACAATCACGCGTGCACCTCGCTTATGCGAGGAAGACGCGCACGTCGATCGCGACGGCGCGGTCCTCGTAGACGAACAGCGGGTTCACTTCGATCTCGGCGATCTCCGGGCACGCGAGCGCGCAGCGTGCCAGCGCCGTCACGGCATGTTCGATCGCGCCCGTGTCTGCGCCGGGGGCGCCTCGGTACCCCGCGAACAATGGCGCGATGCGCAGCTCGCGGAGCATCTCGTGCACCTCAGCAGGAGATATGGGAAGCACGCGTGTAGCGACATCACGCTGCAGCTCCACCGTGGTCCCCCCCGCGCCGACGGTGATCACCGGTCCGAAGTCCGGATCGCGAACTATGCCGACGAGCAACTCGGCCACCGGTCGGGCGAGCATCGGCGAGATGAGAGCGCCACGAATATCGGCGTTCCTGGCGCGGCGCGCGCACCATGTGCGCACCGCCTCGAAGACGCGCTCGGTTGCGCGCGCAACATCAGCGTGCGCGACGTTCAACGTCACGGCGCCCGCCTCCGTCTTGTGCGGCACAGATGGCGACACGGCGCGCACTGCCACGTGGTCGATCGACGAGGCCGCCGCAGCGGCCTCGTCGCTGGTACGACAGAGGCGCGCCGGAACCAGCGACAAGCCGAACGACGCAACGAGCTCGCGCGCCTCGGTCTCGAGCAGGGCGCTGCGCCCTTCGCGTCGCGCTTCATCGAACACACCGCGATCTGACCCCGTCCCTTGAAGCGAGCCGCATCCCGGCGGCCACTCATTCGGAGTCGATCGCAGGCGCTCGACCACTGCCTGCCGCTCCACGACGGCGCTAGCGCATCGGCATGCCACTTCGAGCGAGCCCAGCGCGAGGATGCCCGCCTCCCGAAGGGCGTGCAGCGGCTCCGATTCCGACATCGCGTACACGGTGTGCACGATGAGCGCGATGCCGGCCCGACGCGCGATCTCCGGAAGCCGCCGCGCGGCCTCGACCTCTGCGTCGATGAGCGACGGCGCGAAGCGGATGGCGTAGCCACCGAACAGTCCCACGATGAGCACGCCGGCGATCCCCTGATCGAACGCGATGAGCTCGAGCGCGCGTGCGAAGACGAGAGGATCGCGGTCGGCCGCACCGGCCAGATCTACCGGGTTTGTCACCGCGGCCGCGGGTCCGAGCAGCTCCCTCAAACGGCGTTGGGTCCTCGGACCAAGCGACGCAAGAGGGACACTGCGCTCGGCAAGGTTGTCGACCGCGATCGTGGACTGCCCGCCTCCATCCGACAGGATGACGATGCCGCCCCTCGCCAGCACGGGGCGCTGCCCAACGAGTGTAGAGATGACCGGCAGCAGCTCGTCCGTGCGGCGCGCCTCGATGACTCCAGCTTGCGCGAGTCCCGCGCGCAGCGCCGCATACGAGCCGGAGATCGCACCGGTATGCGATCGCGCGGCCGAAGACCCTGGCGTCGTACGGCCCCCTTTGATCATGACGATGGGCTTGCCGGCGGCGCGCCGTGCGGCGGCGAGAAAAGCGCCACCATCGCGAAAGCCCTCTGCATGGATGACGATCGCCCCCGTGTATTTATCGGCGGCGAGAAAGTCGAGGCATTCATGAAAGGCCACGTCCGCTTCATTCCCGAGGCCGATCACGCAACTGAAGCCGAGCCCTGCGCGAGCGGCCTCCGTGATGAGCGCGAGCGCGATGTTTCCCGACTGCACCAGCAATGACAGTGACCCAGGTGCCACCGCGTCGACCCCAATCAGGTTCAGTCCGATTGGTAAGTTCAGAATACCTGACGTGTTCGGACCAACGACGCGCATCCCTGTTCGCGCGGCGACGTCGTGAACCGCGCGCTCGAGCGCGCTCCCGCTATCGCCCGATTCCGCGAACCCGGCAGCGAGCACGACCGCCGCTCGAGCGCCGGCCGAGCCCCACTCCTCGAGCACGGCAGGGACAGTGGCGGCCGGTGTAGACACGAGCACCAGGTCGGGCGGTTCGGCGAGGTCGCTTGCCCCGCGCGCGACAGGTAACCCGAAGAGTTCGCCGCCGCCGGGATGCACGGGGACGATGCGGCCGCGGAAGCCCGAGTCGCGAAGCGCGCGCACGGCGCGGTTGCCGCGCTTCGTCGGATCCGCCGACGCACCCACGATGACCACTGACTTCGGGCGGAGGACGCAATCGAGCGGGTGCGCCCCGGCAAGGGAGCTGGCCCCCGATCGACGGGCACCTGCCACTGGCGACTCACTCACCGGAATAGCGCGGCGCGTGCCCCTTCCGCTGAGCCGCAACTCCTTTGCCCCAATCCTTCGTCCTCATGCACGTGAGGAGGGCCCGCGCCTCGGCGCGGAGCACAGCGTTCGTCGACATTTCCGGCGCGCGGCTCAACAGTCGCTTCGCCAGCCGCATGGAGATGGGCGCCTGGTCGGCCGCGCGGGCCGCCAACTCGCGTGCGGCGCCGGCTACCTGATCGGCCGGCACTGCCGCGTTCGCCAGCCCCATTTCGGCGGCGGCGGCCCCAGAGAAAAGGTCCCCAAGGAGGAGCAATTCCTTCGCGCGGCCGAGTCCCACGCGACGCGGAAGCGTGTACGTGATGCCGCCGCCGAAGAACGTTGCGAGCGCGATCTCCGGAAGTCGCAGTTTGGCGTCGAGCGCAACGACGATGAAGTCACACGACAGGGCGAGCTCCAGACCGGCGCCGACCGCCGCACCGTTGACAGCGGCGATGACCGGTCTGGAGCAGCGCTGCAGCACGAGATTTGCCCGTTGCGCGGCGCGAACATAGGCGCGTCTCTCGTGGTCGGAGGGCGGCTCTTCGGCGTACGCTTTCAGGTCGGCGCCGGCGCAGAATGCGTGGCCGGCACCAGTGAGTAGCACGGCGCGAACTGCGGCATCACTTTCCGCCGCGAGCACTGCGGAGCTCAGCCCTTCGTACAGCGACCGACTCACGGCGTTGAGTCGATCCGGCCGGTTCAGTGTCAGCCAAAGCAGCGGGCCTTCCTTCGTGACTAGGATGGAGGCCGCGGTCGGCGGCGGTTGCTTCATGCCCGCTACTCCCTCTTCGCGCGCCTGCGCTGATACCACCACACCCCGAGCACCGCACCGGCAAACACGATCGGCGTGAGCGCCATCAAGAGGCCCGCCCAGAACATTCCGACCTCGAGAGCGTCGTGATTCATCGGCGCAGAAAACGCTTCAGATTCTTCAAGTAGTAGATCAGCGCCACGGCGATCACCGCGAACAGGATCGCCATCACGAGTGGCGTGGCCCCGCCGGCGCTTCTGAATTGGGCGAATGCCCATCCGGCAAAGCCGATCGAGAAGAGAATCGCGGTCACGATGAGAAAACGATGAAAGAAGATCATGCGATCCGGTCGGCGATCATCAGCGCGAGAATGCTGGGGAGATAGACCAGCGAAGCGGTGAAGAGACGGCGCGCGCCATCGCGCGACGGGCGCCGCGCCGCCGCCACGCTCGCCCAGAAGTAGCCGCCTGACAAGGCCGCCGCGCCGATGAAATACACTGGGCCCCCCATACCGACGACGGCCGGAGCAAGACTGACGGGTACCAATGCCGCCGCGTGCAATGCGGCCTGTCGGAACGTCATTCGGCCGTCCGCATCCCCGACGCTCAGCATCTGCAGCCCCGCGCGCGCGTAGTCGTCGCGATAAATCCAGCTCAATGCGAGGAAGTGCGGCAGCTGCCAGAGAAACAGGATCGCGAAGAGAATGGAAGCGCGAGTGTCCAGGGCGCCGCCGGCCGCCGTCCACCCTCCGACGATGGGCAGCGCGCCGGGTACGGCACCGATCAGCGTCGACAGCGGCGTGCGACGCTTGAGCGGCGTGTAGACGAAGACGTACGACGCCAGCGTGAGCGCGGCGAGGACGGCGGTGACCACACTTACCAGGACGGCCAGATAGACCACGCCCAAGGCGCCGATGAGCCACGCGAACACCGTCGCCTCGCGCACCTCGAGCCGAGCCGATGGCAGTGGTCGCCGTGCGGTACGTGCCATGAGCGCATCGACGTCGCGCTCGACCACCTGGTTCAACGCGTTGGTGCCGCCGGCCACCAGCGCCGTTCCGACCAACGCGTGGAAGAGCCCGAGCACCCACGCCGCCGGCGACACCACGCCCAGCACCGGTGCCATGGCGTAGCCAGCCGCCATCGTCACGAGGACCAACATGACGATGCGCGGCTTGGCGAGGGCGAGCAAATCGGCGGGCGCAGCCCGCGGTAACGCGATCGCTACCAGAAATACTCCGTGATCACCGCCGTCACGAGGATGACCGCGAGCGGCAGCGGCGCGATGGCGAGGATCCGCAGTCGGTTTGGCTCGAAACGCAGATGCATGAAGTAGAGCGCAACGAGGAGCGCCTTCCAGAGCGCGAGACCGATAAGGAGGAGGATGAGCGTCGTCTTCGACCAGGGCAGGAACGCCACGCCGAGCTCGACAGCGGTCAGGACGGCCAGCGCCACCCAGATCCCAATGTAATTCGGATGCGAATGCTTGACCTGTTCCATGCGCTCTCCGAGGCTCAGATGAGGTAGACGATGGTGAACAGGATGATCCACACCAGGTCGACGAAGTGCCAGTACAGCCCGATCACCTCGACCCCGCGATGGTCGGTCGCGGTGTATTTCCCCTGAAATGCCCGCCAGGTGACGAACATCATGCACAGCACACCGACCGTCACGTGAAAGCCGTGAAAGCCGGTCATCGTGAAGAACGTCGAGCCGTACAGTCCCTCGCTCGGCACGAACCCCTTGTGAACGAGCTCGGCGTACTCGTAGACCTGCACGCCGACGAAGCTCGCGCCGATCAACACCGTGGCGAGCAGCCATGATCGAAGCGCTCTCTGGTTTCCGTCCTGTGCCGAGGCAAACGCCTTCACCATCGTCACGCTGCTGCAGATGAGCAGGAAGGTGTTGACGGCGGTGACGGGGACGTTGAGGACCTCGCCCGGCGGCGCCCACTTCTCAGGATGCCCGAAGCGGAGGATGATGTACGCGCCGATCAGCGACGTGAAAAACATCACCTCGGAGCCGAGGAACACCCACATCCCGAGCTTTTCGTTATACACGCCGGAGCCCGGCTCGCGGCCGGCGGGCGGCCTCATCACGTCATCGTGCGTCAGGGCATGTGCATGCGCCATTTGTAATCCTCTAGTAGTGAACAGATTGCGCAGAACCAGGAGTCAGGAGTCAGGGAAGGGGTAGCAGGAGATGCGGCGGCCGTTCCCTAGCCCACAACCCGACACCCCCTGATCCCCGATCCCTGACTCCTGACTCCTGGTTTCATCAGTCGCCAGCCGGCAAGACCGCCGGCTCGCGATCGGTTTCGAGCTTGCGAGACTGCGGGAGATAATCGTCGTCGACCGCGAGCGGCGAGCTGAACTCGTACGGCCCGCGATAGACGTGCGGCGTGACCGGGAAATTGCCGTGTGGCGGCGGTGACGGCGTCGCCCACTCGAGGCCGTTGTCCTGCCACGGGTTCGGTCCCGCCTTCGCGCCCTTGAACCAGCCTGCGATGAAGTTTACGAGGAAGATGATCTGCGCGGTGAAGAGCAGGAACGCGCTGATCGTGATCATCCGGTTCACTCCCTGGAGAGGAGCCAGGAACTCGTACTCCGTCGGGTCGTAGATGCGGCGCATGTGACCCTGCGCGCCTAGCCCGTGCATCGGGAAGAACACGGCGTTGAAGAAGATGAACGTGAGCCAGAAGTGCACCTTCCCCCACAACGGGTTCATGAGGCGGCCGAACATCTTGGGATACCAGAAGGTGACCGCGGCGAAGATCGCGAAGAGACTCCCGCCGAAGAGCACGTAGTGCAGGTGCGCCACGATGAAGTACGTGTCGTGGATGTAGATGTCGACCGGCGTCGTGGCCATGAACACGCCGCTGAGCCCGCCGATGACGAACATCGAGACGAACGCGACGGCGTGCAGCATCGGCACGTGGAACCGGATGTTGCCACCCCACATGGTGCCCATCCAGTTGAACGTCTTGATCGCCGACGGGACCGAGATGAGCAGCGTCGAGATCATGAATCCGGTGCCGAGCGTCGGATTCATGCCGCTCATGAACATGTGATGACCCCAGACGCCCCATCCCAGTGCACCGATCGCGATGATGGCGAGCACCATCGACGTGTAGCCGAAGATTGGCTTCCGTGACCCATTGGCGATGATGTCCGACACCATTCCCATCGCCGGCAGGATGAGGATGTAGACCTCCGGGTGCCCAAAGAACCAGAACAGGTGCTGCCAGAGCAACGGCTGCCCGCCTTGAGCTGGCAGGAAGAAATGCGTGCCGAGGGTCTGGTCGAACAGCAGCATGATCAGCGCGCCCGACAGGATCGGCATGGCCAGCAGCACCAGAATCGCCGTGATGAAGAGCGCCCAGATGCTGAGCGGCAGCCGGAACCAGATCATCCCCGGCGCGCGCATGTTGATGATGGTCGTGATGTAGTTGAACGACCCCATGATCGACGAGAGGCCCAGAATGATGAGACTCACGCACCAGAGCTGTTGCCCCAGACTCACTCCCGTCAGCTCCGGGTTGGCGCTGAGCGGCGCGTAGCCCGTCCACCCGGCGGCCGCGTGGCCGCCTTCCACGAAGAAACCGGCGAGCATGATGAGCCCGGCGGGCACGGCGATCCAGAACGACGCCATGTTGATCCGCGGAAACGCCATGTCCGGCGCGCCGATCTTGAGCGGGATGAGGTAGTTCCCGAACACGCCCACCAGGAGCGGCATGATCGCGAAGAACACCATGAACGTGCCGTGCATGGTGACGAGCGAGTTGTAGAACTCGGGAAGGACGATGCCCCCGGGCGCCATCGTCTCGGGGAGCACACCGCCGCCCGGCATTGCCCTGCCGGGGAACCCGAGCTGCCACCGTATCACCATCGCCAGCATCCCGCCGATGAGCAGGAAGAACAAGCTCATCAGCAGAAACTGGATCCCGATGATCTTGTGATCGGTGGAGAAGATGTACTTGCGAATGAAAGGACGGTCGTCCGCGTGCGCGTGCTCCAGCGCGGGCTCGTGGACGACAGCTGCCGTCGACGCCATGAGGTACCCTCTACCGTTGGAGGAGCGCCGTGGGCGAGGCAGCCGCTGCACGGCCGCGCTCGTCGAGCCAGCGCTGATACTCGGCCTCGGCATGCACGGTGACGACCGCGCGCATGCGATAATGTCCGAGCCCGCACAGCTCCGCGCAGGCGAGCTCGAACGTCCCGGTGTCCGTCGGCTGGAACCAGACGCGGATGGTCATCCCGGGCACTGCGTCCTGCTTGATGCGGAACGCAGGGATGAAGAACGAGTGGATCGCATCTTCGGACGTCAGCGTTGCCACCACCGGCTTGTTCAGCGGGAGATGCAACTGGTTTCGGATCGAGAGGTCGTCGCCAGTGCCGAGCTGCCCGTCCGCGCCGGGGTAGCTGATGTGCCACTCGAACTGCTTGCCATGGATCCCGATCGGGATCGCGCCCGGAGGAATGCTGTCACGCCCCTTGATGCGGTCCCACACGCCGGCGCTGAGCAGACCAATGACAACGACGACCACTGCCGTCACGCTGGTCCAGATCCACTCCGCCTTGGCAAAGCCGTGGGTGTAGAGGGCTTTGCCGTTAGGCCGCGCGCGGTACTTGATGATGAACCACACCAGCCCGATCTGCACCACGAGGAACGCGATGCCGGTGATGATCAGGATCAAGTAGTACAGCCAATCGATGTCGGCCGCATACGAGGACGCGTGCGGCGGAAGGAGCCAGCTCATGGCGCGGCCTCCTCAGGACGCCGCGGCGCCGAAGGTGATATCGGCCGTCGCCGTCCCGTCTTGCGGTACCGTCACCGATTGCGTGCGCGTTCCGAGCTTTTCGTGTCTGGCCTCGATCTCGTACGTGCCCGCCGGCAGGCCCCGAATGGTGAACGTGCCATCGTTGCCCGTCGAGGCGAAGAACGGATGATTGAGCACGGTCACCGAGGCCTTCATCCACCCGTGCACGTTGCACTCGAGCGGAACGCCGATCTCTTCCGTGTTGAAGGTGCGCCGCGTCGTCATTCCCTCGGTGGGCTGACTGATGTTGAAGCCGCGGTTCTTCGTCGGCACCGCCTTGATGTTGTGCAGCACCGGATCGCTGTTCTTGATCTCGAGCTGCTGCCCGACCATGACGCCGAAGTTGCGCGGCTCGTAGAGGCACCCATCCTGATCGAGCATCGCAGCGCTCGACGGAACGGGATAGGTCTGCCCCGCAGGCAGGCCGCTTTTGACGAAGACGAACACGTTCGCGAGCTTGCCGTCGTTGACGACGACCTGCGGATCCCTCGCGCCGCCGGCGTGCTTCTGGGCGCAGGCGGGCTCTTCGCTCATGTCGATCGTGGGATTCGCGGGAGGAGTACCGGTGAACGACACCGTGCCGGTGATCGTGCCACCGCCCGCGGGCGCGATGGCGCCGCCCCCTTCCTGACCGGCGGCAGGCTGATCCGACGCGCCGCCATTGTCCCCGCCACAGCCAAACGCCGTGAGCGCGAGCACGATACCGAATGCGACTCGCATCTTTAACCCTCCGAGTTGGAACGTTCGCTGTTTCGTTCGCGCCGCTGGGCTTGCCGGACTAACATGAGGCCCAGTCCAGCGGTAAGCAACATCGTGAGTCCTGGTGCGACGTAGACGCGCGTCGGCGTGGCGACGTCGAGATACACCGCGTACCACGCGCTGACTGCTCCGCGAACCGAATCCTCTCCATTCGAGCCGTCGGCGACGAAGAACGCGATCGGGAGCGCGCGCCCAGCGACGAATGACGGCGCGCGCGCCGTGTCGGCGGAAACGAGCGCCCGCGTGAACTGCACCTGCCACTCACCGTTCACGAATTGCGCGGCATGCGTGAGCTGCGACGCGCCCGCATCGGCGGTGAATTGACCGAGTCCGGTGCCCGTGCCTGATGTTACCGCATCGGGCGCGCTCGACCACCGCCACAGGTGCGCAGGCCGCCGCGTGCTGCCGCCGAGGAAGAACGGAGGCTCGGCCTCGCCCGACCTCGGAGAAAACTGCACCCCCAACAGGTCCGGTCCCTGGGACGACGGGAGCGGCCCGTCTACGTCCGTCATCGCCTGCCGCACGCGACCGAGCCACTCATCCCATGCCGGGTCGGGACTGCGCGAGCGGTCGGTCCACGTCAGGCGCAGCGCGAGACGGCTGCCATCGTGCATCGCCTGAACCCACACTCCCTCGACGGCGGGCGAGAACCACCTCGGCTTCACGATGATCTGCCCAACGACCGGAATGTAGTACGCCTCCGCGCGCGCCCACGTCGTATCGGCGGGCCCACTCGGGACGCCCTCCTCCGTGAGGTGGGCGCGAATGACCTCGCGCACGGGCGGTGGCTCTTCCGGCGACAGGCTGCGAACATACTGCGCCACACGCCACAGTTGCTCATCGGTGATGATCTTGGAGTCGATCACATCGCTGAACGACGGCATTGGCGTCCCGTCGAGCCCTGTCCGCAGGCGGCGATAGATCTCCTCGACCGAGCTGCCACCGTTGAATCGCCAGCTCCCGTGAAGGTCGGCGGCGAAGATCGGTTGATCCCAATCATCGGTGAGGGTGGGCGCCGATGTTCCGTCGCCACGTCCATCCTGTCCGTGACATTTGAAGCACTCGAGCTTCTCGTAGACCTGCCGTCCCTCCGCGATCGCTTCATCGGACGCTCGAGGCGCCGTCCCGACCTCGATGGCGGTCGGCGCGGGACCGGTGAAGAACTGCGAGAAGCTCTTGATGTACGCGATCACGTCTTCACGCTGCGCATCCGTGAGACGCTCCCGCCATCCCGGCATCGCGGTGCCGGGCATTCCCTCATCGATCACGCGGCGCAGATCGGCGTCAGTCGGAAGCTCTCCGCTCGCGGTCGTGCGGATCTGGTAGACGCCTTTCGTGAAATCGCGCGGACGAGGCAGCATGAAGGCCTGGGCGTAGCCGTCGCCGGCGCCCGTGTCGCCGTGACAGCCGGCGCACCATTTGTCGTAGGCCGCTTTGCCGCGGGGCTCCTGGGTCAGGATTGCGGATTGCGGACTGCGGATGGCGAACAGGAGGCACACGAGCATCGCGATCCGCCGGCTACGCAGGGGACCCGTGGTTACTCGTAATCCGCAATCAGCAGTCCGCAATCTAGAGCGCCTCAATGTTCGCCTCCTCCCGTGGACTCTTCCCACGTCCTCGGCTTCCACCCCGACTGCTCGTAGAGATAGATGATCACAGCCCAGATCTCATCTTCGGTGAGGTAGTCCTCCCACACCGGCATCGCCGAGCTCCAGGGAGCACCTTCGCGAGGCAGTCCGGGACCGCCTTTCGCGACGCGCCAGAACACGAAGCTCTCGGTGAGCTGCGCGATCGTTCCCTGGTCGGCGAACGAGAGCGGAGTCGGGCTGAAGCCGTGCGCGAAGTGGCCCTGCCCGTCGAGTCGATCTCCGTGACACGCGAGGCAGTTCTGGTAGTAGATCCGCTTGCCGGTCTCGATGTGCTCGGTGAGCGAGCCGCGATGGCGCAGCGGGTTCTCGAGGCCGGTGAGCTGGATGGTCTTGCCGCGGAAGGTGATCTGACTCGGTGGCGCCGGGTGGATGGAGCGCAGCGTGATCGGTGCCTCGACCTTTGGCCGCGTCTGGTCGTAGGTCACCCATCCGATGAGGAGCGGAACGAGAATCAGGACGGCGAGGCGGACCCATCGCTTGTCGGCGTCGACCATGGTGTCGTGGATCGGCTCCTTGAATCGGCGCCACCGCGTCTCATCGCTGCTGACGTGAATCAGGACGCCGACGAGCGCGATCAGCATGTACTGCACGACCACACTGGTCGGCACCGGCGCGCTGTGCATTCCCAGGAGCGGGGGCAGGAGCGCGATCCCGAACTTGAAGAGCAGGTAGGCGAGAATCAGCAGCAGGACGGCCTGCCAGAACGGATGCCGGACCCACGCGCCGACGCGGCTCATCTCCGCCCCGCCAGGAATTGGACGATCGCCTCGAGCTGCGCGGCCGAGAGCATCTGCCCGAATGTTTGCGGCATGGTGCCCGCGAACTGCTCGTACCCCTTGGCGGTGTCGGCGTTAGGCAGGAGGATAGCCCGTCGGATCTGGTCGGCGGGGAGACGACGTCCCATCCCATCGAAGGACGGCCCGATCGGCGGCCCGGCCCCGTCGATCGCATGACACCCCACGCACCCCTTTTCCCTGAGGAGCGCGAGCGGCTCGGTCGTGGCGGTGAGCGCGGGGCCGGCGGCCGCCGGCGCAGCGCCGGTGGGTGCCTCGGTTGAGGTGCCGTAGTCCGACGCCGTGACCGTCACCTCGCCGCCAAGCGATTGCAAGTACGCGATCGTCGCCCAGATCTGATCATCGGCGAGCTGCCGTCGCATGTCCGGCATGATGTTCTCGAATCCAGGTACGACGAATGCTCCGGGATTCGTCATCGATTCATACAGGTAGCTCTTGCAGTCCATCCCCGGGCGACGCGAGCCGCAACGAGCGCCGATCGTCCCCTCGCCACCCTGGTCGGTGACGAGATTCGGGGCGCGGGTCCCGAGCCCGTGACACGCCACGCATCCGCCGGCGCCGCTGTAGATTCGCTCCCCGGCGGCCGCCAGCGCCTCCGGCGTGACATCGCCCGTGAGGGCGAGCGCCTCGGGAACCTCGGACTGCAGCTGCGGGATGACGTGCGCCACCATCGTGTAGAACCCGATGACGATGAGGGCCACCGCTAGCACCTTGAGGTTGGTCCGCCACATGAGTGTCTAGTCTCCGGCAGCGGGTTGCGGCGGGACCGCGAGCGCGACCGGGGCCTTGTGCCCGGCGCGCTCGGCGAGCCCGCCTAACCAGAAAATGAACGCGACGAGCCCGAGGAAGATCAGCACGCAGAGGCTGATCATGTTCGCCGCCTCGCCAAGCGCCGGCGTGGCCGCGTCCGCGCTGGTGTCGCGCATGACCTCGTAGACGTGCCAGTGCTGACGGATGCCGCTCCGCGCGAAGCCCATCAACCCCATGAGCCAGGTGAACGTGACCGCCAGGATGAAGAGCGCGTACTGCGACCGGGCGGGCATCATCCCCCAGCGAATCTCGCCGCGCGATTCGGCGCCGCGGACGAGGAAGACGTCGATGATCGACACGCCGATGATGCACGCGAGCACCGCGAGCACCTGGTAGACGCTGAAGCCGATGCGGACAATGGCCTCGACAAAGTACCCATACACCCCGTAGAACAGCACGACCCCGGCGGCGATCGCAAACATCGCGGTCTGGATGATCGTGGCCGTTCTCGCCCAGGCGACCGTCGGGCGCCGGTTCGCGCGGCGATAAATAAGGAAGGAGAGAAATGTCGTCAGGATCATGAGGTTCACCGCCGTGTTCTTGGCGCTCATGACGCCGAGCACGTTCAGGAAGGGGTGGTGCGAGCCCCCCATCGCAGCAAGCTCTTCGCGGGTCGCGATGATCGTGTGCGGTGTGGCCCAGACGATCCAGCAGATGACGAGCACGAGCAGCATCCACTTGGTGTACGGGGCGAATCGCTCCGCCCCGGGGATGCGTCCCATCCCCGTCCAGAGATAATAGTTCGCCGCGAGAAAGAGCACCCCGATGAGCACGGCCTGGACGATCCACAGCCAGCTCATGAAGCCGCCCATCATTGTGATGCCCATCTGCTGGTTGTACTCGTAGATCTCGCGGCCCAACCAGTAGCCGGCGAACGGCAGGACGATGAACGTCGAGATGGCGATGAAGTTCCCGACGTATCCCATCCAGTCGTAATGCGCGCGCTCCTCCGGCGTCTTGGCGGCGAGAAAGCGGAATGCCGCATACGCACCGCAAATCGCGCCGCCAAAGACGGCGTTGCCGATGAGCCGGTGGATGTTGATCGGCATCCACGTCGCGTTGGCGATCGCGTTCCACAGCCCGACCTCGGCCGGGAGCGTCTCGGCCGTCACGCCCGATGGGGGCGACATCATGTAGGTGAGCCACGAGTTCGCGATGAACATCACGATCGTGCCCCACACGTTGAGGAGCAGGCCAAGTCCCCAGTGTCCCCACTTCGCGCGGCCCACCTTCCAGCGGTCCCATCCGTAGTAATACAGGTAGAGCGTGAACGACTCGATGAAAAAGAGGCCCGCGTAGACCCACATCGAGCGGCTGAAGATCGTGGCCATGTGGGTCCAGAAGCGCGGATAGAGCGTCGTCAGGAAAAAGAGCAGGAGCCCGCCCCACAGCGCCGTCGCGCTGTACGCGAACACGAGCAGTCGGGTGAACTCCTTGGAGAGCTTGTCGTACTTCTCATCCTTGCCGACGATGCCGATCAGCTCGCAGATGACAGCGAACATCGGAACGCCGAGCACGAACGCCGCGAACATGAGATGGACTTCGGCGGCGATCCAGACGGCCCCGCGAGCGCCAATGCCAGGAAAGTGACCGTATCCGCCGGCCGTGTCGGCCGCGGCCTGCGCGGCAGCCTGAAGGAGTCCCACGACGTCAGTCATTGTCGACAAAGAATGGCTGGCGCTTGGAGAAATCGATCGGCATTGCGCGTCGCACCTCGCTCATCATTTCGATGGTCACCTCGGCGATCCCGCGTTCCCGCGCGTAGTCCTCGAGCCGCCTGACGACGACACCGCGCACGAATGACGGGATGCGTCCCAGGCGCGCTTGTGCCTCGGGCGACCAGCGCAGCGCGGGCGCGACGGGCGTGCCGTACGTGACATCGCGCAGCCGCTCGATGAGTGGTACGTCGCCCGTGGGCTCGTACACGCACGAGGGATCCGCGGCGAGGTAGCTGCCCTCGAGCGCCAGGGCCCGGGCGCGGCAGCCACCGCAGAGCCCGCGGTACTCGCATCTCCCGCACTTTCCCTCGAGCTGCCTCGCGCGAAGCGCGGCGAGCAGCGGCGCGTCACGCCACACGGTGGCGAACGACTCGCGCCGCAGATCGCCGGCCGGCGTCGGCATATACGGGCATGGCGTGAGCAAGCCGTCGGGGGTAATCCGGCAATATTGCGTGCCGCAGGGGCACCGGGTCTCGTACCTGAGCACCGGCGACTCCGGCGCTTGCTGATGCAGCAGCCGCATGAAATGCGGCGCGCACTTCGCTCGCACCATCATGCGTCCCAGATACTGACGGTGGTAGTCGACGAGCTCGCCAAGGAGCTCCTCGTACACGGCGGGCTCGAGATCGCTGAGCCGGGCGCCGCGGCCGGTGGCGACGAGGAAGTAGAGATTGAAGGACACCGCGCCCTGCTCGGCCGCCCACTCGACGAGGCGACCCACCTCGGAGCGATTGCCCTTCGTGGCGGTGGTTTGGATGATGAAGTCGAGCCGGTGCTCGCGGAGGCGCGCCAGGGCGTCGGTGGTCGCCTCGAGGGAGCCCCGGCCGTGGCGGAAGTTGTCGTGGCGGTGCGAATCCAGCGAGTCGATGCTCACCGCAACGCCACTGACGCCGGCATTCTTGAGCGTCGCGATGCGCTCGTCGGTCAGCATCGTGCCGTTCGTGCCCACGACGACGGTCGCGCCGCGTCGTGAGGCGAACTCCGCAATGACCGGGAGGTCGTCGCGAAGGAGCGGCTCGCCGCCTGAGAGGATGAACATCGGCGCCGGGTTGAGCTCGAGTATCTCGCCGGCAATGCGGAGACACTCCGCGGTCGTCAGCTCCTCGGCAGCCGTTTCGGTGGGACCGGCCGAGATGTAGCAATGCGCACACTCGAGGTTGCAGCGACGCGTGAGGTTCCAGGCGACCACATGCGGGATGTGGTCGCCCGGTGCCGGATCGCCGGCGGGCATTCCGTGCGAACGCGCGAGCGACGCTACCCCATGTCCGAACGAGGAACGAGGAGTGAGGAAGGAGACACGTCGGACACGGCGTCCGCGCCTGCCATCAACTGCTCGACAGCCGCCTTGGCTTGCGCGGGTGTCGCCGTTTGGAAATCGACGGGACACTTCGCCATGTTCTCTTCGATGTCCCGGATCGGGCAGCGGGTGACGCCGGACGCCTTTGCCTCTTCGATGAACCGACGCATCTCCGGGGATAGCGCGTCGCCGCCCTCGGCCTCGGCGCGAATCTGTCGCGCACGCAGCTCCGTGAACATCACCATCATCGTGTCGACGTCGAACTCGTCGGCCTCGATCATCGCCTGCTTGTTCTCATCCATGACGCGCGTCGTGACGCGCCAGATGTCGTGGCCGCGCGCGAACCGCTCCACCGTGTTGCGCGCCAGCGGGCGCGCGATCAACGGCACGAGCTGCAGCCGCGTCCACGCTTCGTGCGTCCACACGATCGGGTCGGTGGCGACGCGCGCGCGCGTGCCGACCCGACCTGTAACCGGGCACTTGACCTCGACGAGGGCTTCGGCGGGCTCTGGGTCCTCGTCGTGTCCTTCGACCTTCGTCCGCTTCATCTGCTCGTCGGCCTTCAATTCGGCGAGCGCGATCTCCTCCGCGCTCCCGATGCCCATGATGAGCTGCATGTGGGTCGGGAGCAGCTTGCGGATCGCTTCATCGAGGAGCCGGTTCGTGACAATGTCGCCGCCGTGCTCGAGCACGAACTCTTCCACCGCCTTGCGGGCGATTCCCTGCGCGAACGGCGGCACGCGCAGGATGCGTACTTCGGCCTCCGGCGCCCATGGGAGCGAAGCAACGCCGTCTTCCTCGATCCAGGGGATGTCTTCCGGGCGCACCCCGACGGTGCCGATAAGCAGCACGTTGCACGGCGCAAGTCGCAGGAGGTTGTCCGCCTGCGAGCCCACCTCGGTGCCCTCGATGCGATGCGCGCCGTGGCGCGCGAGCACGAGGAGCGACGGATGCACTTCGTCAGCCCACTGCATGACTACCTGGAACGGCTTGCCGACGAGGATCTGCGTCGTGATCGGAACGTCGGGGAATTCCTGCGCCATCACCTGCGCGCGCTTGAGATTCGCCTGACAGAGCTTGAGCAGGCCCTTGTCGATGATGTTGTTGTGCAGCTCTTCCTGCTCTTCGAACTTGAACACCTTCGACGCCTGCACGGAGAGAACGTCCTTGATGTTGTTGAAGACGACGTGGTGATACTCGACGTCGAAGGCGCTGCACACGTACAACGACCCGCCGAACGATTGCGCCAGCTCGAGCGCCATGCGCATGGCGCGGTAACTGTACGACGAGCCGTCGATGCAGACGAGGAATCGCCCCCCGGCCAAGGGCGTGTCATCGCGCACGATCAGCATGTCCTTCTCAATGCCGCGGAGGCTCCGCGCGACGACGCCGCCCAGCTGGCTCAGCTGTTGTCGCCCGAGCCCGTGCGCACCAAGCGCGACGAGATCGTATCGGCGGCCGGAGGTGCCGACGATCTTCGCGGCCGGGTCCTCCTCCTCGGCGACGATGCGACCATCGGCGCCAAGCCGCACGTCGCCGCGCCCACTCTCGCCGCCGTCGTAGCTCGCCGCGCGATTGGGGTCGAAGCCGATGAGGCCGGGCAGTCGGCCTTCCCCGCGATTCACTTCATTGACGATCTCCTCGTAGTTGATGCCTTCGAGGAGTTGGCGGGTGAGCGGCACGTTTGCCGCCTCGCAGCGCTTTCCGAGCTGGTCGAGAAAGCTGTCAGCTATGAGCTGGAGCCCCTTCTCGATGAGCTTGTCGTGAACCTTGCGCTGGCGCTTGATCTCCTCGGGCGTCTGGAACTGCGCCGGGAGGCCGGTCTCGAGCTGGCGGAAGCGGATGTCGTGGAGTCGCGCCGCGTACACGTGATTCCCGGTGATCCGCCCGCCGGATTGCTGACAGAGCTCGATCGCGCGCTCCACGGCCCAGTCGGAGTGCTGAGAGTTGTCGACGGGCACAAAGATTTCCCTATACACGCGTCCGCCTTCGGCAAGGGGATCGGTGGGAACCGTGACCGCTTCAGTGCGTGGCCTCGACGCCGAAAGGAACACCGCGCCCGCACGCCCGGCAATTTGCCGCGGCGAGTATGCGGGACGTGGCCAAGCCTGTCAAGCGGGTTGGGCGGGAGCGGATATTGCGACGCGTGACGGCGTCGCGCGCCCTACCACCGCTTGCAAGGAGCGACGTCATGAGAAGCCGCGCCACGCTGTTCGGTCACGCCATTCACCCCATGCTGATCGTGTTCCCGGTGGGCTTGCTGACGACCGCGGTCATCTTCGACGTGATTCAGATCTTCACCGACAACCCGCGGTGGGGCGACGTCTCGTTCGGGATGATCTCGGCAGGGCTCATCGGTGGGCTTGCAGCGGCGCTCTTCGGTGTGATCGATTGGTTCGGCATTCCCAAGGGCACGCGCGCGAAGCGGATCGGGCTCTTTCACGGATTCGGAAACTCGTTCGTCCTCCTGCTCTTCGGGATGAGCTGGTTCTCGCGCCTGCTCGCGCCCTCGACGCCCTCCCCAATGGCGATCGGCCTGGGTGTCGTTGGCGTCATCCTGATCGGTGTGACAGGGTGGTTAGGGGGAGAGCTGATCGCGCGACTCGGTGTCAGCGTCGACGAGGGTGCTCATGTCAATTCCCCGAGCTCGCTCTCGGGTCAACCGGCGAGCGCGGTCGATGCGGCGACGAGGCGGCAGAGGGCGTAAGAACCCGGGATCAGGGGATCGCGGGGTCAGGGGATCAGGGCGCGGTGACCTGTGGTGCGCCCTCGATCCCTCGACCCCGCGATCCCCTGATCCCGGGTTCTTGGTCGTTAGGGAACGAGCTGCGCCCCGTCCTCCCCCCACACCGTAATCGCATCGACCGGGCACGCGTCGCACGCCCTGAGCAGCCGCTCGCGATCCACGCGGTCGGGATCGATCAGAATCGCGATGCTGTCGTCGTCGAGCTGGAATGCCTCGGGCGCGATGTCGACACAGTCGCCAAAACCGACACAGAGCGACCGATCGATGCATAGGCGCAACCCGTGCGCGATACGCCCGTCGCGCGACGCGCTCACATGCCCTCCAGGCCGAGCTCGCTTCGCGCGCGATCCATGACGTCCGGCGTGATCTCGGCGATACCGCGCTCGACGGCGTACTCGGTGTAGAGCCGCTTCACCATTCCACGCACGAAGCTCGGCACGCGCGCCAGCCGCTCCTGGCTCTCATCGCTGAAGCGGGGACGCACACGCCCGTCGCTCAGGCCGGACTCGTCGACGAACGCGCCCTCGCGAGCCACGAGCGCTCCCCGCACGATCTCCATCGGCTCCGGCTCGAGCGTACGCCCGCCGATCTTCACCCCCAACGATTCGACGAGCTGGGTTTCCATGGGGTTCGCCAGCATGGCAATCCGCCGGCCGCATCGATCGCACGCGAACGCCGCGGCGAACGTCCCGTCGCCGGGCTGCTGGCGCTCCTCGAAACGCATCTGCGCATCGCATTCAATGCAGAGGAACTTCACGGCAGCGCCGCCAGACACGAGGCGGTGAGCGCGTCGAGGACCGCGGGTCGATCGGCGCTGTCGCCGGGCAGGAATGGGAGCCGGTAGAGAAGCGGAACGCCGAACGTCTCGGCGAGCATGGAACCCGCGCTCCCCTCGTGGAGCGGGGCGATCGCGCCGCACCGAGCGCACGCGTACCCGCTCATATTCTCCACGACGCCGATCAGTCGCACGCCTGCCTGCGCGGCGCGGCGCATCGCACGCTCCACCGAGCGGCGCGACTCCTCGCTCGGGATCGTCACCGCGATCACCCCGGCGAGCGTCGGCACGAGCTCCGTGAGGTCGTCGAGGCGGTCGGTTCCGGGCGGCAGATCGATGAGCAGGACGTCGAGCTCACCCCACACCACGTCGGCGAGGAACTCGCGCAACGCGCCGGCTTCGAGCGTGCCTCGCCAGACGAAGCGCTCGCTCGCCGGCTCCCGCCAGGCGAGTGGCGCGCCGTCCTCGAGCAGCAGATCCATCGAGCAGACGACCACACCTCCACTCCCGCGCGCCGGATGCACCCCGTGCTCGTCGATGCGCAAGGGCCCGCGCGCGTCGAGCAGGCGTCCCGTGGTGGGGCTCGACAGGTCCGCGTCCAACACCCCGACGCCACGGGGCATGCGACGCGCGAGCCCGCGCGCGATCGCGGCGGTCACGAAGCTCTTTCCCACGCCACCCTTGCCGCTCATGATCGCGACGACTCGCGTGACGTCGCGCAGTCGATCGTGCACGCGTTCCCGTTGGGCGGCGACCTGCTCCCCGAGTTGGGACCGGTCATCCCCGGTGACCTCGCGATACGTCCGGAAGCTCACAGGTCCCATCCCGCGCGCGCGAGCATCCACAGATTGATGACCACCACCACCAGCGCGGTCAGATAAAACGCCGAGGACATGCGCGGCGCTTCGTCGGCGAAAAAGGCGCCGCTCACCAGCGCCGGAACTCGCAAGCCGTGGATCGCCCACACGGCGCGCGCGAACCACACGTTCTGCCAGCGGACGAGTCCGATGAATACCAGCGCCGCCACGACGGCGCCGGCGAGCATCCAGATCCACGGAGGGCCGAACCGCGACGGGAGCATGCCGCGACGCATCATCGCCAGGGCCGCGGCCTCGTAGAGAATGGCCACATGCAGGTACACGAACGCCGCCTGCCGGAACTTCGCCGCGCGCCGGTCCAGAGGCGCCGTCGATCCGACCGGGACGGCCGTCACTGCCGCGTCTCGTGCAGCGCGTGTGACCAGCGCAACCGAGCGACGACGACCAGCGCCACCAGCAGCGCCAACGACGCGAGCGCATCCCACCCAGCGCCGCTCACCAGCTGTGTGAAGGTGGCGCCGAACATAACGACGGCCAGCGCGATGGCCGCGTACGCGGCGAGCGCGGGGATCAGGAGTGCGACACCACCCGCCGTTTCGATGGCGCCCACCACCGTCCGGAACCACTCTGGATAGCCGGCCATCGCGAAGAGCTGAACCCAGGCCGTTCCGCCGAGAAGCTTCTGGATTCCGACCACAAAGAACACGGCCGCGAGCACAACCTTCAGCGTCCAGAGCGCCGCGTTCTTCGCCGCATTCACCCGCTCCATCGGCACGTCCATGGTCGCGCCTCCATGAAAGGGCAGCCCCGATTGACATGCGTGCGGTGCCCGGTATCATACGGCCGCATGCCGGATGCGGAAAGACCGTCCCGCCCCCCGCTCCTGCTGCTCGGGGGCTTCGCGCTATTCATCTTCGTCACTGGCTACCTCGTGCTATCGTCGGTGACGAAGCGCTCGGTGCCAACCTTCGATCCCACTCCGCACACGACCGCGTCGCCGGATTCGAGGTCGCGTCACGATGACACCATCACCGTCGATGCGACCGACGCGACGGTGTGGCAGTACGTCGATTTCGATCGTGGCGGCGTCGTCGCGCCGCCGGACACCGCCGGATGGGACGTCGCGGTTCGACGCTACATGGTGATCGCCTCGGATGCGATCGCCGACCTCGGGCCGAGGCGATTCGAGGACGTGCGCCATGCGCCCGATGACGGCTTCGTGGTCAACGTTGCCGCGCAGGACACGAGCAACGCGGCGATTCGGCGCTGGTATCGGTACAGCATGCTGACCCATCTGCTCGAGCCGGCGGGCCACGCCTACGTCGTGCGCACGCGCGACGGCCGATTCGCGAGCATGGAAGTGCTGGGGTACTACTGTACCGGATTGCGACCGGGGTGTCTCACCGTGCGCTATACGTACCCGCTCCCCGCCCGGTGGGCGGAGCGGCGCGCTGCGATGAGCCGGCCATGACGCTGCTCTGTCTGAGCCTCAGTCACACGGCCGCTCCACTGACGGTTCGTGAGCGGCTGGCGTACGACACGGCGGCGCTCGAGACGGCGTTGGCCCGCGCGATGCACAAGCGTGCGGAATCGCACTGGCCTGTCGCGGAGCTCGCGATCCTCTCGACGTGCCACCGGGTGGAGCTCTACGCGGTCGTCCGCGGCACCGACGATGACGTGGTCGCGTCCCGCTCGGCGCTGGCCGACTTTCTCGCCGAGACGCGCGCGGTCAATCGCGCGCAGTTCCAGCCATACGTCCAGTGCCTGACGGCCGTCGACGCGGTGACGCATCTGTGCAGTGTGGCCGCCGGCCTGCGCTCGGTGGTGCTCGGAGAATCCGAGGTGCTTGGGCAGGTCGATCGCGCTTACCAGTCTGCGCATCGCGTTGGCGCGGCAGGTCCCGTGTTGTCGATGCTCTTCCGGACGGCGATCCGTGCGGGCCGGCGCGCCCGCGCCGAAACGGAGATCGCGCGGAACGCGGCGAGCATCGGCTCCGTCGCGGTCGAGCTCGCCGAGCGCGTCGCCATCGAGGGCGGGGGACGACACGTGCTCGTCGTCGGAGCGGGGAAGATGGGCGAGCGCGCTGCGGCCGCGTTGCGCGCCCGAGGGGACTGGCAGATCGCCGTGGTGAATCGAACATACCACCGCGCCCACGAGCTCGCACAGGCGTCGAACGGGCGAGGGATGAGCGTCGAGTTCCTGCGTGAGGGGATCGTGTGGGCCGACATCGTCATCACGTCGACCGGCGCACCGCACACGATCATCAGCCCGGCACTGGTGCGCGACGCTATGGGCGAGCGACCCGGTCGTCCGCTGGTCTGCATCGACATCGCCGTTCCCAGAGACATCGATCCCGCCGTGCGGGAGCTCCCTGGCGTCCGGGTGTTCGACGTGGATGACCTGCGAGACCGCGTGCAGTGCGGACTGGCCGAACGCCGCGCCGAGATTCCCCGGGTGGAGCAGATCGTGAGCGAGGAGACGGCGCGCTTCGAGCGGTGGCGCGAGGGCATGGCGCTCGAGCCCCTGCTGCGCGAGCTGCGTCAGCACGCCGACGCCATTCGCCGCCGCGAGCTCGCGCGCGCGCTACAGCGCCTGCCGATGCTGGACGATACGGCGCGCGAGCAGGTCGAGCACCTGTCGGTGTCGCTCATGAACCACCTGCTCCACGACCCCACGCGACGCCTTCGCCGCGAGGCGGGCACGGGACAGGCTGAACCCTACGCTCGAATGGCGCGGGAGCTGTTCGGACTCTGACTGAGGACTGAGGAGCGAGCGGGGTGCGCTCGCTCCTCAGTCCTCGTTGCTCTCGACTGCGTGTTGCTCGTAGACCTTGTTGGTCGCGACCTCGAGCTGCGCGCGCAGCTGCGCCACGCCTTCACGGAGCGCGGAAACCTTGCGTTGCTCGTTCCCGCCGCGCGTGGCGATGAGGATCAGCCCCGATACCTGGTCGGCCAGAAAGGAGTACTGAACCTTCAGCATCCCCACGAGCGGAGTCGCCGCCCGGCGCAGCTGCTGTGCGAACGGGCCGGTGGGCTGCTGAAGCCTGTGCGCCATCGCCATTTTCTCGACGATGCCGTGCAGCCGCTGCAGGTACGTGGCGGCCTCCTCCAGCGTGTGGATCAGCTGGGTGCCGGCGCCGGTGAGCTGCGTTCGGGCCACTGAGGGTCTCCGGATTGTGGATTGCGGAGTCCGGATTGCAGGAGGCCTTCGGTCGGGCCGCGATGCGGTTGGAGGTACGCAACCGCAACTCGCAATCCGCACTCCGCAATCGCTCCTTCTCTACTTCACCTTCTCCAGCCGCTTGTTCGGCCGAAACTCCCGGCCGACCTTGCCCTGGCGCCCTCCCTCTAACAGGACGATGTCGGCCGTGAAATCGAAACGGCCGGCGAACAGCGATGAGCCCACGCCGTAGGCGTCCACCGGCACCAGCTGCTCCTCGAAGAACCGGATCTTCTCGGCCGTGAACCCGCCGGAGACCACGATCTTCACGTGGCCGAAGCCCTCCGTGTCGAGCGCGTTCCGGACGTTCCAGACGAGATGCGGGTTCACGCCCGTCGGGCGGAACGAGCCCATCACCGGAACGATCGATTTGTCGACCAGATTCTCGGAGGTATCGATCCGCACTCCCCACAGCCGATCGCCCAGCGTCCGAGCCACGTCGAGGCTCGTCGCCACGCAGTCGTTGTCATAGTCGACGAGCGTGATGATCTGCACCTCCGGATCCATGTACTCGGCGAACTTCTGCGTCGCGAGCACGGTGTCGCCGTGATAGGCGGCGATCAGGGCGTGCGGCACCGTCCCGATGCCTGACGAGCCCCACCAGCTCGCCTGGGCGTCGGTCGACACGCCGATCGCCCCGGCGATGTGCGCGGCGTAGCCGTCGCCCGTCTGCACCAGCCAGTGATCGTGACGGGCAGGGAAGAACATCACCTGCTTCGGACGGGCCGCCTCCACCACCGCTCGCACGTTCGTTCCTACACGCGTGCGCCGCGCCAGCACGCCAAGGTAGAGCGTCTCGAGATGCGCGAAGGCATCGTACGGGCCTTCGATCAGCATCACCGTCTCCCACGGCTCGATCCGATCGCCATCGTAGAGCGCATGGACGTCGAGCGCGCTCCAGTCGTCGGCGCACAGCTTGAGAATCGCGATCGCCTCGTCCATCCCGCCGAGAAACGCCTGCGTCTTGCCGAACACCTGCATCGTCACCCTCGGCGAGTGGCCATCGGCCCGCAAGATCTCGCGTGCCCGAACGAAGTATTTATCCGAGTAGTACCCCTGCCGCATCTTCTCGACCGGCAGGTTGAACACGGCGGGGTCGAGCCGCTTACGTCGTCGTGGAGGCATGAGGCGGGGAGAGCATTACGGGAGGGAGGGAAGATTGCAGCTGCGGATTGCGCACCAACGGCGGCGGCTCGCATCCGCAATCCGCACTCCGCAATCGGATCAGGGCACCTTCGTCGCCGGTGCATCGCGGAGCCGAATGATGCCCTCTCGAGCCAGCCGCAGCTGGTCGCGCAGCTCAGGCGATGCGTCCGTCCAGATCTTCAGGAACTCCTCGTAGGCGGCGGTGGCGCGCTGGCGGTCGCCTAACTGCTCGTAGAGCTGACCGCGCGCCAGGAAGCTGCGCGCGTACAACGGCCAGCGCGGGTCGGTGCCGAAGGTGAGCCCGAGATCCTTTCGCTCGATCGACTCGTACAGGGCAACCGCCCGCCTGAGATCGCCGAGCCGGGCAAAGATCTCGGCCTGAGCGAACCGGCCAAGGCCGGCGCCGGCATCGGTAACGAGGCGAACGGAGTCGGGAGGGGTGAAGCCCGCCGCGATTCTCGCCGCTCGCGGGGAGTCACCCGCCTCGAGCGCCAGCAGCGCCTCGACCTCGGCCGGCACGCGCCTGTTGCCCCACCGCCGCAACGGCGCGACGTACGCGGTGTCACGCGTGGTGAGAAACGCGAGAACCGCGAGTCCTCGCGCTTGCGACTGGATGCCGGGAGCCGTCGCCGAAAGCCGGTCGATCGCCGCAAACGAGGAATCGAGCGAGCGGCGCAGCTGAGGCGAGTCCATCCCGAGCGAGAGCCGCGCCATCGTGCGCCACATCATGGTGATCGAGCGCATTGGGATGTTCGTTCCCGGCAACCTCGGCTCGACACGCGCGACGAGAGCGAGCAGCCGCTCATACTCGGGGAGCGCGCCGTAGAACGCCGCGACGTTGGCCGCCCCGGCCAGGCTCTGCAAACGCCGCGTTCCTCCCGCGGCGAGGAGCGAGTCGAGGCCATACGTGTCGAGCGCCGTACGGAGTGTCGTCAGCGCGTCCGGCGCACCCGCCATCATCTCGAGCGACGCCAGGACGTAGGCCATGTCGGCCGTGCGGATGTCCGGCCGCTCCATCGTTTGCCGCAGCGCAGTGGCCGCCGAGTCGTAGTGGCCGGCCGCGGAGTATCCGTCGACGACCGCCGTGTGCGCCTGCGTGGCGTCGGGATCGAGGTAGCGCCAATGTTTCGCCTGGAGCACCGCCATTTCTCTCGCCTGCTCTCTCGCGGTCTGCACCCGTTGAGCGCCTACCGCACGTGCCACCGAGTCGTTGGCGAGGAGAATGACACTGTCGCCGACCACGATGATGGGTTGCCCGGCAGTTCCGCCGATCTGGTAGAGCGAGAGCTTGTGCGCGTACGCCAGGTGGAAGGTCGAGTCCAGAGCGAGCGTCCGGTTGAATGCGCGAAGGGCGCGCGTCCATTTGCGGCCGAGCTCGGGGTCGAGCTGCGTGCCCGCTCCGCCATGATGGAAATAGGCATCGGCGAGTCCATACCACGCCTCAGCGTCCGTCGAGTCACGAGCGAGAATCGCCTCGTAGCCGCGCTCGGCCGCCGTCAGGTGGGCCGACCCCGCCTCGAAGTTCGCCTGCGATTGCGCGGCGAGTCCCTGACTGAGCTGGAGGTAGCTCTCGATGAGCGAGCGCTCGCGCTGAGGAAGTCGGGTCGCGTGGCGTGCCGCGGCGCGCGCCAGCCGCACGTCACTGGTATCGCTGACCGTGCGGTTCCATCCACGCGCGAGCGACCGCTTGTAGTAGGCGAGCGCGAAAGTGCTGTCCGCCTCGGTCGCGCGACGGAACGCGCTGTCCGCTTGGTCGAGCTGCCAGCGGTTCAGCGCCTGCAATCCGAAGAGATAGGCACGATAGGCCTCGAGCGAGGAGGTCGTCGATTGTGCCAGCTCCGGCCGCATGGGCGGTGCGCCGGCGAGGTCGAGGAGATCGCGGGCGACCGCATCGAAGATCATGCGCGGATCGGCATCGCGGGGAGCGGTGTGCCGGGCCGCCTCGCCAACGCGCTTTCCGCTTTCGACGTCGTAGGCGCGCGCGACGACCATCAGCGAGTCGCCGACACGCCCCACCTGTCCCAGCACGACGGTCCAGACGCCGGCGTCTCGCGCCATCTCTCGCGCATCCTCGAGCCCAATCCGGGAGGCCGCATCGAGGTCCCGGTCGCGAAGCAGATCGATGCTGCGGTCATAGTCGACGACGGTCAGATCGCTCCATGACGCGAGGTTGAGCGTGAGCATGTTCACGCTCCCCTCACGCAGCCACGCGAGGGCGGGGTCGCCCTGCACGTCGAATGGCGTGACGAGGATCGACTTGCGGCGATCGAAGCCCGACGGGGCCTCGCCGATGGTTCGAGCGGCCCAGATCCCGCCGGCGATCACCAGCGCGGCAACGCCGGCGATGATCGCATTGCGGCGTCGCGTGCGCGGGCGAGGCACGGCCGCCGCCGGTACGCCGGCGCGACCGTGGACGACGTCGCCGAGCGCCGCGGTCATCGCGCTCGCGTCGGGCCAGCGCTCGTTAGGATCCTTGGCGAGCGCCCGGTCGATCACGTTTGCCAGCGCCGGAGGAACGCCGTCGGCGCGCGTCGCGACCGGCGGCGGTATCTCGGTGATCTGCTTCGCGATCACCGACACCGGGCTCGCGCCGGAGAACGTCGGAGCCCCGGTGAGCATCTCGTACCCGATGAGCCCGAGCGAGTAGATGTCGCTGCGCCCGTCGAGCTCCCGTTCCCCGGCCGCCTGCTCCGGACTCATGTAGCGCGGCGACCCGACGATGAGCCCGGTGCCGGTCATGCGGTCGTCGGCCGCCTCGAACGCGCGCGCCACGCCGAAATCGGTGAGGTGCGCCGTGCCGGTGCGCGTGTCGATGAGCACGTTCTCCGGCTTGATGTCCCGGTGCACGACGCCGTGCGCGTGTGCGTAGGCCAGCGCCCCGGCCA
The DNA here is from genome assembly GCA_025931335.1 of Gemmatimonadaceae bacterium. Classification (GTDB taxonomy): domain Bacteria; phylum Gemmatimonadota; class Gemmatimonadetes; order Gemmatimonadales; family Gemmatimonadaceae; genus JAICNG01. Next base: position 16,579 of record JAICNG010000002.1, on the reverse strand, counting down.
GATCGCACAGGATCACCGCGGCACGCGCGGCCGGGATGCGCTTCTCGCGATCGAGCACGTCGCGCAGACTCTCGCCGGGCACATACTGCATGATGAAATACAGCAGCCCGTTGGATTCGCCGGCCGTGTACACGTCGACGATGCTGGAATGCCGCAGCCGGGCAATCGTCCGCGCCTCACGCAGGAAGCGCTGGCGCAGGGCTTCGCTCGCCGCAAGCTCGGGCGACACGACCTTCACCGCGACCAGCCGGTCGAGGCGGCGATCGCGCCCCAGGAACACCGCGCCCATCCCGCCCGTACCGAGGACGCGCTCGACCTCGTACTCCGGCGCCAACGCCTCGCGGAGCTCCTCGAGCAGCCCGGACACGCCGTCGGTCATCTCGTGGCGCTACCCGAGGGCGTGACGAGCGCCCCGGCCATCCGCTCGGGGTCGAGTGCGCGGTCCAGCTCCGCGCGCGTCATCAGCCCTCGCTCCATCACCACGTCGTACACGCTCCGTCCGCTGTCGAGCGCGATGCGGGCCACCTCCGTCGCCGTCTCGTACCCAATGGTCGGCACGAGCGCGGTGACGATGCCGATCGAGTTCTCGACGAACCAGCGGGTGCGGTCCGGATTCGCGGTGATGCCGATGACGCACCGCTCGCGGAGCACGACGCACGCGTTGCGGAGCGACTCCATCCCGCGGAGCAGCCGGAAGGCGATGATCGGCTCGAAGGCGTTCAGCTGGAGCTGTCCCGCCTCCGCCGCGAGCGTGACGGTGACGTCGCCGCCGATGACGTCGAAGCACACCTGGTTCACGACCTCGGGAATGACCGGATTCACCTTCCCCGGCATGATCGACGACCCCGGCTGCATCGCCGGCAAGTTGATCTCGGCCAGCCCCGCGCGCGGCCCGGACGAGAGCAGCCGCAGGTCGTTGCAGATCTTCGAGAGCTTCACGGCGCTGCGCTTCAACACGCCGGAGAGCTGCACGAAGACGCCGGTGTCGGCGGTGGCTTCGACGAGGTCGGGCGCGGTGATCACCGGAATGCCGCTGATGCGTTCGATGTGCGCGCGCACCGCCTCCGGGTAGCGCTCCGGGGCGTTGATCCGCGTCCCGATCGCGGTCGCGCCCATGTTGATCTCGCGAATCAGCGCCTGCGCTTCTCCCAGCCGGTCGACGTCCTCGAGGATCGTGTGCGCGAAGGCCGCGAACTCCTGTCCCAGCGTCATCGGAACCGCGTCCTGCAGCTGCGTGCGCCCCATCTTCAGCATCCCCGCGAACTCGCGCCCTTTCGCCTTGAAGGCCGCGGCGACGTCGGTGAGCGCCTGTTGCAGGCTCGCGATGCTCGCGTGCAGCGCGAGCTTCACCGCCGTCGGGTACACGTCATTGGTCGACTGCGAGAGGTTGACGTGCGTGTTCGGATGGACGACGTCGTAATCCCCGCGGCGACGGCCCATCAGCTCGAGGGCGCGGTTCGCGATGACCTCGTTGGCGTTCATGTTCGTCGACGTACCGGCGCCACCCTGAATCATGTCGACGAGGAAGTGCTCGTGATGGCGTCCGGCGCGTATCTCCTGCGCTGCCCGCACGATGACTTCGGTGAGGTCGTCGGACAGCAGGCCGAGATCGCGGTTGGCGAGGGCGGCCGCTTCCTTCACGATCGCGAGCGCATTGATCAGCGTCGGGAATTCGCGGAGCGCCACGCCGGTGATCGGGAAATTCTCGAGGGCGCGCAGCGTCTGGATGCCGTAGAGTGCCTCGTCTGGTATGGACCGGTCGCCGAGGAGGTCGTGCTCGTCGCGCATGCGCCCGCCGCCGAAGCCGACGGAGCGACCGCGGCCCACGAGCGTGGCGTCCGCAGCGCGCAGTCGCTCCGAGATCGCCCGTGCCGCGCGTGCCACCAGCGAGGCATACAGCGTGGCGCGGTCCTTCAGGATCTCCTGGATGTCGGCCGCCTCGAGGTACGCGAGCTCGGTGCGCTCGAGCGTCCGCGCGCTGGTGCCATGCGGCGAATCGTCGAGCAGGATGCCCTCGCCCAGCGCTTCCCCGGCGCCGAGCGTCGCCAGCCGCTCCACGCGGTCCCCGCGGCGCTTCTCGATACCGACGCTTCCGGTGACGATGATGCCGAACAGATGGCGCGGATCGCCCTCGCGGAAGATCGTTTCGTCCGCCTCGAGGGTGCGCTCCCGCATGCGACGCGAGAGATGCCAGAGGTTTTCCTGCGGAAAGCCGGTGAAGAACGAAAAGGCTCGCAGGCGGTCGGCCAGGGCGGTCGTCATGATGCATGGAAGCTACTGGCCGCGCCCGGCCGCCTGCTAGCCGTTGGCATGTAAGCTCATTGGGGAACCGGGTAGCCGTTGCCCATGCGCGGGGACAGATTCCTGACCTCACCCTCACGAGGTCCCACATGAGTCCGCTGTCGCGCCGACGCTTTCTCGAAACCGGGGCCGCCGCGGCCGCCGGATTGTCGCTCGGACGTGTCGCGAGCCTCGACGCGCGTCCGATTCCGCCAGCTCCGGGCGCCGCACGGCCGGCGGTCATCGCCTCGGCGAACGGGCTCCGCGGTGTCGCTCGGGCGCACGAGATGCTCGTGAAGGGCGCCGACCCGCTCGACGCCGCGATCGCCGGCGTCAACATCCAGGAGCTCGACCCTGAAGACCAGTCGGTGGGGCTCGGTGGGCTGCCGAATGCCGACGGCGTGGTGCAGCTGGACGCGTCGTGCATGCACGGACCCACGCGTCGCGCCGGCGCGGTGGCGTCGCTGGAAGGGATTGCGACCCCGTCGCTCGTTGCCAAGGCCGTGATGGATTACACCGATCACATTCTCATCGTCGGCCCCGGCGCGAAAGCATTCGCGCTGCAGATGGGATTCAAGGAGCAGAACCTGCTCACCGAGAAATCGCGCCAGGACTGGCTGCGCTGGAAGGCGCGCATCAGCCCGAACGACAACTGGCTCGATCACGACGACGACATCGTGATCAAGTTCTCGACCGGCACGATCAACATGAACGCGGTGACCGCGGCCGGTGACATCGCGTCGGTCACGACGACGAGCGGGCTTTCGTGGAAGATTCCCGGGCGCGTGGGCGATTCGCCGATCATCGGAGCGGGGCAGTACTGCGACAACACGGTCGGAGCGGCGGGCTCCACCGGTCGCGGGGAAGCGAACATCAAGGTATGCGGCGCCTTTCTCACCGTCGAAGGGATGCGTCGCGGCCTCACTCCCCAGCAGGCGTGTGTCGCGACCCTCGAGCGCGTGGTCGCGATGACTGAGCCTCGCCTGCTCGGCGACCGTGGTCGCCCACGCTTCGACCTCAACTTCTACGCGATCGCGAAGGACGGGTCCTACGGCGCGGCCGCCATCTACTCCGGGGGACGGTTCGCCGTCGCCGACGCGAAGGGAGCACGGCTCGAGGATTCGGCGTTCCTCTTCAAGAGGGAAGAGCGACCGCGAGGGTAAGCAAGTGGCTTCACGGACGATCTTCTGGGACGTCGACACCCAGCGCGATTTCATGGATGCGTCGGGCAAGCTCTACGTGCCCGACGCGGAGTCCATCAAGCCGAACCTGAAGCGGCTCACGGATTACGCGCACGAGCGCGGCATTCGCATCGTCGCGACGGCCGACGACCACGAGCCGGGACACCGCGAGCTGTCGGCGACCCCCGACTTCCGCGAGACCTTTCCGGAGCACTGTATGCGCGGCACTCCTGGCGCGAGCAAGATACCGGAAACGGCGCTGTCCGCCCCCATCGTCGTGGAGCCTTCCCCGACGCCGTCGGAGCAGTTGACCCGCCTGCTTCGCACCCGCGACGGCGACGTCCTCATCCGGAAGCACTGGTTCGACGTCTTCACGAACCCGAACGCCGACGTCGTCATCGACGCCCTCGCGCCAACGGACGTCGTCGTCTACGGGGTGGCGCTCGACGTGTGCAATCGCTACGCGATCGAAGGACTGCTCGAGCGCGGCATCCCGCGCATTCACGCCGTGACGGACGCCACCAAGCCCATCCACGCGGACGTGGCGGAAGGGCTGCTCGATTCGTGGCGGGAGCGCGGCGTGCGACTGGTGACCACACACCAGGTGGTGACGGGAGGCGCGGGCTGTTGAGCGGTGCGGGGTGACCTAGGTGTCGCGCCGCACCGCCGATGCCAGCTGGCGCTCGAGCGCGGCGACTGAATTCTCCGCTCCTTCGTGTGGCGCGAGCTTGTACACCCATTCGTGGCCTTCGTTGTTCACGAAGGTGCGATAGCCGTTCTCCATGTCGGAATGGCTGCGGCGGTCCCCGGCGCGGCGGTCGTAGACTTGCCACTCGCTGCCGTAGCGGTCGCGGAAAATGAGTGTGCCATCGGACGCGCGGCGGGCACTCGGCTGCCGCCGGTCGTGCCCTGACCTCGTGGCGCCGGACGCAACGGCCTCCCGAATAACGCGCGCCAGGGTTTGGCGATCGACCGGCATGGCGAACCAGGGAATCCCCCGCGCGTTGGCGTTCGCGCGGACCTCGGCCACGGAGCTGGGCGCAGCGAAGAGGACCACGGGAACGCCCTTCAAGCGGGCATGGAAGACGTCCGAGTTGGCCTCCTTGAACGCTCCGTCGAGGAGCAGGACGAGAAAGGGCCGAACGCGCCGAAGCGCCTCGTCGGGCGCCTCTTCGGGGCGCGCGAAGGCCGGCTCGTACTGCTCCGGCTCGAGGAGCATGCCCACGAGCGCAGCGACCAACGGCTCGCGAGCGAGTACGAGGATCTTCGATGTGGCACTTGAGATAATCCGGGCTCCTCGTGGGTTCGCCATCGCGCCAGTCAGTGCAACGCACGCACCGCGGGCGGTTTGACTCGTCAGGAAAACGGATGTATGATGCTCCGCCGCGCCTCCACGCCGACGTGAGGCGACCGCGGTGGCCCGCCTGCGCCCCCTGCCGCAATGAATGCGCCGAGTCCTTTGACGCCCGATTCCCGTTCGCTCAGTGGGCCAACGCTCGAGCAACTGCGGCAGGCCATTCAGGAACGTCGACAATCGCCGGGACCTGGCGAGGCGACCCTTCGGGCGGCCCTTCAGGTCGTCGCCGCCGAGGCGCGGCAACGATCCCTGCGCCCCGAGGAGCTGATCGTGGCTCTGAAGCAGGTCATGGATGAGTCGCCAGGAAGCCGATCGGGCTCAGGCGAGGAGCGCCGCCTCCGCGAGTGGGTGGTGACGACGTGCATCCGGGTGTACTACGAAGCCGATGACACCTAAGACGTCAGGGGTCGCCTAGGCCGCCACCGGATCCGAGTCTTCGGCTGCCGGCGCAACGTCCGAGACCTCGGGGACGACCGGCGCCGGCAGAAGATCGGCCAACGACACGGCTGTCCGATCGGTGCGGAACGTCGCGACCAGGCGGGAGAGCTGGTCCGACGCCGTTGCCAGCATCGAGGCCGCGGCCGCGATCTCCTGAGTGCTCGCGCTCTGCTGCTCGCTCGACGCCGCCACCTGCTCCATCGCCGACGCGAATGCGTCGGTGCCGCGCGCGATCGCGTCGAGTCGCGTGGTCATCTCCCCCACCAGCGCGTTGGACTCGACGGCCGACTGCTCGATCATGCCCGCCCACGCTTCCGCCTCGGCGACCGCGTTCTCGATCTGATGGAAGGACGTCACCGCGTGCTGCGTCGCCGCCTGGACGGCGGTCGCCGTCTGCATGGTGCGCTGGCTCGTGACGCGGGACTCGTCGACGCGCGCGAGGACCTCGCCCACGATCGCCTCCGTGCGCTCCGACGCGTCGGTCGACGTTGCGGCGAGCTTGCGAATCTCGCTCGCGACCACCGCGAAGCCTTCGCCGTGCTCACCAGCGCGCGCAGCCTCCATCGACGCATTGAGCGCCAGCAGCTTCGACTGCTTGGCGAGCCGCCGTACGAGCGTCACGAAGGCGCGAATCTCCTCGCTGGCGCGGACGAGCGCATCGGATGCGGCGGCGCCCGCCTGCGCGTCGGCGACGAGCGTCGTCAGGGCGAGCGAGCCTTCATCGAGTCGCTGCCGGTTTTCGGACGCCAGCTGCCGCAGACGCACGTTCCGGTCGACTCCATCGCGCGCGCCGGCCGCCAGCCGGGTCGAGATCTCGACCAGCCGCGCCGCATCGGCGGCGATCTGCTGCGTGGTCTGCGCCATGGTGGTCGACTGATGGCTGAGATCGTTCGACGTCTGCGCCATCTCCGACGCCGAGGCCGACATCTGCTCGGAGCCTGCGGTGATCTCCGCCGCCATGGCGGCGGTCTCCTGCGCGGCGGCGCGAATGGCCGACACGAGGCGGCGCAGCTCGTCCACCATCGTGTCGACGGCGCGGCTGAGCCTGCCCACCTCGTCGGCCTCCGCCGAGGCGTAGACCGTGACGCTCAGGTCCCCGGACGCGACCTGCTCGGCCGCGTTCGCGAGCGCCGATGCCGGCTCGCTCACCCGACGGGCGACGAACGCGTTCAGGAAGAGCATCGACGCGACGATGAACACGAACAGCAGGAGGCCGAAGGCGATGATCACGAACTGGATTCGATGCAGCCGCGCATAGGCCAGCGTCTCGGATTGGTGCGCGACGACTCGCCATTGCCCGCCATGTGCCGAGCGGATGGCTGCCCGCTCTCGCTCTTCGAGCGAGCGCAGCGTCAGCACTCCATTGGAGCTCGAGGTGGGAAGGCCCTGAATGCCCTCGAGCGGCCGCATGCGCGCCGCGCTGCTCGACGCCGCGATGACGAGGCCGTCCTGGTCGAGCAGCTCGAGCCGCATGTCCGACTCCGCGGCCACCCGCGCCAGCTCCTGGTCGATCCCGCGCACGTTGAACACGACCTTCAGCACGCCTAACGCTCGACCGTCGGCGCCCTCGCGAACCACGCTCGTCACCGAGATCGAGACCACCCGGGCCGATGAGTCGTACGAGGCCTCGGCGGAGGCGGTGCCGTCGAGCATGGCGCGCCGCCACCAGTCCTCGTCCGACTGCACGAAGTCGGACGTGCGCCCGGTGGTGACCGCGTTGGCGCCATCGGCGTTGGTCAGGATGATCTCCGCGATGTCGCTCGTGCTGCGCAGCTGGCGCAAATACGCACGGAGCCGGAAGTCCACGTCGAGACTCCGGCGCTCGGAGAACCTCACCTCGAGCTCCGCCAGTGGCTGACCGGCCCATCCGTCGTTGCGCCACCGCGCATTGGCCGCCCGCGCCGCGTCCACCACCGACGGGGAAGACGCGAGGACGGTTACGAGTCGCTCGTGCTCTCCGACGTACCGCTCGACGCGTGTGGCCGCGAGGGTGGCGGCGTCGATGAGGCGCCGGTCGACGCGCACCGTTTCGTCGCGACCCAGCCACTGCGAGACCGGCCAGGCGACCATCCCGAGCACCACGAACGAGACCGCACCCACGCCGAGCACGAGGCGCGTGTGGAACGTCCGCTTTGCCTGGACGTCGATCACGTCCGGATCGGGAGTGACGGTATGGGTGCGGCTCATTGCTCGCTTGTCTGCGCGGTCGCTGCTGCTAAATTGCATTTAGGCAAGCGCTTGCAAGCGCTCGACATCGGCAGTGCACCCCGGAGCGGCGACGGCCACGCCATCCCCGCCCGCCCTCACATGACTCTCACGACGTCCAGACCGTTAGCCGAGGAATCGGCGAACTACGACCCCGCCGCCATCGAGGAGAAGTGGCAGGCCCGCTGGCAGGCTCAGGGGACGAACCGGGCCGACCTCGATGGGGGAGACCGGCCGTACTACGTCCTGATGATGTTCCCGTACCCCTCGGCGGAGGGGTTGCACATCGGCAACCTCTTCGCGTTCACGGGGAACGACATCTTTGGACGATTCCAGCGTCTCCAAGGGCACACGGTCTTCGAGCCCATCGGCTTCGACGCGTTCGGCATCCACTCCGAGAACTACGCCCTCAAGGTCGACATCCATCCGCTGGAGCTCATTCCGCGGAACATCGAGAACTTCCGCCGCCAGCTGCGTCGTGCCGGGCTCATGCTCGACTGGGACCATGAGCTGTCGACGACCGACCCGCGCTACTACAAGTGGACGCAGTGGATCTTCCTCCAGCTGCTGAAGCGCGGCCTCGCCTACAAGCAGAAGGCGGCCGTCAACTGGTGCCCGTTCGACAAAACCGTCCTCGCCAACGAGCAGGTGATCAGCGGCGCCTGCGAGCGCTGCGGCACGGCCGTCGAGCAGCGGTTTCTCGAGCAATGGTTCTTCCGGATCACCGATTACGCGTCGCGGTTGCTCGAGAATCTGGACTGGATCGACTGGTCGGACTCGACGAAGAACGCCCAGCGGAACTGGATCGGCCGGTCGGACGGGGCGGAGATCGTCTTCAAGGTGCGCGAGGAACGAGGAGCGGGGAGTGAGGAAGCCTCGATTCCGGTCTTTACCACGAGGGCCGACACCATCTTCGGCGCGACCTACCTCGTTCTCGCGCCCGAGCATCCGTTGGTGGACTCGGTCACGACGGGAGCGCGGCGCGCCGATGTCGCGGCCTACGTCGAGCGCACGAAACGGCAGGACCTAACGACGCGCAAAAGTGTCGAGGCGCGCGAGAAGACCGGGGTGTTCACTGGAGCCTTCGCGCGCAACCCGGCTACAGGCGATGCGATCCCGATCTGGATCGCCGATTACGTTCTCATGGAGTACGGCACCGGCGCGATCATGGCCGTGCCGGGGCACGACGAGCGCGACTTCGAGTTCGCGACGAAGTACGGTTTGCCGATCGTGCGGGTGGTGGCCGAGGACGAGACGCGCGCGGAGGCGCCGCTCGAGGCGCCCTTCACCGACAACGAGCGGGGCGTGCTCGTGCACTCGGCGCAATTCGACGGGCTCGCCGTCCCGGAAGCGAAGCAACGCATCGTCGCGTGGCTCGAGGCTGCGGGAACGGCGAAGCCGGTCGTCCACTACCGTCTGCATGACTGGTGCATCTCGCGGCAGCGGTACTGGGGCCCTCCGATTCCCATCATCTATTGCGATGACTGTGGAATGCAGGCGGTCCCCGAGCAGGACCTGCCGGTGGCGCTCCCTTTTGTGAAGGACTTCCGTCCGGACGACACGGGGATCTCGCCGCTGGCGCGTCACGAGGAGTGGTATCGCGTGCCGTGCCCGGAGTGCGGAGGCATGGGCCGGCGCGAGACCGACGTGTCGGACACGTTCCTCGACAGCGCCTGGTATTTCCTGCGATATCCGAGCACCGAGTTCGACGATCGCCCCTTCGATGCTGCGCGCACGCGGCGGTGGCTGCCGGTCACCTCCTACATCGGCGGCAACGAGCACGCGGTGCTGCACCTGTTGTACTCACGGTTCATCACCATGGTGCTGAACGAGCTCGGGCACGTCGATTTCGAGGAGCCGTTCAAGAAGTTCCGCGCCCACGGGATGATCGTCCGCGAGGGCGCCAAGATGTCGAAGAGTCGCGGCAACGTCGTGGTGCCTGACGAGTACATTCGCGAGTGGGGAGCCGACGCCTTCCGAACCTACCTCATGTTCCTCGGCCCGTTCGAGGAGGGTGGGGATTTCCGGGATCGGAGCATCTCGGGGGTGCGCCGCTTCCTCGACCGTCTGTGGACGACGGTGCTCGAGCGCCGTGAGGATGGCGCCGCGGAGCCGCCGGTGATGCGGAAGCTGCACCAGACGATCAAGAAGGTCGGTGGCGACATCCCCCGGCTCGGCTACAACACCGCCGTCGCGGCGATGATGGAGTACATGAACGTGCTGCGCGCCGGGGAACGGCGCGCACACCGCACGGAGGTCGAGCCGCTCGTGCAGCTGGTGGCGCCCTTCGCGCCGCACATCGCCGAGGAGTTGTGGGAGCGGCTGGGCCATGACCGGGGGATCTTCGAGTCCGGGTGGCCTGCCTACGACGAGGCGCTGGCGGCGGAGGAGACGATCGAGCTGGTCGTGCAGGTAAACGGCAAGGTGCGCGGCCGCCTCCACGTGTCGCCGAACATCACGAAGGAGGACGCGCTCAAGGCCGCCCTCGCCGACGACGGGATCAGGAAGTTCATCTCCGGCGAGCCGAAAAAGGTCGTGTTCGTCCCCGGGAGACTGATCAACATCGTGGTGGGGTGAGGACTCAGGGGAACCAAGGCGATCGAAGAGGTCGAAGGGATCCGGGGGAAAAAAAACGGCCGCGCACTCAGGCGGCCGTTTCTATTGATCCCGTCGATGCCCTTGATCCCGTCGATCCCCTTAGATCCCTTCGGGGGTCTGGCGCCGCCGAGCCCGTGCCGGAATCGCTGGGGAGGCTACGTCTACGCCGGCACGGGCCTCGGGGCGTGCCGCAGCTGGTGCAGACCGGGTGCCGCGAGGGTTAGTCTAGCTAAATCGTTTCGAGTCAACGCGCTAGGCGTGACCTCTCCCTCGATGGGTCTGTCGCGAGTCTGCGGCAGGTGTCGAGAATCATCATCAAGGCGAAGGCGGCCACGCCACCGCGTTCAGTCAGGGGGCTTCGATCTCCGCGACCACCACCAGCGTCCCGTCCACTTCGGCAAATCCCCCTTCCAGTCCCCAAAAGTCAGCGCCGGCAATGTCGATGACGGCGCATGGATCCCCCCCGGCCGCGCAGACGTTCGAGAACGTGGCGCCCACGACGTCCGTGGCGAGATCGATGATCAGGTACCCGTGGTCGAACACCACTTTGATGATCCCGCTTCCGATGGCCGTGCCTCCATCTCGGAACGTGACGCGTGGATCCGAGAAGGTGATCACCGTCCCGCTGGCGCTCGACAGACGGAGCCACCCGTTCATTCCACCCCCGCTCAGGAAGTAGCGGCCGTCGAGCGAAAACTCGAGGGGTCCCGGATCGATCGTCGGCGGCTCGCCCTCGGCGAGGGCTGCCACACCAAAGGACTCAGTCGCGCCGAAAAACCCAAGCACGTCGGCGTCTTCCGGTGGAGGCGGCGGATCTCCGGTGCGAGCCAGGGCAACCTCGGTGGGCGACATCGGTGCCGTCGGCGTCGGCGCGTCGCAGGCCGAGAGCGTCGTCGCAATCAGCGTGGCTGCGAGAAAGCGGTGCATGTGGTCCTCGTGGGGGAGAGAGCGGAGCGTGGAGAATCAAGTAGTTGGAGCATGTTGGAGACCACGCGGAGTGCACCTGTTCCTCACGTCGGCGCGCCCTCCACGGTCGTGAAGAGAGATCAGCGAGCGGCGAGTGCGCCACACGTGTGGCGCGTCGCGGCTCAGCGAGCTGACGATGTCGCGATGACGAGCTCGGATCCCGCCCCCATCCGCTCCAGCGCGCGCGACGCCTTGGCGACGAACGCCTGGAGCGACGGATCGGCACGCGCCCAGGTGCTCACGACGCGCCGGTATGCCTGGACCGCGGTTCGCCGATCGCCCAAACGCTCGGCGACCTCGCCCTGCTCCACGAGGAACAGGACCTCGAGCGGGCTCAAGAGCGAGTAGAGGCGCTCGCCCAGAACCTGGGCCGCGGTGCCCAGCTCTCCGCGCGCCATCAGCACTTGTGCGTACGCCAGGCGGTCGCCATAGCAACCGAGGCACAACGTGTCGGACAGCCGTGCGAATTCGCGCAGCGCCTGAGCGGTGTCGTGTCGCGCGAGCGCCAGGTACGCCCGTGCCGCCCCGAGCACGTGATGCGCGGATCGGCGAACGGCTGCGTCTTCGCTCGTGAGCCTCCCCTGCGCCACGTCCGCCGCGCGAGTGATCGAGGCGACGTCCCCTCGCCGGCCCCACCACGGAAGCGCGAGCTCGGGTGCCCCAGTGCCACGTGCGAGCCATTCGCCGAAGAGTGTGCGCGCGCTGTCGTCGGGGAAGGCGTCGAGCAGTGCGAGCTCGGAGACGAACCGTGGCGAGGGAGCGCGCGCGACGGATCTCGCTTCCGCGAGGTGTCCTCGATAGGCGAGCGCGCTCGCCAGGCGCGACTCCCACGTGCGGACGTCGCGCTCCGTCTCGCCCGATTGCAGCAGCATGCGAGCGATCCGAATGGCGAGCTCCGACGTGTCCGCCCACCGCCGAACGGCGAACCAGGCATTCGCCAACACGTCTCGCGGCTCGGGGGTCAGCTGTCGGCCAACCCACTCCGGACCCGGCGCGCCTTGCGCGAGAAGCCGATCGACGAGCCGAATGCCCTCGGCCTCCGCATCACTCGGATCGAGCGCGAGGTAGGCGCGGGCGTAACGGCGCGCGGCCTTGTCGCCGTGATGGGTGAGCGCATGCTCGACCGCATGGATGTACGCGGGGGCGAAGGCCGAATCGAGCGCGATCGCGCGGTCGAAGGCTTCGAGAACGCTGGCATCCGTCACTCGCACCGGAGCGCCGTACCCGTAGTGGTGGCGCGCTTCGCCAAGGGCCGCCCACACTTCGGGATCGTCCTTGTAGATGCGCGACGCGACGTCGAGCGATGCGAAGAGCCGTCGCGCGCGCCCCCAATACCGGCCGTCGGCATCGGGAAGGCTCATGGCGGCGGCGAGCGAGTCCGACACCAGCAAGAGCGAGTCGCGTGGCGACAGCCCCCGATTGAACGCGCCTGCACGCAGGCGAGTGGCGGTGACGAGCGAATCCAGCCCACCGCGCTGCCAGTAGCGCGTAAGCCCAAACCGTCGAAACGCGAGCGCGAAGGTCGTGTCGGTCGAGAAGGCCAGCTCGTACTGCGCGAGCGCCGAGTCCCATGCCGTCCGCCGATAAAGCTGCTCTCCGCGGAGGAATGCCTTGAGCGCGGGCATGGAGGTGGAGCCGAGGGAGGAGCTGCGCACCGCCCCGATCGGACGAGTTCGCCCCAGCTCGCGCAGGAGCCCTAACGAAACGGAATCGGCGAGCCGGGTCATCTGCGACGTCGCGTCGCGGCGCTCGACTTCGATCCCGATCCGGACGCCGCGCCGGACATCGTACAGCGTCGCCGACAGCTCGACCGAATCGGGACCGACGCCGAGGACCGTGCCGTAGACGACGAGCCCCGCTCCGGTGCGCTGTCCCAGCGCGGATGCCGAGGCCGCGTCGGCGCGTCCCTTCCAGCGCTTCAACACCACGGCCGAGGACACCGACCTCAGTGGGCCGGCCCCGTCGAGCTTGCGGGCGAGCACATCGACGATCCCTTCACGCCAGAGCGTGCGGGTCTCGGCGTCGGCCGCGATCACGTCGAAGGGGGCGACGGCGACCACGTTCGGATCGAGCGCGGTGTTGCGCATTCCGTGCGTGACGGCGGCCGCCCCGGCGACGGCGAGCGCCGTTAGGCACAACGTCGCCACTTGCCAGCGCCGGGACCGGACCGGGAGCTGGAATCCCCGCGTCTGCGTCGTGGGGGTTCGCCCCTCGTCGAGCGCATCGCGCAACAGGTCGGCGGTCTGCCACCGGTCTTGCGGGGCTTTCGCCATCGCGCGCGCGAGCGCATCGCTGACGATGCGCGGGACCTCCGGGCGCACGCGGAAGAGCGGCGCGGCCTCCTCGGTCAAGTGGGCGACGAGGAGCGCTTGCGCGTTCGTCGCCTCGAACGGAGGACGGCCCGCGAGCATCTCGTAGCCCACGATGCCGAGTGCGTAGATGTCCGCCCGGCCATCCACGGCCCGCTCCCCCGCGGCCTGCTCCGGGGCCATGTACCCCACTGTCCCCACTGCCATCCCCGAGACGGTGAGCCGTTCCGCCGTCTCGGCGCCATGCAGCGCGTGCGCGATCCCGAAGTCCGCGATCACGGCGTGCTTTCCCTCGAGCAGGATGTTCTCCGGCTTGATGTCGCGATGGATGACCCCCTCGCCGTGCGCGTAGGCGAGCGCATCGGCGATCTCCGAGAGCATTCGAACCGCGTCCTGAACGCCGAGCCGGCCTTCGCGGCGCAGGCGGGAGCGCAGCGACTCGCCGGGGACGTACGGCATGATGTAATAGAGGAAGTCCCCGCGATTGCCCGCGGCGAGGATCGGCAGGATGTGCGGATGCTGGAGCTGTGCGGTGATCTCGCTCTCGCGCACGAAGCGCGCGGCGCTCACCTCGTGCGTGAGCTCGGGCGGCAGGATCTTGATCACGACCTGCCGGCGCAGCGAGTGATCGCGTGCGAGGAACAGGCGGCTCATGCCGCCGCCGGGGAGCTCGCGCTCGATCGCGTACTCCCCCGCGAAGCCAGCCTTCAGGATGTCGAGTAGTCCGGTCACAGCGTACCGCCGTCGGTCGCTGTCGGGAAGATACGAGCCGGTTTGTGAGGGGGCGATAGGCGCGTCGTCGCGCTCAGCGGTCACAAGATCCCTGCAACCCAGTCGCCGACGAGATATCCGACCACGGCGACCCCGAGGCCGACGACGAACATGTCCATCCCGGAACGAATCACCCCACGCCCGGTGAAGACCGATCGCGCCGCGCCCACGAGGAAATGGGAGGCCATCGAGATAATGAAAGACACCCAGATGGCGGGCATTCCCTCGAGAAACAGAAAGGGCCCGACGGGAATGACGGCGCCAAACGCGGTCGCGAGTCCCGTGACCCATCCTTCCCGCAGCGGCGACGCCCCCTGCTCCCCGATCTTGAGCTCCTCCTGCACTTTCTCGTCGAGCATGCGCTGCGGATCGGCCATGACCTCCGTCGCCAGCGCGTGCGCGGCGTCGGCGTGCATTCCTTTCGCCTCGTAGATCAGCGCGAGCTCATCACGCTCGACCTCCGGCATGAGCTCGATCTCCTGCCGCTCCATCGCGATCTCGTGGGCGTAGACCTCCTGCTCGCTCTTCGCGGCGAGGTACCCGCTCGATCCCATCGAGAGCGCGTCGGCGATGAGGCCGGCCACGCCGGCGACGATGATCGTCTCGTGCGCGTTGATCGAGGCGGCGCCGAGCACGCCGGCGACGAGGCCGAAGTTCGCCGTGAGGCCGTCGTTGAAGCCGTACACGACGTTGCGCAAAAATCCGCCCGATTCGGCGCGGTGCCAGGGTTCGGCGCTCTTTCCCGAAATCGCGGCGAGCGTAGTGGCGTGCTCGGCCGATTCTCGCGCGAGGACGAGCGCTTCGTTTCCGCCGACGGCGCCGCTGGGCGTCGAGCGATGCAGCGCCAGGTATCCCTTGACCTCGCGCCCCTCCTCGGCGAGAAGAAGCGGCAGGAGGAAGTTCGGACCGAACCGTCGTCCGAGGAACGCCAGGAGTCGCGCCCGCGCACTCGGACGGTGCGCCGACGGCGGCCGGCCATTCCGCGACAGCAGCTCCGCCCAGATCTGAACGTGGCGATCCTCGACCTCAGCCAGGCGCGCGTAGATGTCGCGCTTCTTCGCGTCGGCTTCGGTCCCGGCGAGAACGCGGTAGAGGAACGCGGCGTCAGCCTCGTCCTGCCAGTGGTGGTGGAACTCGTGGAGGTCGGGACCGCCGCCGTGCGTCGTGGCCATGCCGCAATATGGGCACGTTCGGGCTGGCGGAGAATGCCGGGGGCGTCTGCCCCGGTCGTCTGGCCGAAACGCGCCGAAAAAGAGGCAAGCAACCCTTTCCCGGAGCCTCCGTGTCTGACCTCACGGAACCAGTCAACCCATGAGGTCATCTATGCTGCTTCGTCAATTTACGATCGCCGCCGTGGCGGTCATGCTGCTCCCCTGGTACGCGTTTGGCCAGGAGCGCGAACGCGAGCGTGAACGTGAGCGGGAGCGCACGCCGGCCCCCAGTGCCGTGCGCGCGTGGACCATCGGTGGTGACGATGAGGATCGCGCAGTCCTCGGCGTCGGGACGTCCAGCGGCGGCGAGCGCGACACGCTCGGCCTGCTGATTACGTCGATCACGTCCGGCGGGCCAGCCGAGCAGGCAGGCCTGGAAGAGGGCAACCGCATTGCGGCGATCAACGGCGTGAAGCTGACGCTCTCGAGCGCCGACGCCGGTGAGCCCGACATGTCGGGAATCCTCAGCCGCCGCCTCACGCGCGAGCTGCGGAAGGTGAAGCCCGGTGACAACGTCGAGCTTCGCGTCTACGATGACGGGCAGTTCCGTACCGTGCGCGTGAAGACGATCGCCGCGGCGGATCTGCCCAGCCGTCGCCGCATCACGCAGATCGATCTCGACGACCGGCCGGTGCTCGGCCTCGGGCTTGGGACGAGCGGCAGCAAGCGCGACACGATCGGCATTTTCGTCAGCAGCGTGATGGAATCGGGCCCGGCCGAGAAGGCGGGGATCTTTGAGGGCGATCGCATCGCCGCGATCAATGGCGTCGACGTGCGCGTGCGGTCCGAGGATGCGGGCGACGCGCAGATCGCCGGCTCGCGCATACAGCGGTTCCGTCGCGAGATCGCCAAGGCGAAGCCGGGTGACAACGTGGAGCTGCGGGTGTGGTCCGACGGCGGCTACAAGACGGTGCGAGTGACGCTGGGGAAGGCGTCGGACTTCCGGAACACGCGGCGTGGCATGTCGTTCCACTTCGATGGAGACGACATCGCCTTCCCGCGCGTGCACGTGGCCCCCATGGCTCCCATGCCGCCGATGCCACCGATGGGTCCAATGATCCGTGGCGACTTCGACTTCGATTTCGACTTCGATTTCGACCACGAGCTGCTCGGCCAGCAGGCGCGTGCGGCGGCGCGCGCGGTTCGCGTGAACGCGAGCGCGGCGCGCGAGGTGGCCGCGCAGGCGCGCGCCTATGCGCGGAGTGCGGCTCAGGCCGCGCGCGAGGCGGCGTACACGCAGGGATGGTTCTGAGGGGCAGGGCC
>JAICNG010000184.1 GCA_025931335.1 Gemmatimonadaceae bacterium | reverse complement strand
GGCCCGCCGTCGTCGAACGTGACGCTGTGCGAGCCGCAGATCTGCCCGCCATACCCATCCCCGCTGCAGGCGTCCCACTGCCAGGTGACTGTCCCCCCGGGTGCGATCGACACCTGGCCGGGGGAATAGCTGTTGTTGCGGACGGTGACGCTCGCCGTCGCATTGCCCCCCGACACCGGGCCGGGGCCACCGCCCTGGGGTGGCGGCGGCGGCGGCTCGGTCCCGCCTGACGAGCCGCAGGACGACAGCACGACGACGGCCAGCGCGGTAGTGAACACACGAAACGAACGCATCGCACCTCCTTGCGTGGATCACCGGCGTCCCTCGCGCGTGGAGGTCGCCGAGGTGATCACGGTAGGAGGCTGGCGCGCGACGTTCCAGAATCCTGCGGGGAAGCGCGGGCTAGCGAAGGCGAGCGTGAGGCGAGGGGCGGTCAGCGCGGCACGGTTTCGAGCATCTCCCGCGAGACGGCGCGCGGCTCCAGGTGGAAGACGTGGCCGAACGCGTGCGTGACGAGCGCCGGCAGGTGATCGATCGTCACGTCATGCCCGAGCTCGCGCGCGACGGAGGTCATTTGGACCTGCGGAATGCCGCAGGGGACGATGAGATCGAAGTAGGAGAGGTCGGTCGTCACGTTGAGCGCGAAGCCGTGCCAGGTCACCCAGTCACGGGCGTGCACGCCGATCGACGCGATCTTGCGTCCCTGCGTCCACACGCCGGTGTAGCCGCCGTGGCGTTCGGCTTCGATCCCCGCGTCGCCGAGCGCGACGATGAGCGCCTCCTCCACCTGACGCAGGTACCAGTGCAGGTCCTGGCGGTGGCGCTTGAGGTCGAAGATCGGGTAGCCCACGAGCTGACCTGGCCCGTGGAAGGTGACGTCACCGCCGCGCTCCACCTCGTGCACCTCGACGCCGCGCGCGCGCAGCCGCTCCGGCGACGACACGATGTGCGCCTCTTTCGCCGTGCGCCCCAGCGTTACGACCGGCGGATGCTCGAGCAGCAGCAGCACGTCCTCGTCGAGCTCTCCCGCGATGCGACGCCGGGCGAGATCGCGCTGGAGGTCGAGGCCCTCCGCATACGGTACCGTCCCGAGCTGCGCGGTCAGGAGATACATGGGAAGGCGGGGATCGAAGGCGATCGAAGGCGGTCGATGGGGCCGATCCCTGTCCCTTTCATACGTGAATGACCCGCCCGAGCGAATCCAGCGCCGCCTCCGCCACCGCCTCGGCCAGCGTCGGGTGCGCGTGCACGGCGAGGTCGATCTCCTCCACCGTGTACTCGTTCTCCCGTGCGACCACCAGCTCGTGGATGATCTCCGTCGCGTGCGGCCCGATGATGTGCGCGCCGAGAATCTCGCCGTACTTCGCGTCGCGAATGATCTTCACGAAGCCGTCGGTCTCGCCGCTGGTGCGCGCGCGTCCGTTGGCGGAGAAGGGGAACTTCCCCACCTTGTAGTCGAGCTTCTTGTCCTTGCACTGCTGCTCGGTGAGGCCGATCGAGGCGACTTCCGGGTGACAGTAGGTCGCGTTCGGGATGTTCCCGTAGTTCACCGGGTGCGCGGGCTTGCCGGCGATCCGCTCGGCGAGCGCGATGCCTTCACGCGATCCCTTGTGGGCGAGCATCGGTGGGCCCACCACGTCGCCGATGGCGAAGATGTTCTGGGCGGCGGTGCGAAACTGCTCGTCGATCTTGACGAATCCGCGCTCGTTGAGCTGCACACCAGCTTCCTTGAGGCCGATGTCCTCGACGACCGGCGCGCGTCCCGCGGCGACGAGGACGACGTCGACCTTGAGATCGGTCTTCGCGCCCCCCGATTCCACCGACATCGAGACCGCGTCCTTGGCGACCTTGACGTTGCCGACCTTCGCGCCGGCGATGACGTTGATCCCGCGCTTCTTGAAGACACGCGCGAGTGTGGTCGAGACCTCGGCATCCTCGAGGGGGAGAATGTTTGGCATCACCTCGAGTAGGGTCACGTCAGTGCCGAACGCGTGGAAGACATCGGCGAGCTCGCAGCCGACGGCGCCGGCGCCGATGACCGCCATCGATTTGGGTGCCTTCTCGAGGAGCAACGCCTCGTCGGAGGAGATGACGGTCTTCTTGTTCAGCTCGAGCCCGATCTGGGGGAGACCTTTCACCCGTGACCCGGTGGCGATGACGACCGCCTTCTTCGCTTCGTGCTTTTCCTCCTTCCCCTCGGCGGTCTTAACGACGACGGCATTGCCCCCGGCTAAACGGGCCGTGCCCTTGGTCCAAGTCACCTTGTTCTTCTTGAAGAGAAACTCGACGCCCTTGACGTTCTGATCGCTCACGCCGCGCGATCGCTTCATCGCCACGCCGTAATCGAACGACACGTCGCCGACGTTGACACCGAACTCCTTCGCGTGCCGCACGCGGTTGGCGAGGCTCGCCGACTCCAGCATCGCCTTCGCGGGGATGCACCCGATGACGACGCACGTGCCGCCCAGCTTCTCCTTCTCGAAGACCGCGACACTGAGCCCGAGCTGCGCGCAACGGATGGCGCCGACGTAGCCCGCCGGGCCGCCGCCGATGAAGATTACGTC
>JAICNG010000097.1 GCA_025931335.1 Gemmatimonadaceae bacterium | reverse complement strand
TGCATTCTCCCTCCTGATCGGACGCTACAGCGATCCCCTCTATCGGCATGCGCTCGGTATGACGGGGAGTCCGGACGTAGCGGAGGATATCCTCCAATCGTCTTTTATCAAAGCGTATCAACACCTCGCCGAGGTGCATGGTCGCTTCGATGCCTGGATCTTCCGCATCGTTGCCAATGGCTGCAAGGACTGGCTGAAGAACATCCGCCGAACGCACTTGAGCTACGAGGAAGATGATCAACCCTCGTCGTTCGCGACGCCGGATGAAGAGCTGGACCGGACGGAGCTGCGCAGTGATCTGGACCGTGCGTTGTCGGCACTAGCGCCATCGCTGCGGGAAGCGTTCGTGATGAAGCACGTGGAAGGCCGTTCGTACGAAGAGATGGCCGACTTATTGGGAACCACCGTTGGGGCGCTGAAGATGCGCGTGCACCGCGCGCGTGAGGCTCTCCAAGTCCTCCTGGAGGAGAAGTACGCCTGATGCTCGACGACCTGAATCCCCGAGAGGGCCGCAGCGAGCCCGGCCGCGATCGTCCGCGCGCCGTTCCTTCGCGCCCGTTTGCCGACCGTGAAGTTCCGCGGGGGACTCGCCGTACGCCTCAGACCGTGCAGGCGTGGCTCGATGGCGATCTTCCCGAAGCCGCCGTGCGCCGTGGCGACACCGCGCGTGACGTGGACTTCTGGCGCCGCATCGAGACGGAAGTCGATCAGCGCCGCCGCATGAAGACGCCTGCGTACGTGCAGGATCGTATCATGCAGGCGCTGCCGCAGGCGACGCCGCGCGTGATCACGCCCTTCTGGCGCCGTCAGTTCGCGGTGACGCCGACGATGGCCGTCGCGGTGGGCGCAGCGATCCTCGCCCTCGGCGTGCTGCTCACGTCGCTGCTGCTCGCGCGGTAACCCGCCGCCGCGTCGCGCGGTCGCGGATAAAAACACCGAAGGCCAGCTCTCCGTGCGAGGGGAGCTGGCCTTCGCCTCATCCAGCGGGACGTGATCGGGGTCACGTCGGTGGGTCGGTCATTGACTCTTGTTAGGCGCCGAGTCTCACGGTAAGGGCCCGGTGCGCAGCAGGGCATGCGCGGAGGGTGGAGTCGAAACCGTGCCATCCGACGCCGCGACCTCGCCCACGTCGATGCGCAGCGGCTCGAGACCGCCGGGCCGGCGGACGACGAGCAGGTCGTCGCCGTTTCCCACCGGTCCCACGACGGCGACGGTCGTCGCATCCGAGGCATCCCGCGCCCAGGCAATCTCGAGCGTGGCGTTGGCGGGCTGAACATCCTGCACCTCGCCCGTCAACGAGAGGACGAGTCCAGCGTCATCGGGGGCGATCCCGGCCACCGACACCAGCATGGTCTCGGAGCCCGCGCTCGGCGCCGACGGCGCATCGCCGCAGGCGAGGCCCAGCATGACGAGTGCGAGCGTGGTGTAGCGTGGGCCACGGGTGCGGCTCATGGCGAGCCGGACGCGTCCGTCACGCTGGTTTCGAGCATGCGGCGAAAGCGCACGACGTCGCCGACGTCGAGACGGCCATTCCGATTCCCTACGAGATCGAGAGCGCGGCGGCGGGTCTCGTCGAGAGACGCAGGATCGGCCACACCACGAAGCGCCTGCTGCGCGGTGAGCGCCGGCATCGTTATGCGGAGTTGCAGCTCGGCAACGGCGGTGCTCGCCCTGGCGTCCCGGACTTCCACGCCGACGCGGGCAGTGATCAGATCCTCGGGTGCACCCTCGATGACGCCGTCCGGGCTGAGCGTGAACCCCGCCGGCAGGTCGCCGAGCGCGCGCCACCGATAGGGCGGTGTGCCGCCTGTCGCCTCGAGCGTGTGCGCGAATGATGTCTCACCAAGCGATGCGTTCACGGCGGTGGTCGCAGCGGCGATCACCGGCGGCAGGCTGGTGAAGGTCACGTCGAAGGCCACGCGGTCGCCGGCGATCGCGATCCCGTCGATGCGCACTCCGCTCGGGCTCCCGTCACTCGTTCGCAGCCAGGGAATCGACGTGTCGGAGATCGCGACGACCGACGACGATCCGGGGAATGGATCGCCGACATCTCCGACGTTCGCGCGTGCAGCGAGATCGTTGCGCCCGTCCGCTTGCACGACGCGCACGGCCGGGCGCATCTCGTCGTCGTTCACCCCCCACTGACGCGTCTCGAGCACCTCGTCGTCGATGTGCCAGACGAGAAGGCCGGTTCCAGGCGCCGACGCATCGGCGCCTTCGGCGGCGCGATATTCGAGCAGCACGTGCTCGCGCCCCCCATTGAGATCGATGCGAACGACGTCGCCTCCGCGCGCGGCGACGGTGAGCTCGACCCGTCCTGATCCCAGGATGCGGCGAACGGTCGCCCATCCGAGGCGCTCGCGCGCCCAGGCGCCGAAATGCGGAGGGCGTGCCGGGGGCGCCACCCAGATGCCCATCACGTCCCAGCCGCCGACGCCGAACGAGCTGCCGTCGTAGTCGTAGAGGTCGGGAAGGCCGAGCACGTGTCCGATTTCGTGGATCGGGATGTTGACGCGCGTCGGCACGATGTCGCCGCCCTGGCAGGCGACGGCGGATGCGCCCACGAAGTCATCGATCACGATCGGTGTCCCCGCGGCGCCGATGTCGGTCGTCACGTACGGCTGCCCGTTCCACCCGGGGAGCAGGCTGAGCCGGTAGCCCGTTTCGCGGAAGCCGCGGAGGCTGTCCGGCCCGCATCCGTACTCGGAGCCTGGCTGGAGCAGCACCGCGATGTCGACGGCGCCGTCATCATCGCCGGAGTTGGGAACGCCATCGGGCCCGTCGTTGTCGTAGCGGCGCCAATCGACGAGGCCCTCCG
Source organism: Gemmatimonadaceae bacterium (assembly GCA_025931335.1). Taxonomy (GTDB): domain Bacteria; phylum Gemmatimonadota; class Gemmatimonadetes; order Gemmatimonadales; family Gemmatimonadaceae; genus JAICNG01. The sequence goes on along the minus strand of JAICNG010000097.1, from coordinate 10,352 downwards.
CGCGTTGCAGGAGGTCGTGCGCGAACTCTCCGTAGCGCTGCCACACCGTACCCGGATCGCCGTCGACGTACGACGCTCGCGAGCGCGGCAGCCGAATCCAGGGGGTGGTGGTGCCGCTGAACGTCAGCGCACCTAACGATACCTCGCGATAGTAGCGCGCCACCGAGTACGGGCCCACCCCGGCATGGGCGCCGAAGAAGGCGCTGTCGTATACGGTCCGATCGAACCTGGGGGTGACGTCCGCAAACGTCCCCGCGATGACCGGCATGCCGAGCGTGCCGCGCAGCGGGCGGCGGGTCGCGAGGCGATTGACCGGGGTCGCGGCGCTCGCGAGCGGGAGGTCACGTCGATCGTGCGCGATGACGCCCCGACCCAGCTGCGCGTGCACGGGCGTCGCTATGGCGGCGATCAGGCAGGCGCTCCAGGTGAGCGCGCGGACGCGGAGTGCTGGTGAAATCGGGGGGCGGGTCATGGTCGCGGGGCACCCCGAGCACTATCCACACCCGACTTCTGGCCGCGGCAGCCGAAGGCAACACGTTGATATTTCGCAACTTACAGTGGTAGACGGGCGGCGCCCCAGAGGCCACTGTTGCCCCTGCGCATCACACCTGGTGGACGTCAGCGGCTCCGCGAACAGGCAAGAGGGCGAACGTGAACGGGCTCGCTATGGGTCGCGGAGCTCGCGGCGAAGGACCACGAGGCCCACTCCGTCGCGCACGTAGTCTTCCACTCGGCCCTCCTCGCGGAAGCCCGCGCGCCGAGCGATGGCCTGCGCGGGCTGCAGCCCCGGCTCTTCCGGGAGCTCGATCACGACGAACCGCGCGCCGCGCGATCGCAGGTGCACGCACGCCGCCTCGGTGAGCGCCGTCGCGATTCCACGCCGGCGTGCTCCCGCGGCGACGGCGACGAAGTAGAGCCGCCCGGCGCCGCGCGCGCCCGCCGTCTCGCCGAACACGGCGACGCCGACGAGCGCGTCTCCGTCGCGCGCGACGATCGCGGCGTACTCATCGGACGCGGTTGCGAGTGCGCCGACGAGGGGCGCGCGCATCGAGTCGGCGTACGGCGCGTCGCCGAGCGCCGCCATAGCGAGCGCGTGGGCGGCCGTTGCATCCGGCGGGATGAGAGGGCTGAGCGTGACGGGCACGGCGAGAGGGAACCATGGAACTCGGGAACACAGTCGCGCAAGAGAGACAATCGCGCGTCCGATTGCAGGGACAGCGGGTGCGCGCGCGCGCGCACGCGTTGGGCGCATCACGCATGGCCTGAACGGGATACGCGACCGCCACGGTGATGCCGGGCGACGGTCCCAACCATGCCTTTGCACGCTCATGGACATTTCGCTCTCGGGAGGCTCCATGATTCGACGCATCGTTTTCTCGCTGGCTGCCACGAGTGCCCTCATCGGAGGCAGCGCGATGGCGCAGACATCGTCGCGCATCGACGTCACGCCGTACGCTGGGTACATGGTGTTCGGCGCTTTCGTGAAGGGCCCGTTCGGAACGTCGATCTCCAGCGCCGGCGGCGCGCTCCTCGGCGCCCAGCTCGGGGTGTCGTTGACGTCTAACATCGCGGTGGTGGGCAACGTCGCGCGCGGGAGTAGTGACATCACGGTGGGCATACCATTCATCGACGACATCACCGTTGGCAGAAACTCGGCCTGGATGTTCGACGGTGCGCTACAGGTGTCGATGCCGCTGCCCGATCGCGCAGTCGCGATCACCCCGTTCGTGCAGCTCGGGGCCGGCGCAATGCGCCACGAAGTGAGAATCGGTCTGTCGACCGACGCGACGAACTTCGTGGGAACCATCGGCGCTGGAGCGGACATCGGGTTCACGCGGGCCATTGGGCTGCGGCTGATGGCGAGGGACTACGTGGGCCGGTTCGACGTCCGCGAAGCGACCACGATCGACTACGAGCCGGAGCTCGCGCACAACTTCGGCTTCAGCGCGGGGCTCAAGATAGCCTTCTGAAAAGCCACATCGGGAATGAGGACTGAGGAGTGAGGAATTCGTTTGGAGTGCTTCCCGATCGGGTGCCCTTCAATCAATTTCCTCACTCCTCACTCCTCGTTCCTCATGCTCTCCAGGCGGATGAATCGTCGCATCCTCGCTGCCCTGTGCTGGGCGGCTGCACCCTCCCTGCTCCACGCTCAGCACGCGTTCTCCGAAGGCGGCTCGTACGATCCTGCCATCCCCACCCCCCAAAGCGTTCTCGGCTACGAGGTTGGGGAGCGGTTCACGCCGCACCACATGCTCATGCGCTATCTCGATCGTCTGGCGGCGACGAGCCGGCGCGTGAAGGTCGACACGGTCGCGCGCACGTTCGAGGGACGCGAGGTCGTGATGGTGATCGTGACGAGTGAGGCGAATCAGGGACGAATCGATCAGATTCGCGCCGACAACGAGCGGATCTCGACGCTGACTGGCTCTCCCGCGGAGCTCGATGCGATCGCCGCGCGACTGCCCGCGGTCGCGTGGCTGGGATTCAGCGTGCACGGCGACGAGGCGTCGGGGGTGGAGGCGTCGATCGCGCTGCTGTATCAGCTCGCCGCCGGCACCGATGCCGACACCCGACGTGTGCTCGACGAGACCGTCGTGCTGATCGATCCGGTGCAAAACCCGGACGGCCACGAGCGCCACGTGCAGGATGTCATGCGGATGCGCACGGCGTTCGGTGTCCCCACCTCGCCTTACGCGCGCGTGCACACCGCGAACTGGCCCGGTCCCCGCACGAGCCACTACTACTTCGACATGAACCGCGACTGGTACATCCAGTCGCATCCGGAGACCAGAGGCCGCGTGCGCTCGATGCTCGAGTGGTGGCCGCACGTCGCCGTCGACCTCCACGAGATGGGGTCGAACTCGACGTACTTCTTTCCGCCGCCGATGGCGCCGGTGAACAAGAACGTGCATCCGTCGATCATCCGCTGGTGGGACGTGTACGCGGCGGCGAACGCGGCGGCCTTCGACCGGCACGGGTGGTCGTACTTTCGGCGCGAGGGGTACGACGAGTTCTATCCGGGCTACGGATCCTCGTGGCCGCTCTACGCCGGCGCGATCGGCATGACCTACGAGCAGGCCTCGAGCGAGGGCGGCGCCATCCGTCGTGATGATGGAACGATACACACGCTGCGCGACGCTACCTGGGGGCACTACACGACGGCGTGGGCGACGGTCGACGCGACCGCCCGCAACGCGCGGCAGCGCGTGCGCGATTACCTCGCCTATCGGCGCAGCGCCGTGGCCGACGCCCAGCGGACACCGGCGCGCGCCGTCATCATCGAGCGTGATGCGTACGCGCGCGCCGATTCGCTCGCGCGTCGGCTCACGGACAACGGGATCGTCGTCGGTCTTGCGCGCTCGGTCGACGTGCGCGGGGCCACCCCATTTCCGGGAAATTCCCCGGGCGTCGGGGGGTCGATCGCCTCGGCGTACGTCGTCGATCTCGCGCAGCCGCAGGGTCGCCTGGCGCGCGCCATCCTCGAGCCCGATGCCGAGCTCGACTCGGCGTTCATCGCCGAGGAGATGGAGCGACGCCGCGCCGGCCGGTCGGACCGCTTTTACGATGCGACCGCGTGGAGCCTGCCGTACACGTATCGGGTGCGCGCCTGGGTGGCGCGCGCCCCGGTGACGACAACGCGCGTCGACACCGCGTGGCGCGCAGCGCCAAGTGCCCCCGACAGCGCGCGGTATGGGTACGCGATCGAGGGGGGAACCGAGGCGGGGTATCGCTTGCTGTCGGCGCTGCTGCGGGACAGCGTCCGCGTGTGGTATCAGCCCGGGGCATTCCGCTCCGGTGACTCGCGCGTCGGGCGCGGGTCGTTCGTCGCCCGCGTCGTGGGCAACGGCCCGCGGCTCCATGCACTCGTCAGGCAGCACGCCGCCGCGACCGGTGCTCCCGTCGTCAGCCTGTCCGGCGCCGGCGTCGATGAGGGCTTCGATCTCGGGAGCAACCTCGTCTTCCCGGTGCGACAGCCGAACGTCGCGATCATTGCCGGTCCCGGCGTGAGCGGACAGTCGGCTGGATACGCGTGGTACACGATGGACCAGCGGCTTCGCTACCCCGCGACGCTGCTCGATCCGACGGCGGTCGGCGGCGCGAGGCTCGACGAGTACAACGTCATCGTCCTCCCGTCCGTACAGGGCGCGTTCTTCGAGCGGATGCTCGGCGACGGCGGCCGGGACCGTCTGACGGCGTGGGTGCGCGCGGGAGGAACGCTGGTGACGCTCGAGGCGGCCAGCGCGTGGGTCGCGACCGAGCGTGTGGGACTCTCCCGGCTTCGCGTCCGACGCGACTCCGTGCGCGCCGACAGCTCGGCGGGCGCGCCGCTGCCGGCCGGCGTGCCGGGGGCGATCGTGCGCGTCGTGGCCGATACGCTCTCTCCGCTGCTCGCCGGCATGGTGGAGCGGGAATTCCCGGCGTACATCTTCTCCGACCGCGTGTTCACCTTCCCGCGCGACGTGCGTGCGGGGGAATCGGTGCTGCGCTATGCGCCCGAGTCGCGGCTGCGCATCGCGGGATACCTGTGGCCGGAGGTACCGTCGCGGCTCGGCGATTCACCCTTCCTCTGGACGGAGGGTGTCGGGCGCGGGCGAGTGATCTCGTTCGCCGTGGATCCGAACTTTCGGGACATGTGGCGCGGCTTGCTGCCGCTGTTCGCGAATGCCGTGATGCTCGGCGCCAGCATGTGAGCTACGATCGAGGATTGGCGGAGCGTGTCGCCGACGTCCTCGACCGGCGCGGGACGCGTGGCGTCCGCCAGAAGAACGTCTTCGGCGGACGCGGCTTTCTCGCCGGCAAGTCCGCGTTCGCCATCGTGTGGGACGACGGACTGATCGTGAAGTGTCCGCCGGCGGAGTATCAGGCGGCGCTGGGCTCACCGCATGTCGAGCCGTTCGCGCCCGATGGCGAGAAGCCGATGAGCACCTGGGTGGTCGTCGCGGCCGACGCGATCGCCGACGACCCCGACCTCGAGCAGTGGCTCGAGCGTGGAATGCGCGCCGTGCGGTAAGACCGGGCGCGCCTAACGTTCCCTGGTGGCGAAAAACTCCCAGATCGCGTGAGTGGCGTCGAGCGCCGCGCCACGGTCGGTGTGTGGCCAGCCGTGGTCGCCCCCGCGGACCGTGAGAAAGACGACTGGGGCGCGACAGCCGCTTTCCCAGCGATCGCGCACCACGTGCCCGGCGGCGATCGTGTCTCGCTGGGGCTCGGTCACGGCGCACTCGTTTGCGCGCGCCCAAAAGCGAGCGGCCTCGGGAGCAGGGATGGGGCGGCTTCCGCGCGGTGAGAGCGCGATCGCGTCATACGGCACGACAGCGTCGGCGTCGCCATGAATGATCATGATCGGCACCGGGGCCCGGGGCGTCTCGATGCGCGTGACATTGCCCGCGCCCGAGCGCACGCCGATCGCTCCGGCGACCACGGCGGCAGCGGCGACGCGTGACGAGAGGTCGGACGCAACCCGATGGGCGAGAACGCCCCCGTTCGAATGGCCGGCGACGTACACGCGCTTCGAATCGACGGGATAGCGGCCCGCCAGGGTGTCGATGAGAGCGCCGATGAATCCCACGTCATCGATGGCGCCACCGGGGGCGAAGCCGGTGGACCACCCGCGCGGATCGCCAGTGCCCTCCGGAGCCACGAGGAGAAAGCCCGCCTCGTCCGCTTTGGCGTCGAACCCTGACCAGCGCACCATCCGCTGCCCGCTGCCGCCGCGCCCATGAAGGGCGATCACGAGCGGGACGGTGCGCGCGGAGTCGGCGGAACGCGGAACGCGTACGGTGTAGGTGCGCTCGACGCCGTCCCACCGCATGCGCCCCGTCTCCGTGCGCTGCGCCAGCAGCGCCGACGCCGGCAGCAGAACTACCGCGGCAAGTAACGAAGTTCCCTCGAGTACCTTGAGCACCTCGAGCACCTCGAGCACCTCTAGATGTGAATCGACCGCCCGAGTACTCCCAACGCCGCTTCCTTCACCGTCTCGGCCAGTGTGGGGTGCGCGTGGACGGTGATGCCGATGTCCTCGGAAGAGCCATCGAACTCGAACGCCATGACGACCTCCGCCGCCAGCTCCGACACGTTAGGCCCCACGAGGTGGGCGCCGAGGAGGGCATCGGTCTTCGCGTCGGCGATGAGCTTCACGAACCCGGCGGATTCTCCCATGGTGCGCGCACGTCCGTTGGCGGAGAAGGGGAACTTGCCCACGCGGTACTCGCGCCCGCTCTGCTTGACTTCCTCCTCGGAAAGACCCACCGACGCGACCTCGGGCCACGTGTACACGACGGACGGAATCGACCGGTAGTGCATGCGCGCCGGCTTTCCGGCGATCACCTCGGCGGCGACGATACCCTCCTCTTCGGCCTTGTGCGCGAGGAGCTTGCCGCCAATGGCATCGCCGATCGCGAACACGTTCGGAACGTTCGTGCGCATCTGATCGTCGACGGTGATTTCTCCGCGCCGCCCGGTCGCGATGCCGAGTGCCTTCGCATCCACGCCGGTGAGAGACGGGCGGCGGCCCACGGACACCAGCACGTAGTCCCCGTCGAGCGTCTCCTTCTTGCCGTTGTGCTCGACGTCGATCCGCACTCCCTCCGGCTGCCGCTTGCCGCCGACTACCCGCGTGTCGGTGCGAATCTCCATCCCCTGCTTGCGGAGGACGCGATCCATCTCCTTGATGACGTCCGCATCCATGCCGGGGAGGATCGTCGGGAACAGCTCGACGACGGTGACCTTGGCGCCAAGACGCCGCCACACGGAGCCGAGCTCGAGTCCGATGACGCCACCGCCGATGACGATGAGGTGCTTCGGGACCTCGGGAATCCGCAGCGCGCCGACGTTCGACAGTACGCGCTCTTCGTCGAACTCGAGCGACGGCAGCGCGATCGGCTCTGATCCGGTCGCGATGATGACGTGCTTCGCCTGGAACGACGTGGTGGTGCCGTCCTCGCTCTTCACGCTCACGACGTTGTTGCGCTCGAGCGTACCGAGCCCCTTCGCCCACGTGATCTTGTTCTTCCTGAACAGGAACTCGAGCCCCTTGGTGTTCTGCGCGACGACATCCTCCTTTCGCTTGAGCATGCGCGCCACGTCGACGCGTACGTCCCCCACGACGAGCCCGTGGTCGGCGGCGTGGGTACGAAGGAACTCGTAATGCTCGGAGGACTGGAGCATCGCCTTCGACGGAATGCATCCAACGTTCACGCACGTTCCGCCGAGGGTCTTGTCCTTTTCGACGCACACGGTGGAGAGTCCGAGCTGCGCGGCGCGGATGGCGGCGACGTAGCCGCCTGGCCCTGCTCCGAGGACGACGACATCTGGGCTGGCTGGAGGCATTGATTCGATTGCGGAGTGCGGATTGCTGATTGCGGGTGCGCTCGGCGAAAGATGTATGCTCGTGGGCGATAATAACAGCAGATTGCGGTGCACCGGACCTTCGACAGGGAAGAGTACCGTCGCTGGAGCGCGACACTGCCCGCCGACGTCACGGCCGATCCTCTGTGGCGCATGGCCGTCTATCGCCTGGCCCTGTTTCTGATGGACTTGGCTTGGGGAGACGCGGCGACGCTCGACCGGGGGACCACCCGCGCGGCGGCGCTCCAGCTGTATACGGGTGTCGCGTCAATCGCTGCGAACATCGCCGAGGGGTATGGTCGCTAGTCGGGTCGCGATCGCGCCCGCTTTTATGAGTATGCCCTGTGCTCGGCGCGGGAAGCGGCGGTGTGGTATCGGGCCGGGCGGGGGACGCTAGGCGACGAGCTTGCTCGCCAGCGAATTGAAGCCCTCGCAGAAATCCGGCGGCTACTTCTCGTCATCACTCCGGCGGGGCGAGCACGTCGCGACAAACTGGGGGGTTAGTCACCCGCAGTCCGCAATCCGCGATCCGCAATCGTCAGTCGACCAGCATACTCCCCGGCTCCTCGATGAGCTCCTTCAGACGCACGAGGAAGAGCACCGCCTGCTGCCCATCGACGATGCGGTGATCGTACGAGAGCGCGACGTACATCATCGGACGGACCTCGACCGTGCCGTCGATCGCGACCGGACGGTCCTGGATCTTGTGGAGGCCGAGGATCCCGGACTGCGGCGTGTTCAATATCGGCGTCGAGATCAGGGAGCCGAACACGCCGCCATTCGTGATCGTGAAGGTGCCCCCGGTGAGGTCCTCCATTGACAGCTTGCCATCGCGCGCGCGCTTCGCGATGTCGATGATGTCGCGCGAGATCTGGAGCAAGCCCTTCGTGTCGGCGTCCTTGATCACGGGGACGACGAGCCCCTGGTCCGACGCCACCGCCACGCCCATGTGCACGTAGTGCTTGTAGACGATGACGTCGCCGTCGGTCTGCGCGTTGACGATCGGGTACGACTTCAGCGCCATGCACGCCGCGCGCACGAAGAAGGGCATGAACGTGAGCCGAACGCCGTGCTCCTTCTCGATGCGCTCCTTCAGCCGGTCGCGAAGGCGCATCACGGCGGTCATGTCGACCTCGTTGAACGTCGTCAGATGCGCAGTCGTATGCTGGGCTTCCAGCAAGTGCTCGGCGATGCGCTTGCGACGCGTCGACATCTTCTCGCGGCTTTCGCGAGAAGCCGAAGGGGCTGAAGGGGCTGAAGGGGTCGAAGGGGCCGACGGGATCGAGGGCGCTGACGGCGGGGACGGCGCCGGTCGAGGCGTCGGCGTGGCGGCCGCGCCCAGCATGTCTCCCTTTGTCACGCGACCATCGCGACCCGTGCCCTGCACCTGCGCGGGCTCGACGCCCGTCTCGGCCGCAACGCGTCGCACCGACGGTGACGTCTTCACTTCTGCGGCTTTCGTCGCGACGCCGCCCGCGCCCTTTGCGCCTTCGGCGCCCTTAGTGCCCTCCGCACCCTTAGTGCCCTCCGCACCCTTGGTGCTTCCCGCCGGTACCGCCGCCTCATCGAGCTCGCCGAGTGTCTCGCCGACCTTCACGACGTCGCCGTCGTTCTTGAGTCGCTTGGCGAGGACGCCGGACGCCGGCGCGGGAACTTCGACGTTGATCTTGTCCGTCTCCAGCTCGACGAGCGCGTCGCCCTTCTGAACGGCGTCGCCCTCGTTCTTGAGCCACCGCGCGATCGTCCCCTCGACGATCGATTCGCCAAGCGCCGGCACCTGAATCGCAGTCATTGTGCGTGTTCCCGAGTCGTTGCTTCCGATTGCTCGCCGTCACGTGCCGGCATAGGATTCTGCAAAAATATAACCCCGAGTCTCTCGCGTGCGAGCATTGACGATCTCGGCCCACGGCGGGCTGGAGCAGCTGCAATATCGAACGGACATCGCGGCCCCGGAGCTTCGCAGGCCGGACGACGTGCGCATTCACGTGCGCGCCGCCGCGCTCAATCATCTCGACCTGTTCGTGATCGAGGGGCTTCCCGGCGTCGTGATCACGCCGCCCTGGATCATGGGGGGCGACGGCGCCGGTGTCGTCGAGGAGCTGGGCGCAGCCGTCCGGGGCATTCGGCGGGGCGATCGCGTCATCATCAATCCCGGCGTCTCCGATCGGACGTGCGAGTACTGCCTGAAAGGCGAGCACTCGCTGTGCATCAAGTACAAGCTGCTCGGCGAGCACCTGCCAGGAACGATGGCCGACTACATCGTCGTACCCGCGGCGAACGTTCGTATCATCCCGGACTCGATCCCCTGGGATGTGGCCGCTGCCTTCACGCTGGCCACGATCACCGCGTGGCGCATGATGGTCACGCGCGCGCGCGTGCAGCGTGGCGAGAACGTGCTCATCTGGGGCATTGGCGGCGGCGTCGCGCTCGCCGCAATGCAGATCGCGAAGATCCTCGGCGCGACGACATGGGTGACATCGAGCGACGACGAGAAGCTGCGCCGCGCCAGGGAGCTGGGCGCGGATGAAACGCTGAATCACCGGACCCTCGATGTCGCGAAGGAGATTCGAGCCCGCACCGGCAAGCGCGGCGTCGACGTGGTGATCGACAATGTCGGGAAGGACACGTGGGCGAAATCGCTGATGGCGCTCGGGCGACGCGGGCGGCTCGTCACCTGCGGAGCGACATCCGGCCCCCTGGTCGAGACCGACGTGCGGCGAATGTTCTGGAATCAGTGGTCGCTCATGGGGTCGACGATGGGCAACGACGACGAGATGGATGCCATCACCCAGCATCTGCGCGAGGGGCGGCTGTTCCCGCCCATCGACTCGGTACACGACCTGGAGCGCGGCGCCGACGCGGTCCAGCGCCTCGCGAGCGGGAAACAGTTTGGCAAGGTCGTCGTAAGGGTCTGTGACTAGGCGGACAATCGACTCTCACCACTCCAATACATCCCTCGGCATGAGCCGCATCGAAGAAATGGTCGCCGTGAGCGCCACGATCTC
>JAICNG010000146.1 GCA_025931335.1 Gemmatimonadaceae bacterium | reverse complement strand
CCGCCACCCTGACCACCTCCCTGGCCACCGCCGCCCTGCCCACCGCCGCCCTGGCCGCCGCCGCCCTGGCCAGGACCGCGCTGCCCACCGCCGCCGCCCTGCCCACCGCCGCCGCCCTGGCCACCGCCGCCGCGCTGACCGCCGCCGCCACCGCCACCCTGACCGCCGCGATCCTTACCACTCAGTCCGCCCGCTTCGCCGGAGCTCTCGTCGCCGATGCTCTCTTCATCGAGATCGCTCTCGGAGCCCGACGCGCCGTAGCCACCGGTGCTGCCAGTCCGCCCACTCGAACCGCTTTCCTGCTCACCGGCGCCACCGCGTGATCCACCGAGCGACCCGCTCTGCGAACCGCCCGGGGACCCACTCATACCACCCTGACCGCTCTGCGAGCCAAGCTCTTCGTTCTGGTCCCTGTTCCGATCCGCCATGGTCGTGTCCTCCCTGCTGAGTCAGGTGCTTGTTGTCGCGGCGTGCGCCGCATTTGGGAACGCGCAAACGGGCAACGCGTGTGCCATGTCACGCACGGCACGCGTAAACCGCGATGTGCATCGCGGTTGACCCGTTTCCCCGGGGCATCTACGTTGCGCGATCCTGCGAATACCAAATGGCACACTCTTCCTCCGCGGTCGATCGCGATCCTCACGAGCGACGCGCATGACGCTTGCACCTCTTACGCGTCGTGCGCCTCCGCCACTCGCGGCGGGCGCGCGCGTTGCCCTCGTCGCGCCCGCGGGTCCTCTCCGCGGACCTGACGAGCTTGATCGCGCCGTCGCCAACGCCCGCGCCCTGGGATGGGAGCCGGTGGCATCGGCACATGCACTCGCACGCACCGGCTATTTCGCCGGGGCCGATGAGGCGCGTGCATCGGATCTCAACGAGGCGCTCCGCGATCCGCGCATCGACGGCGTGTGGTGCCTGCGCGGCGGGTATGGCGCGATGCGCGTTCTCGATCGCATCGACTGGAGCGCGCTGCGCGGACATCCGAAGCCGATCCTCGGCTACTCGGACGTCACCGCGCTGCACGGAGCAATCGCTCGTCAGGCGGGGATCGTGTCGTATCACGCGCCGACGGCGCGCACGACACTGTCGGCGTTCTCGCGCGCTTCACTGACGCGCGCCGTTTCGCGCGGGGAGGACTCGTGCGGTGTCGCCGAGCGCGCGCGTGTGTTGCGTCCGGGGCGCGCGCGGGGGCGATTGGAAGGGGGGAACCTCGCCGTGTTCGCGGCGCTGGTGGGTACCCCCTACCTGCCGCCCCTCGAGGGGGCGATTCTCGTGCTGGAGGACATCAACGAGGCGGTGTACCGCATCGACCGGATGCTCGCGCAGCTTCGCCTCGCCGGCGCCTTGCACGGCGTACGCGCGATCGTGTTCGGCCAGTGCACCAACTGTCCGGAGGAGGCCGATGATGGCGCCCGGACGCTCGACGCCGTTCTACTCGAGCTCGCCGACTGGCTGCGTGTGCCCTGTCTCGCGGGGGTTCCGATCGGGCACGTGGCCGAGCAGTGGACGCTGCCGTTGGGGCGAATGGCGGAGCTCGAGTGTGATGAGCGGAGGGTGGCGGTGGTCTAGAGGTGCTCAAGGTGCTCGAGGTGCTCGAGGTGCTCGAGGGGAACTGCTGATCGTTCGTCGCAGCCGCTGGGTGAGGAAGCCCACCCGATGCGATATGCCGATCGCCGGTTGCATCGCTTGGGGATCCACGTAGCCGATCAACGGGACTGCTTCGAGCAGTGTCTGCAGCTCTCGCAGTGAACCCTCGGCGATCGTCAGGAACCGTGCAAAGTCGCCGTGGGATTTACGAGCAAAGCCCTCTGCGACATTCGTCGGGATCGAAACTGCGGCCCGGCGTAACTGCGAGGCCAGGCCGTACCGCTCCCGCGTGGGGAGCAAATCCGCTATGCGATAGACCTCCACGAGGAGATTCATTCCCTCTTTCCACACGATCAGATCGCGATGAGTTCTGGCGGGACCGCGCATAGATTGTCTTTTGCCTTGCGTAACGAGCGGCGCTTAACCTGACCCGATTCTCTTGGTTCAACCGGACCGAAGCGCTGCGCCCCGTGCCAAGGTTTCTCCCTGGAGCACCTCGAGTACTTCGAGCACCTCGACTACCTCTGTCATGAAATCCGGCCACCAACTCATCCAGGACGCGAAAAAACGCATCACCGAAGTCAGCGCCCGCGACGTCATCCAGATGCGCGAGCGCGGCGAGGACTTCGCCATCGTGGACGTGCGCGAAGACCGGGAGTGGAACCTCGGGCACCTGCCCGGCGCGGTGCACGTCGCGCGCGGGACGCTCGAAGGGCGCATCGAGGGCGCGGTGCCGCGCGCGCGCAAAGTCGTCGTCTACTGCGCGCGCGGGAATCGCTCGGCGCTGGCTGCCGATACGATGCGCGAGATGGGGTATCGCGATGTCGTCTCGATGGCGGGCGGCATCCACTCGTGGGTCGATGCGGGGGGCGACATCGAGGGCTAGCGTGCGGCATCCCACGGAAGAGCGAACGAAGGCGGAGCTCGACCGGATCGCCCGGCATCCGGAGGTCGAGCCGCTCGTGCGAGTCATGACGCGCCGGCCACCCGCGCTCATCGCGCCGGACGACGCCGCGCGCCGCGCCGCGGTGGCGCTGCTCGTGAGGCTCGATGAAACGCGCGAGCAGCCCACGCCACAGCTCCTGATGATCAAGCGGGCGACGTTCGAGGGCGACCCATGGAGTGGACACGTCGCCCTCCCCGGCGGCCGCCGCGAGCCGGCGGACCCGTCACTCGAGCGCACCGTCGTCCGGGAGACGTGGGAGGAAACGGCCATCGACCTCGAGCGCGACGGCCGCCTCCTCGGGTGCCTCGACGAGCTGGAGCCGCGCACGCCGGTGCTGCCGCCGATCATCATCACCCCGTTCGTCGGGCTGGTGAAGTTCGACGTCGACATCGTCGCGAGTCCCGAAGTCGCCGAATGGTTCTGGGTGGACCTGGCCGCGCTTCGCGATCCCGAGGTATCGCGCGAAGTGGTGCTGGAGCTGGCCGGCGGGCCGCGGGCGGTCATGAGCTTTCAGCACGGCGCGCACACGATCTGGGGGCTCACCGAGCGCATCCTGCGACAGTTCCTGTCGCTCGCGCCCTAGCGAGTGCGACACCCGCCGGAGGATGCTGCACCCGCGCGCGGCTGGCGGCGTGCCCGCACCTCTCCCTCCCTCGAGGATGTCTACCGGTCGATCCCGACCGCGGCGCGGAGCCCGTTCCGTCGCTTCCTCGCATTCGTCGGCCCCGGATATCTCGTCGCGGTCGGGTACATGGACCCGGGAAACTGGGCGACCGATCTCGCCGGCGGATCGGCGTACGGCTACACGCTGCTGTTCGTCATCCTCGCCTCGAACTTCATGGCCGTGCTGCTCCAGGGACTTTCGGCCAAGCTCGGGATCGTCACCGGGCGCGATCTCGCGCAGGCGTGCCGCGACGCGTACTCGACGCCGACCGTCATGTTTCTCTGGGTGCTGTGCGAGCTCGCCATCGTCGCGTGCGACCTCGCCGAGGTCATCGGCGCGGCGATCGCGCTGAACCTGTTGTTTGGCATCCCCCTGGCATGGGGCGTCGCCCTCACGGCCCTCGACGTGCTGCTGATCCTCTACCTTCAGGACCGCGGATTCCGAAAGCTCGAGGCGTTCGTCATCGCTCTCGTCGCGCTGATCGCGGGGTGCTTCGTCTTCGAGCTGTTCATCGCGCGCCCCGACATGCGCGCCGTAGCCGGTGGTCTCGTGCCCACCGGCGCCATCCTCCGCGATCCTGGAATGCTCTACATCGCCATGGGCATCCTCGGCGCGACGGTCATGCCGCACAACCTGTATCTGCACTCATCGATCGTGCAGACGCGACAGTTCGAGCCAACGGCCGAAGGCAAGCGGGAGGCGGTGCGGTTTGCCTTCATCGATTCGACCGTCGCCCTGTCGTTCGCGTTCTTCATCAACGCCGCGATTCTCGTTCTCGCCGCGGCGACCTTTCACCGCGCGGGACACACGAGCATCGCCGAGATCCAGGATGCCCATCGGCTGCTGACGCCATTGCTGGGCGTCGGCGCCGCGAGCACCGTCTTCGCGCTCGCGCTCCTCGCCTCGGGCCAGAACTCGACGATCACGGGGACGCTCGCCGGACAGATCGTGATGGAGGGCTTTCTCGACATCTCGCTGCCGCGATGGCTGCGGCGCCTCATCACGCGCGCGCTCGCGATCACGCCGGCGGCGATCGTCGCCGTGCTCTACGGCGAAAGCGGGACGGCGCAGCTGCTGATCCTCAGCCAGGTCGTCCTCAGCCTTCAGCTCTCGTTCGCGGTGGTCCCGCTCGTGCGCTTCACCTCCGACCGGATTAAGATGGGGGAGTTCGTGAATCCGCGGTGGCTCAATGTGCTCGCGTGGACGGTCGCGGTGATCATCGCATCGCTCAACGCGTGGCTCCTCGTGCAGACCGCTTCAGGGTGGGTGCGCTCTTGATGATGACGACGCGAAATCCCGACGACGTCACGGCGCCAGTCGAGGATTACCTGAAGGTGATCTACGAGATCGAGCGACTGTCGGGCGCGGCCGCGACCACGGACATCGCCAATCGCCTCGCCATCGCCCCCGCGTCGGTGAGCGGCATGGTGCGCCGACTGGCGGAGCAGGGGCTGCTCGCGCACGAACGGTATCGCGGCGTTCGTCTCACCGATGAGGGACGCCGCATCGCGCTGCGCATGCTTCGACGCCACCGCATCATCGAAGCGTACCTGACGCGCGCCCTCGGCTACCCCTGGGACCGGGTGCACGATGAGGCGGAGCGACTCGAGCACGCCGCGTCGGACGAGCTGATCGACCGGATGGCGTCGGCGATCGGCGAGCCCTCCGTCGATCCGCACGGCGCCCCGATTCCCACGCGCGAGGGGGAGATCGACGAGCGCTCGCTGATGTCCCTGGCCGATCTTCCGGCGGGCGCGTCGGGGCGCGTCGTCCGGGTGAGCGACGACGACGCCCCGCGGCTCCGCTACCTCGGGGAGCTGGGTCTGGTGCCCGGGGCGACGGTGCGCGTGCTCGCCCAGGCCCCCTTCGGCGGCCCGATCACGCTGCGGGTGGGCCCGGCCGAGCATCAGGTGGGGCCGGCGTTGGCGAGCGTGGTGCAGGTGGAGAGAGGCTAGGGATCGACGGGATCGAAGGCGGTCGAAGGCGATCGAAGGGCGCCTCGATCAGGCTTCGCGGGCCCTTCGACCGCCTTCGATCCCGGCGATCCCTTCAGGCTGCGGCACGCCAGTTGCCTGCCTAATCACCGAGCGCGCACGGCGCGAATCACGGAGGGTGAGACTTGGCAGCGCACGTGGTCCACATCGACCCCGACACCGGCATCACGGATCTGGTTGGCCAGCTCGCGGCAGACTCGAAGCGGTTGGTTCGCGACGAGATCCTGCTCGGGAAGCTGGAGGTCAAGGAAAGTGTTCGAACGGGGGCACGCGGTGTCCTGTGGATGTCGATGGCGTTCGGCATCGCGGTGATCGCGCTGGTCGCCCTGACGATCACGCTCGTGACGCTCATCGGTCGCCTCGCGGATGGAAACTATTGGGTAGGCGCCCTGGTCACCGGAATCATCGAGGTGGGCGTGGGCGTGTTCCTCATCCTCCGCGGGGTGCGCCGATTCGGTGAGCCTTCGTACACACTCGGCGAGTCGCGGGAGGAAATCCGGGAAACGGCGGCCTGGGTCGCCAGGGAACGGGCCAGCTAGTCGGCTTCCGCGGCGCGGGCGACGCGCGACAGTGTTTTTGCCCACGTGCTCTCGCCAGCTGCGTGGGCTTTT
>JAICNG010000096.1 GCA_025931335.1 Gemmatimonadaceae bacterium | reverse complement strand
TTTGGCGGGGGGGGGGGGCCGCCCCCCCCCCCCCCTCGCTCATTGAAAAGAGCGCGGCGGCACCATCGCCGCGCATACCGCCCCTTTGTCCCCCTCGATCCCTTTGATCCCTTTGATCCCCTGAGTATTCTTCCCCCGTGCGCACTCTCCTCGCGCTGGCACTCGTGCTCGCGGCCTCCACTGGTTGCGGGCGCGGCGATGATCCTGCCGCCAGCGACTCACCGACCGTAATGTCCGCCGGCGGCGCCGACCGCCTCCTGCTCCGCTTCGCGCGTGCAGGGGGACCCGTGCGCGCGTTCGCATACCCGGACGTGGATTCGCTGGTGTGGACCTCCCGGTCGACCGTTCCGGCCGTCGCCCGCGTCCTCGGCTTCGATTCGGATGCCGGCAGCGTCGCGGCCATCGACACCAAGGGGGTGCCGCTGCGGGTCGATCTCCGCACGGGAGACGTCGCTCGCGAGACGAAGGCGAAGCTGTCGTACGTGGCCTCGCAGGACGGAAACGCCATCTACGGTGTGGCGATCGACGGTACGATCCGCCGCCTTACACCCGAGGGTGAATGGCGCTTCAAGCCGCCGGCGGTCCCGCGCGAGCTCTTCCCGCAGTCCGACGGAGGCCTGCTCGTCGTCGCGGAGGCGCGCAACGGCACGACCGTGTGGCGCATGCACCCACCGCAGGAATCGCTCGTCGACACGGCCAGACTCCCACTCGCACAGCGCGCCATCGGCACCCCACTCGGCGACCGCCTGTACTTTACCGTCGACACGGGGCTGATCGGCGTGCGCGCGCGCGACCTCGCCCCCGTGCCCAGCGTTCGGGTGCCACAGCGCATTCGCGCCGCCATCACGACGCCGAGCGGCGATCGGATCTACCTCCTGACGGCCGGATCCGCCGACTTGATCGTCGTGGATCGTTATGCGGAAGAGATCGCGGCGCGGATTACGCTGCCCGACACGTCGCGCGAGCTGCGCATGGATCCCACCGGGCGCTTCGTGCTCGCGCGTGCCGCCAAACAGGATTCCATGTGGGTCGTCGCCGTCGCCACCGATTCGCTCATCGGACGCGTGGCCACCGGCTGGCGCGAGGATCTTCCGCTCGTCACGCCGGACGGAGCGCTGGCGCTGCTACGGGGCAACGACGTGGTGCTCGTCGACACCGAGACACTCGAGACCACGCGGCGCGTCACCGGCGGCGGCCGTGATGTCTGGTACTTCATCGAATGGAACGGCTTCCGTCCGCGGAGCGCGTCGCTCGACGAGCCGGTGCAGTTCGAAGGAATGGACACCGCGCCGGCGGACTCGGGCGACACGCTCGATCCGTTCGCCGTGACACCATCGCCAGACTCGCTCACGCCGAGACCGGACAGCGTGGGAGTGCCACCGCGCGACACCACCCCGCCGCCACCGCCGCCGGTGACGAGCCCGGGATTCACCGTCCAGTTCGCCGCGCTGCGCGCCGAGCAGGCGGCGATCGCGGCCGCGAGCGAGATCGAGGCCGATGGGCAGCGCGCGCACGTGGTGCACACCACACAGGGCGGGCTCGACATCTGGCGCGTCGTGCTGGGACCCTACCCCACGCGGGACGCGGCTGAGCAAGCCGCACGACGCACCGGACGGTCGTACTGGATCTACGAGGGTCGCCCCTAGTGCCGGACGCCCCCTCGCGCCCGATGCGCTGGGACGAGGCCACGCGAGATGTCGCGCCCCTGGTTGCCGACCGCACCTGTGTCGTCGTCGTCGGTGAGCTGGATGACGACGCCGCCCACGTCGCGCTCGCGCTCGCGCACGCACACATCCGCACTCGGCGCGTGGCGATCGTCGATGCGGTCGGCGAGCTCGCGCCTCTCCAGAAGCTGCTCCCGCGCGACGCGCGACCGCACGGCGTCATCGATCACTTCCTCTACGGCGTCTCGCTGCGCAAGATCGCGCACCCGGTGAATCGCGAGGGGACGCTCTTCATCCTGCCGAGCGGCGCCGGGCCGTTCGAGTACGACACGCTGCTGCGCCGGGAGCGGTGGCGACGGATGACGATGGCGTTTCGCGGTGAGGGGGCGCTCCTCTGTATCGTGCTTCCGCGGGACGCCGACGGACTCGCCCGATTCGTCGAGGACACCGACGGGATCATCCTGGTCGGCGACGTGGAGTATCCCGAAGCCCGACACGTCATCGCGCGGGTGCCGCGCGTCGGCCGGGTGAGCGCCGACGCGGGCATCGCGCCCGTCGCGCCGGCGTCAGGGGCCCGGTTCCTCTCGCGCGTGACTCGTCAGGCACGGTCGAAGCGCGCGGTCGTGCTGGCCGGCGGGGTGTTCGCGCTCCTGGCGGTGGGCGCGCTGTTCGCGTGGGACCGGAGCGGGGATGCCGCGGACGGTGACGACCAGGCCGCCGGCGTATCGGCAGAGGCGCAGCTCGCCGGGACCGTGGCGGGCGCCGCCGAGGGGGATTCCGCCAGCGCGGCGCTCTACTCCGTCGATATCCTGATGTTGAGCAGCGTCACCGATGCCTCCCGTCACCTGAACGACCGGCTCGCGACGCTCCCGGCGGCGACGTTCTCGCCCGTGCGTCTCGGGGCGGACAGCTCCCGGTGGTATCGGTTGCTCGTCGGGGCATGGCGAGAGCAGCGCGAGGCAGATTCCGCGCTCATGGCGCTGCGCGCCGCAGGCGTGCTCGAAATGGGCTTTGGGTCGGTGCGCCGCACGCCCTTCGCCGTGCGGGTCGCCGACAGCATCACACACAGCGCGGCGGTGACGCGCGCGACGGAGTTACGAGCGCAGGGGTTTCCCGCCTACGCGCTCGGACGTGACGGAGATCACGCCGGCGTCTACGCCGGCGCATTCGAAACCCCCTCGCAAGCGATGCCGCTTCTCGACATGTTCAAGCGCGCGGGAATCGGCGCGACGATAGCCTACCGTTCAGGGAGAGGAATCTAAGGTGCGACTGCGAAAGCTCGAGCTCCACGGATTCAAGTCCTTCGCCGATCACGTCGAGCTGGAGTTCGAGGCAGGCGTCACGGCGATCGTCGGCCCCAACGGGTGCGGCAAGTCCAACGTCTCCGACGCCGTGCGCTGGGTGCTCGGCGAGCAGCGCGCGCGGTTGCTGCGCGGCGCGAAGATGGAAGAGGTCATCTTCCAGGGCTCGTCGGCGCGCCGACCGGTGAACATCGCGGAAGTGTCGCTCCACTTCGAGAACGATGACGGGACGCTCCCCGTCCCGTTCAAGGAAGTGGTGATCACGCGGCGCCTGTCGCGCAGCGGAGAGAGCGACTATCTGCTCAACCGCGCGCCGTGCCGCCTTCGCGACATCCAGGATCTCGTCCGCGGGACGGGACTCGGTGCCGACTCCGGCGTCGTCATCGAGGCGAAGATGATCGATGCGCTGCTGTCCGATCGGCCCGACGACCGTCGTGAGCTGTTCGAGGAAGCGGCGGGCGTCGGCCTTTACCGCGATCGCAAGCGGAGCACGGAGCGGCGCCTCGAGGAGACGACACTCGATCTCTCGCGCCTCGACGATCTCATCAACGAGGTGCAGAGCCAGGTGCGCTCGCTGGCGCGCCAACGCAAGCGCGCCGAGCGACACACGGAGCTGCAGGCGCGCCGGTTCGCGCTCGAGCTGACGCTCGTGTCGCGCGACATGGAGGCGTGGAGCGAAGAGCTCGCGCAGCTCGAGAATCGCGTGCTGGGGCTGCGCGCCGAGGTCCCGCGGTCCGACGAACGCGTGCGGGTTGCCGAGCGCGCGCGCGAGGAAGCCCACCACGCGCGGGCGGCGGCAGAGGGCCAGCGCGCCGAGCTCGCGCGGCTGGTGAGCGCACAGCAGGAGGACGTGCTGCGCCTCGAGAGCGAGATCGCGGTGGCCGAGGAGCGTCAGCGGAATGCGACTGCCCGACGCGAGCGCGCCGAGGAGGAGCGTCGCGCGGGAGAGGAGCGCGGGTCGCGACTCGCCGCCGATCGCGAGGATGCCGCCGCCGAGCGCGCAAGACTGGATGCGGAGCTGGCGGCAGCCCAGACGTTGCTCGCCGAACGCGTCGAAGCCGAGGAGACCGCCCGAACTCAGGTCGCCGAAGCTCGCCGGTCCACCGAGGATGCGGAGCGCGCGATGCGCGAGCTGCGCGATGAGCGCCGCCGCTTCGAGCTCGATCGCGAGGGTGCCACCCGAGAGATCGAGGAGCTGGCGCAGCGATTGGACGGACTGCGCGAGGATCGCGAGACGGGCGCCGAGGCGCTGTCGCTCGCCGCCGCTCGTCTCGAGCTCGCGGAGCGAGATCTCGAGGAAGCGAAGACGGCGGCGGTGATGGCCGAAGAAGCTCTGGTGATCGCGCGTACGGCCGCGTCGGATGCGCGTGCGCGAGAAAGCGCGGCGCGCGACGAGCTGTTTCGGGCCGAAGAGGCGCACACGGGCTTGCTCGGACGGGTGAATGCGCTGGAGACGCTGGAGCGCGAGCGCGTGGGGCTCGCGCCAGCGGCGGCGAAGCTGCTGCAAGAGCGCGAGCGGTTCGGCGAGGGAGCGATTCTCGGACCGTTGTCGGATTTCATCACTGCCGAGGCCACCGGCGCGATGCTCGTGGAGCGCTTTCTCGGCGCGAGCGTGCACGCGGTGATCGTGCGCGACACGGAGGCCGCAGAGGCGGTGCGCACCTGGCATGCGACCTCCAACCCCGGGCCCCTGCTCCTGCTGCCGCTCGATGCCGCCGATCCGGATTGGGAGGTGAGCGACGCGCTCGCCGGCGTGCTCGAGGTGCAGGAGCTCGCGCGTCCGTGGGTGCGATCGCTGCTTGGTCAGGTGCGAACGATTGATGAGGGGTCGGCATTCGTCGACAGTCGTGGCGCAGTGTGGCTGCCCGGCCGCACCGCGGGGCCGGGACCCCTTCGGCGGCGCGCCGAGCTGTTCGAGCTGCGGGCGGAGCTGGGGGCGAGTGATGCAGCCCGCCAGGAAGCGAACGCGGAGGCCGACGCGGCGCGCGCGGCCCTCGACGTCGCTGAGCGCGCGGCCACCGACGCCGGGGATCTCGCGCAGGGGGCACACCAGCAGGTGCGGCGCGCGGACGAACGCCGCGCCGAGGCCGAGCGTGACGTCAAGCGAGCGAGTCGCGAGCTGGAGACGCTCGATGCCCTCATCGACCGCCTGACGAGTCGTCGCGGGGAGCTGTCGGCGCGCGCGGCCGAGCTCGACCAGCGGTTCGCCGAGCTGACGAGTGCCCTCGACGTCGCCTCGGGCTCGCTCTCGGAATGGCGCACCCGCCTCACGGCCGTGGAAACCGAGCAGGATGAGGTTCGTGAGGCGCGAACGCGTGGACAGGTCGAGGTCGCTCAGGCGCAGGCGCGCGTGCAGGTGGCGCGCGACCGCGAGCGGCATCTCGCCCAGGAAGCCGACGTCGCGACGGCTCGTTTGCAGCAGCTGCTCGCGGAGCTCAGCGACATCAACTCGACGGACAGCGTTCTCGCGGGGCGGATGGCCGAGTGGCAGCTCGATCTGGAGACCCGCCGGGCCACGTTCACCGACGGGCAAGCGCGCCTCGCGCGCGCCGAGGCGGGAGTGCGCGAGGCCGATAGCGCGCTCGAAGCGACCGAGCGAGCCGTCGACGAAGCGCGTCGGCACGCGACCGCGCTCGCGGACGACCTCCATCACGCGGAGCTCCGCCTCACCGAGCTGTCAGGGCGGCGCACGGCGATTCGCGAGCGGCTGGAGGCGGAGTGGCGTCGCCCGCTCGAGGACATGATTGCCGCGCACGTCGCGGTGGAGGGAGAGGATCAGGCACTGCGCGCGGAGCTCGAAGCGATTCGCGAGCAGCTCGAGGCGATGGGGCCGGTGAACCCGCTGGCGATCGAAGAGCACGAGGAAGAGGTGAAGCGCCTCGACTTCCTCACCGCGCAGCGCGCGGACCTCGCCTCGGCAAGGACATCGCTCCAGCAGGCCATTCGCGAGATCGACGCGACCGCTCGCGAGCTGTTCCTCGCCACCTTCACCCAGGTGCGGGAGAACTTCCGCCAGATCTTCATGACGCTGTTCGGAGGCGGCGAGTGCGATCTGCGACTCGAGCACCCGGAGACGCCGCTCGAGTGCGACATCGAGATCCACGCGTCCCCGCGCGGAAAGCGCACGCAGCGTATCCACCTGCTCTCGAGCGGCGAGCGCGCGCTGGTCGCGCTCTCGCTGCTGTTCGGCATCTTCCTCACCAAGCCGAGCCCGTTCTGTCTGCTCGATGAGGTGGATGCGCCGCTCGACGACCAGAACATCGGCCGCTTCGTGCGCATGCTCAACCAGTTCAAGCAGAGCACGCAGTTCATCGTCATCACCCACAACCCGCGCACGACGACGGAAGCCGCCGATGCGGTGTACGGCGTCACCATGCAGGAGCCGGGGGTCTCGTCGCTCGTGAGCGTCCGGCTCCGTGGCGGCGCGTCGGTGGACGAGGCCCTCGAGGGGCGGCTGGTAGCGGACGAGGCGACGGTCGGCGCCGGCGCATGATCCGACGCGCGGCGCTCGCCTGCGCGCTGGTTCTCAGCCCTGGCGTCGCCGATGCGCAGGTCGGCGAGCCGCCACGCACCACGATTCTGTACCAGACCTTCCCGAATCCATTCCCGTCGGGCGGGCTTCTGACGACGTGCGTGTGGTTCGATCTCGCACGCGCGAGTGACGTGCGCCTCCAGGTCCTCGACATCCGCGGAAACGTCGTGCGGACACTGGTTCCCTCGCCGACGATTCCCGGCCAGTTGCCCGCCGGCCGGTACGGTCGCGGCACGGGGGACATCCCCGATGGGTTTGGCTGCAGCGGCGTGTTCGTCTGGGATGGCACGCGGTCCGACGGGCAGGTGGTGCCGCCCGGCGTCTATCTCCTGCGCATGCGCGCCGACGGAGCCGAAGTCGTTCGCCGGATGCTCTTTCTCGGTCGCTGATGCGCCTCACGACGATCGGGACGGGGACGGTGTCCCCGTCGGCGACGCGCGTGTGCGCCGGCCACCTCGTCACCGCGGGGACGGTATCGGTGCTGCTCGACTGCGGAAGTGGCGTCGTCCATCGGCTTGCACGCGCCGGGGTGGACTGGATGGGGATCACGCACGTCGCGATCACGCACTTCCATGCCGATCACCTGAGTGACCTCGCGTTCCTGATCTTCACCTGGCGATACGGCGCAGAACGTCCGCGGGCCGCTCCCATCGAGATCATCGGCCCGCCAGGGATGGATGCGCTGGTGACGCGGTTCGCGGGCGCATTCGGCGAGTGGGTACGCGAGCCCGGGTACCCCGTGCAGGTGCGGGAGACACCGCCCGGTGCCGTGGTGGACCTGGGCGGCGGCGCTCGCCTGACCGCGTTCAAGGTGCCACATACCGACGAAAGCCTCGCCTACGACGTCGTGTACGAGGGGCGTCGTCTCGTCTACACTGGCGACACCGGATTCGACGAGGGACTTGGACGGTGGGCGGCGGGATGCGATCTTCTCCTGGCAGAGTGCTCGCTGCCGGACGACCGTGAGATGGCGATTCACCTCACGCCGCGTCGATGCGGCGAGCTCGGGGCGCTGGCCCGGCCTCGAACGCTCGTGCTGACGCACTTCTATCCGCCGGTCGAGCACGTGGACATCCGCGGTATCGTCGGTGAGCGATTCGACGGACCACTGGTGCTCGCGGAAGACGGATGGGCAATGGAGATCGAGGAGCGGTAATGCTCGTTGTCATGGAGCACGGCGCGACACCCGAGCAGGTCGCCGGTGTCGTCAAGCTGATCGAGGAGCTCGGGTATCACGCCCGGCCGATGCCTGGCTCGCAACGGACCGCGATCGGGCTCGTGGGCAACGATGGGCGCGTCGAAGGGTCGCGCTTCGAGACGCTCCCCGGCGTTGCACAGGTCATCCACGTCACCAAGCCGTACAAGCAGGCGTCCCGCGAGTGGCACCCAGACAACACCGTCGTCACCATCGCGCCGGGAGTGCAGGTCGGGGGCGACGACATCACGCTCATCGCGGGACCGTGCTCGGTGGAGTCCGAGGAGCAGATCGTGGCCGCCGCGCGCGCGGTGCGCGCCGCGGGCGCGTCGTGCCTGCGCGGCGGGGCGTTCAAGCCGCGCAGCTCACCGTACTCGTTCCAGGGGCTGGGAAAACGCGGTCTCGAGATGCTCGCGACCGCCAAGCGCGAAACCGGCCTCGCGATCGTCACCGAAGCGATGGACGACGAGGGCGCCGAGCTCGTCGCCCAATACGCCGACTGCATTCAGATCGGCGCGCGGAACATGCAGAACTACTCCTTGCTGCGCACGGTCGGCCGCCTGGGAAAGCCGGTGCTGCTCAAGCGCGGTCTCGCGGCGACGATCACCGACCTGCTGCTGAGTGCCGAGTACGTGCTGAGTGAAGGCAACGAGCAGGTGATTCTGTGCGAGCGCGGCGTTCGGAGCTTCGACACCGCCGCCCGCAACATGCTCGACCTCACCGCGATCCCCATCGTCCACAAGCTGTCGCACCTTCCCATTCTGGCGGACCCGAGCCACGGCACCGGCCTGCGCGACAAGGTCATTCCGATGGCGCGGGCGGCCATCGCCGCCGGGGCCGATGGCATTCTGGTCGAGGTGCACCCCAATCCCGAGCGGGCGCTGTCCGACGGAGCGCAATCGCTCTACCCTGAGCAGTTTGCGCAGCTGGTGGGCGAGCTGCGGACGATCGCGACCGCCATTGGGCGCACCATAACGCCCGTTCCGGGAACCTCGGCGGCCGGGGTGGCGTAGAACATTCAGCGCGAATGAGCCCACACGCAGCTGGATTTCTCGGTCGAATCGGAGCGGTAATGCGAGCAGTTCTTCTCGGTGCAGCGTTCGTGGTGGCGTCGGTCGGGACAGTCGGGGCGCAGTCCCCGAACGCGACCCTCGAGCGTGCGGTGCGCGCATACAAGAATGTGAAGACGCTGCGCGCGTCGTTCACCCAGACGATCACCAATCCCCTCCTCGGCGCAACCGTCAGCTCGGCCGGTGAGGTGGTTCAACGCCGTCCGAACTACGTGTCGGTCCGGTTCAGCGACCCCGCGGGCGACCGCATCGTCGCTGATGGCGCGTGGGTGTGGTTCTATCTCCCGAGCAGCACACCCGGCCAGGTGATTCGTGCACCGATCGCGAAGGACGGGAGCGGGTCTCCCGATCTCACCGCGCAGTTCCTCGACACACCGGCGGCTCGATTCGACGTCACTGATCTCGGGCGCGAGACGGTGCACGGTCGCACCGCGCGGGTGCTGTCGTTGGTGCCGAAGCCGGGCGTCGAGGCCACCTTCACGAAAGCGGTGGTGTGGGTGGACAGCGCCGATGCGCTGATCCGTCAGTTCGAGCTGACCGAGCCGAGTGAGATCGTCAGGCGCGTCACGATCACGAAGCTGACGTTGAATCCCGCCGTCCCCGCGTCTGCCTTTCGCTTTACGCCACCGTCGGGGACGAGGGTGATCGATCAGTAGCGCCCAGCTGGCGCTCGATCTCGTCCAGCCGTCCCCCGTCGGTCGTTCCACTCTCACGAACCCACCGCAGCGCCGCGCGCGACAGCGCTCGATAGGCATCGAGCGTGTCGGGGTGTGCGCGGAGCGCGCGCAGGTGGCGCGCGATGGTGTCGGCATCCCCGCGGACGATCGGACCGGTCAGCGCCGTTGCCCCGGCCCCGCCGCGCAGGTTCTCGACCGCCGACGCGAACAGCGGATGCAGCGCCCGGCGACCGACGTCGGGCGCAATCCCCACCTCGCGGAGCAGCTGCTCGGCCAGGCACATGAGGACGGTGGGGAAGTTCGAGGCGAAGACGGCGGCCGCGTGATAGCGGGCTTTCTCCCCCGGCGGGATGTACAGCACGTGTGCGGCGACGGCCGCCGCCAATCGCTCCGAGACCTGCCGTGCCTGCTGATCCCCATCGATTCCAATCCAGGCACCGCGAAGCGTTTGCGGCGCGTTCTCCGGGTCAGACAGGGCGACCAGCGGGTGAAACGTGCCGCACGGGTGACCGGCGCGCCGCAACGGCGCGAGCCCCTCCGGATCGGCGCTCCCGCTCGCGTGGAGGACGACGGCGCCCGGAGCGATCGGAGCCGTCGCCAGCGTCGCGAGCGCGCCCTCGAGCTGGGCATCGCGCACCGTGACCAGGACACAGGTCGCCGCACCTAACGATTTCGGAGCCGCGCCGGCCGAGATGCCCTCGGCGCTGCTCGCCTGTCGCCCGTGGAGCCCGGTGACCTGCACGCCACCCGCACGGAGGGCGCGCGCGAGACTGCGCCCCGCCCGACCCGCGCCGAAGATGAACACCCGGTCGTCGGTCATGACGGGCCGGGCAGATCCTCCTGCTTCGCCGCTCGCCTCGCCGATGCGCGCTCGAGCACCGTGCGTTGCGTCACGTCGCCGCCCAGCAGCTCGCGCGCGGTCTGCACGACACGATCCTCCTCGAGGCGGCGCCGGAGCTCCGCCTGCACGCCGAACACGTACCGCGCGATCTCGTACGTGAGAAGCCGCGTCACGAACGGACTCGCCGCCTCCCACTCCGCGGACGCGATCGCCATGCCTCGCCGCTCGAGCATCTCCCTGAACTGGGCCCGCATCTCGGGCGTCACGCGGAAGTCGCGCGACGTTATCGATCGCGATGTCTTGAGGGAGAGCGCATACGCGGTCAGCGCATCGCGAAAGCGGCCCACCTGATCGCCGAGCGCGCGCTGAAGCTCGAGCTCCTGATCCGCCGGGTCATCCGAGATGAACAGATCGGGGGTGATCCCGCCGCCACCGTAGATCACGCGACCGGCATCGGTGCGATACGCCTCGCGCTCGGCCAAGGGGATCTCGCCCGCAACACGGGGGTGCGCGCCCTCCTCCGGCTCCTCCACCGTCCCGTCATCCTCGCCAGAGGATCGAGGCTTCTGGATGCTGCGGCCAACCGGAGTGAACCAGCGGGCCGTCGTCAGCTTGAGGGCGCCCCCGTCGGGCATCGCGAACACCGACTGCGCGCTTCCCTTCCCGAAGGTCGTCTCACCGAGAATCACGGCGCGATCGTGATCCTGGAGCGCGCCAGCGACGATCTCCGAGGCGCTGGCGCTCCCTTCATCCACGAGCACGACCATGGGAAGATCCGGCCAGGGCTGCGGCTCCTCGTCACCGAAATCACGCGTGGCGCCGTACGCGCGCCCGCGCATCGACACGATCTCCTGCCCGCGATTCAGGAACAGATCGGACACCGCGACGCCCTGCTCGAGCAGGCCGCCGGGATTGCGACGCAAGTCGAGGATGAGCGCTCGCATTCCGCGCTTGCGCATGTCGTTGATCTCTTTCTCCAGCTCGCTCGCCGTCTGCTCGCTGAACACATCGATGTCGAGATAGCCGACGTCTCCCGGAAGAAGATCGGTGCGTCGCACCGCGTGCACCTGGATGTCGGCCCTCGTCAGGCGGAAGGGAAGCCGCGCGTCGAGTCCCGGGCGCTCGACCATGATGGTGACGCGGGATCCCTTGGGGCCGCGCAGCTCACGCTGTGCCTCGTCGACCGACCACCCCTCGGTCGACCGGCCCTCCATCTCGACGATGCGGTCCCCGGTCTGGATGCCCGCGCGTTCCGCGGGCGAATCCGGCAGCGGCGACACGACCGTGATCCAGCCATCCCGCACGTCGATCTGGACGCCGAGGCCCGCGTACCGCCCGCTGGTGTTCTCGTTCAGTCGGGCAAGCCGGTCGCCGGAGAGAAACACCGTGTACGGATCGTCGAGCTCGCGCAGCATGCCGCGCAGGGCATCCTGGTAGATGCTGTCGCGCGACAGTGAGTCGACGTACTGATCGGCGACGTGAGACACGACCTGGTCGAAGAGGCGCACGCCGTTCACGGGGCTGGTCGAGCCCTCGAGGCCGCGCTGGAGGAACCACCCGCCCGTGACGAGCGCGGCAGCCATCGTGGCCAGCACTACGAACGCGCGATACCGCATCGACACCTCGACGAGGGAGGGTGCATCACTACCGGTTAGACCCTGAGGCAGCCGCGAAAGTTTCGGGCCAGGCGTGGGCGAGAGCCGCCGCGATGCGACTCAGCACCTCGGCTTCGCTTCCGGCACCGTCGATCCCGACGATGGGACCCGCCTCCGGGTGGCTCGCCTGCCACGCCGTATCGAGGAATCTCTCGAATGCGGCGTCAACGCGCGAGTGGAACTGGTCTCCCGCACGCTCGATCTTGTCGGGGCCGCCCCGGCGGTCGAGCCGGGCGCGCCGCTCCGACGCCGCCAGGGTGAGCACTACGGTGAGATCAGGCACCAGCCCTTGCGTCGCCAGGGCATTCGCGCTCGCGACGAGGTCTGCGTCGAGGCCGCGCCCCGCGACCTGGTAGGCGTAGGTCGACAGGAAGAAGCGATCGACGATCACGGTGCGCCCCTCGCGCAACGCGGGCTTGATCACCCGGTCGACCAGCTCGGCGCGTGACGCCATGAAGAGGAGCGCCTCGGCGGCCGCCGTCAGCTGATACGGCACGTGCAGGAGCAATTCGCGAATCTTCTCCCCGGCATCGGTCCCGCCGGGCTCGCGAACGAGGATGGCATCGATGCCGCGGTCCGCGAGCCATCGCACGAGGCGCCGGGCCTGCGTCGACTTCCCCGCGCTCTCCTGCCCTTCGAGCACGATCAACCGGCCGCGCGACGCGCTCATCCGAGCGTGATGATCGGACTTTGCGCGCCCTTCTTGATCCCGTCGAGGATCCATTCGTTCGCGCGCATCATGAGCTTGTCGAAGTTCTCCTGCGCGACGGCGACGGCCTGATACACGCGGTGTCCCTGCACCTTGCCGAGCAGCTCGTCGAGCTGGCGCTCCATCTCTTCGGTGGGTTGCTCGCCGCGCGCGATCATGCTCTGCGCGTCCTCGCGAAGCTTCTCGAGCTCGCGCAGGAGCGCCACGGCCTCGCGGTCGTTGGACAGCTCATCGTTGGCGCGCTTGACGGCCTTGTATTCGGGACTCTGACCGATGAGCCGGCCGAGCTCCTTGGCTTTGTCTTCGAGCATCAGTGCTCCCAATGGTGAATGAGGAAGACGGAGTGAGGACCAAGGAATCCCGATGGAGTCGCTTGTTCGTCGAATTGCTCACTCCTCGGTCCTCATTCCTCGTTCGTCGTCATTGCTTCCTCGCAAGCAAAATCCTCTCCCGTCCCGCCAGATCCCTCTCCACTTGCACGTCCGCGTATCGCCCGTCGCTCATGGCCAGCTCGGCCGCGAGGGACGCGCGCCGCTCGTCGATTTCGAGCGCTAGCAACCCACCCGGCTCGA
>JAICNG010000112.1 GCA_025931335.1 Gemmatimonadaceae bacterium | reverse complement strand
GGGCAGAGGTCAGCGTCAGCCATCTATGGCGTGCGCGCAAGCGACTCGGCGGCGGTTCGCGCCGACCGCATTGCGCCCTCGATGTAGCCCGGAATGCCGCCAATCGTGTCGCCAGCGAAGTAAATGCGACCCTCGGGCCGCTGGATGTGCGGAAAGAACCGCCGGATCTGCCCCGGCTTGAAGTACGAGAAGTCTCCGCGCGCCCAGGGATCGTTGTCCCAAACGTACGACGCACCCCCCTCTGCGTAACGCGTCAGCTCGGGGTGGACGCGGGCCATCTCACGCATCGCGCTGTGCAAGCGATCGTCAGTGCCCATGGCGGCAAGTCGACGCGCGCGGGGGCCGGTCGTGTACGATTCGAGAATGCCTCTCGTCCCCGGCTGCGCTACCGTCGCGTGAAAGATCTGCTGGATCGGCAGATCGGTCGCGGCGGCGCCATCCAGTCCCTCGGCGTCCCAGAAGCGTTGGCGACACTGCACGTAGACGCGCGTGACCGACGTGGGTTGGATCTCCTTGATGGCACGCACGCGCGTTGCGTCGAACGACGGCGTCACGGCGACGCGGCGGAGCAGCGGGAAGGGAAGAGTCACTATGAGATAATCGCCCCGTACCTGCTCTCGGCCAGCGGCACCCTCGATCGTGATCTCGACCGATGCATCATCGTGCCGAATGGCGACCAACGAAGTCCCATAGCGCATCGCCGGCCCGAGTCGCTCGGCGAACGCACGTGGCAAAAGGTCGTTTCCACCTCGAATCTCGAAGAAGCCGGTTGCTCCCACGAACGTCCCGAGCTCGCGCATGAACTGCAATGCGCTCACGGACTCGATGCCCTCGCCGAGCGCGTCGAAGTACGTCAGCCGCATGATGCGGATCGCGGCGTCGGAGGCGCCGTTCCTCCGCCACAGCTCGGCGAGCGAGATGTCGTCGTACGGGAGGTGAGCCGGGAGAGGCCAGTCGGCGGCGTTGAGACCCTCGAGGCCGCCCTCCACCTGGGCGAGCCGCGAACGGAAGTAGCGACCCTGCAGCGCGCGAATGCCCTGTCCGGACTCCTCGCCGCTCAGGGTGATCGGCCAGCGTGGGGGCTGTCCGGCGCGGAGTGCGATCCGCTCACCCGCGACGTGCGCGAGGGATCCGACGTCGGCGCGAAAGGGCAGCGGCGTGAGCTCGAGGCCGAACTCCCGGGCATACTGCGCCGCGAGCGAATTGGAGCCGAGGTACATCGCGCCGGCCTCGGCGTAGAGCCCATCCGCGAACGGGGCGCGGATCGTGTGAATGCGCCCGCCCGGAATCGTCTTTGCCTCGAAGACGAGCACCTCGTGCCCGGCGCGCACGAGCTCCCACGCCGCGCACAGCCCCGCGGCGCCGGCGCCGGCTATCAGCACGCGCTTTGCGCGCGTGGGGCGCGGAAGAGGTCGTAACGCCGCCGGTGCGACCGATACCGCAGCCAGCGCCCCGGCACTCTCGAGGAGAAAAGCTCGCCGTGAGATCATGACGTCCTCCGACGCAGCCGCGAGCCGTTATGCAGTGAGCCCGAGGAGCCCCGCGGCGTTGCCGCCGAGGATCTTCGCGCGCTCGGCGTCGGTGATCGCGAGACTGCGGATGCTCGACAACATCTTCGGGATGCTTCCGATCTGGTGCGGGTAGTCGCTACCGGCCAGGATATGATCGATGCCGGCAAACTCGATCGCCAGCCTCTGTGCCGCGTTGTCGAAGTTGACCGTATCGTAGTAGAAGCGCCTCAGGTAATCGCTCGGCTTCTGCGTGATGTTGGCGCGGCATTCGGCGAACGCCTCGTAGCCTCGGTCCATCCGCTCCGCGAGGTAGGGCACCGCGCCTCCCATATGCGTGAGCACCCAGGTGATCCGCGGAAAGCGCTCGACGATTCCGCTGAACACGAGCTTTCCCGCCGCCAGCGTGGTGTCCATCAGGAAGCCCACGAGCGGCATGAGCCAGTACTTCTCCATCGCTTCGACGCCCAGCGGATGCGCGGGGTGGATGTAGATGACCGCCCGCAGCTCGTTCGCTTTTTCCCAGAGCGGCATGTAGACCACTTCGTCGAGTCCGGTGCCGTTCACGTTGCTGAACACCATCGCGCCCTTGAGCCCCAGCTCGCGCATTGCCCGCTCGAGCTCCGCGACCGAGGCGCGTGGGTCGTTCAGAGGCAGCGTCGCCAGCGCGGTGTAGTGCTTTCGACGCGCGACTTCGGTCGCGAACGCATCGTTGACGAGCCGAGCCAGGCGAACGGCGTGTGGGGGCGCCTCGTAATGCACACCCGGAGTGGTGAACGTCAGCACCTGGCGCGTTACGCCGTGCTCGTCGAGGACGCGCTCGCGGAAGTCGAGATCGCGGTGCCCGGGGACGAGGATGTTGTAGTCGCCGGGGTAATGCAGCCGAGGGTTTCCCTCGGCGTCGTAGTCCATCTTCACCTTGAGCCCGCCGGCCTTGATGGCGTCGAGGTACTCCGGCGGGTAGTAGTGGTTGTGAAAGTCGACGATCACGTCGCGATCGCTCCCGGTGTCTGAGGCGCTCGCGGCGCGAGCCAGAGGTAGTACACGGGTAGCCCGACAGCGACCGCGGCCAGGCCGATGACGCTATTCACTGGGTCCGAGAAGACCTGATTGACGACGATCGCGACGCATGACGCGGCGAAGGCGAACGCCAGCACCGGCGCCCAGGGCATGCGGAACGGCGGCGCGTAACCCGGCCTCCTTCGAAGGACGATCACCGCCACCGCGAGCAGGCCAAAGAAGATCCACTCGGTGTACACGACGCGCGTGAACAGACCTCGATAGGTATCGGTCATCACCAATGCGCACGCCCACAGGCCCTGGAGGATGATCGCGCGAGCGGGCGTGCCAGAGCGGGGATGCAGCGTGGCTGCCCATCTAATGAAAAGGCCGTCGTTGGCCATCGAGAAGTAGACGCGCGGGCCGGCGAGGATGATGCCGTTGACGGCGCCGAACGTCGAGAGGATGACCAGGACCGCGACCAGCGTCGCGCCGATGGGACCGACGAGCGCCTCGGCCGCGTCCGCCGCAATCCGGGTGGACGCCGTCACACGATCGATCGACAGGACGCGCAGATAGATGGCGTTGAGCGCGATGTAGCAGACGGTCACGATCAGCGTGCCGAGCACGAGCGATCGCGGGATCGTGCGTTCGGGGTTCACCGTCTCCCCGGCGGTGTAGCTCACCATGTGCCAGCCGCCGAACGCGAAGAGCCCCGCCACGAGCCCCAGGAGAACATCGGATGTCCCGAAATCCCCTGGTGCACTCGCGGAGACCGTGCCGCCGGGCGCCAGCGTTAGGCCGCCGATGATCAGCAGCGCGATCGCGGCGAGCTTCGCGCCGGTGACGACGGTCTGAAGCCGGCTCCCGTGCTTTATCCCCAGGCAATTGAAGGCCGACAGGCCAAGGATTGCTCCCACCGCGACGAGGCGGATTCCTGTCGTTCCGAGCGGCACGAAGTAGCCGACGTAACGCGCGAACACCACGGCGATCGCGGCGATGATGCCGGTGTGCATGCTCCAGAACATCGCCCAGCCCCACAGAAACCCGACGGGGCGGCCGAAGATGTCGCGCAGCCACACGTACACGCCGCCCGTGCGCGGGAACGCCGACGCCAGCTCGGCGCAGATCAGCGCACCGACCAGAGTGAGCGCGCCCGCGAGCGCCCAGACGAGCGCAATGCCGCCGGCGTCGGGGACGAGCCGCGTGATCTCCGAGGGCTGAACGAAGATCGAGGCGCCGATGATGATCCCCACCACCATCGCCGTGGCGTCAGGGAGCCGCATCGTGCGCCGCAGCTCACTCATCACGGTCGTGATCTCGCGCCGTCGTAGCAGATCGGCGAGCCGAAGCTCACGAACCGACGATCTTCGCCGACTTGATGTAGTCGAGCTGCGGGAATCCCCGCTTCAGGTATGCGTTCCCCTCGGTCGCGACGCGCGCCTGGTCGGGCGTCTCCCCATAGCCGGCGTAGATCGAGTCGACGACACTCATCCCCTCGACGACGCGGCCGAACGGCGAGAATCCCAGCCCGTCGAGTCTCATGTTGTCGGAATAGTTGATGAAGAACTGATTGCGCCGCGTGTTCGGGCCACTGGTAGCGAAGACGATCGTTCCTCGCGTGTTGCTCTGGACGACGGGATCATCGGGGATCGGGTTGGCCTCCCATCGCCGGTTCACGGCCGGATCGCCGTGCATTCCGAATTGCGCGACGAACCCCGGTAGCACGCGGATGAACGCAATGTCAGTGAAGTACCCAGCGTCGACGAGCTCGTGAAAGCGGTCGGCACCTCGAGGGGACCAGGCGCGGATGACGTCGACGACGAAGTCGCCGCGGGTCGTCTCGAACGCCACTCGGAACGAGTCAGGCGCTACGGGCGCCGCGCTCGACGGTCCGGGAACCGTGGAATCGGATCGCTGCATCGACGAGTCCTTCGTGCAGGCGATCGCGATCGTGGAGAGGGAGAGGACGGCGAGTATTCGCCCAAGACCTTCCGACATAACGAACGCTCCGTATCTGGAGAGACAACATGTGGTCAGCGCTCGCTCTCGTCCTTCCCAGTGAGCTGGCGCGCCTTCTCGCCCCTCGGCGCCGCGCGCGAAACGTCATCGCCATCGTTCAACAAGGCTCGGCCATGCGCAGCGCGGGCAATGGCCAGGGTGCCGGCGGCGGAGCCCGCGCCGAGCAACGTCAATGTCCCCGCGATCACCGCGCCGAGCGTCGAAAATCCAGCCCCGAGGAGCTGGGCGCTCACGGCAAACCCTCCGAGGACGAGGCCTCCCAATGCTCCCCACGCGACGAATCGTGGGAGCGACAGCTGGTCAAAGCGGCGACGGCCCTCCGCAACCCCGAGGACGGTGGAGAAGATCGCCCCGCCGATGAAGCCGAGCGCGCTGAACATCAGCGCGTAGTTGACGGTGACGGCGACCAACGGAAACCCAAGGAGGACTCCGGTGACCAGGCCGAAGATGGCACCGATCGGCGCCCAGCCGGCGGCCCACGTCAGGCCGATGCCGAGAGCGCCACGGATCCGCTGAAGCCACCTTCTCATTGGGCCTATTCGCTCGGCGGGCGCCGGCCAAAGCGAAAGACTTCCTCGTGGTCGTAACAGAGATACCAGACGCCTTCAGGGTTCCACACCGTGAGGTCGTCGGAGCCCGCGTAACAGAAGTCATCCCAGTACGCCACGAACGTCTCCCAGTCGGTCGCCACAGCGGTATCGACATCCCACGACACGAGCACGGAGGCGTGAGACTCGACGGGGAGCGCAGCCAGCCATGCGCGCACGCGCTCAGGATCCCCGGCAGCCGACCGGAGCGTGGCGGTGTCGCCGCCGAGACACAGCTCGGTGGCTTCGGGGGCGACGGCGGCGGCGCGCACCGAGGCGAGCGGACGAATGCGCGCCAAGCTCGAAGCCGGAAGCGAGGCGTGGCTCTCCTGCGTCCAGCGCCAGGCGAGCGAGAAACCGTCCAGCGGTACGAAGTCGGATTCCGTGAGAGTGATCATCGTGAGAGTCCGTTCGTCGGTACAACCCCAGCGTTCGCGCTGCAGGCCGTGTCAAAGGGGCGGCGCCAGGCACACCGCGTCCATTCAACTTGGAGGAGAGCAAACGGGATGGCTACCCTCGACCTCGCGCACTCGGCCCCTGTGCGTCCGATTCCCCGGCGTGCTCGAGCGCCTTCCAGAGGATGGCGAGAATGGCACCGATCACGACTGCCGGGCGATTCCCGACGTACGCACCCAAAGCGGCCGTTCCCGCGGCGACGACGGACGATGCGATGTAGATGGGAGCTTCCAGATCGGCGAAGGTGCCGGTCCGCCACGCCGAGAGCATCGTCGCACCGTTGGCGACGCGGGCGCGGAGCAGAAAGGTGCCCTCGACCGCCACGGTGAGCGGAGCGAGCCACCACACCCATTCCGAGTGAGTTGCTCGCCCGAAAGCATAGGCCACCAGCGTCATGGCGGCGAAACCGAGCGTGACGGTGATGGCGACGAGCAGCATGTCGGGGCGCCCAGCCGGGGAACGTCAGTGGCGATAATAGTCTACCACTATTCTGAGTCCGCCGCTGGGGGCGCGGCGCCAGATGGCGAGGAACTCCACGACCGACGTCTGATCGCCGTTCGCCCCGGTCGTCACGAGGGTCGAACGCCCGATCTGATACGGATTGTCTGCGTGACCGCCCACGTCGATCACGTCGAGCTTCCAGGACTTGGGGTTGCGGAGCTCCGTCCAGTATTTGTCTACCGCCGCACGCCCCTGCACCAGCACGCCGCGTTCGCCGTCGATCCGGGCGTCATCGGCATAGAAGCGCGCGACCGCGCGCATGTCGCCCGAATTGAACGCGGCAACCATGGAGTCGTTGACTGCCCGAAGCTCGGCGCGCAGTGCCGGGTTCTGCGGCGGGGTGCGTGCAACCGGCGACGCCGCTTGCGCCGCCGCACGCTCCCCTCGCTCCGCGCTCGAGAATTCCCAGAGCACGTTGACGATCTTCCACTCACCGTTCACCCGCGCGAGATGCATGAGGTCGATCCAGTCCGTCATCCGTGCGCGGGCGCTCGCGGCGTTGCCAAAGATCTCCAGGATCTCGATCTCGCGCCGGCGCAGCGGCTCTGGCGTCTGCCTGCCCCACCCTCGCCGCGTTCCCTGAACCAGAGTCATGGCTGTCTGGTTCTCCATCCGGTTCGCGCCGCGCTCGGGGTCGGGGCGCCAGATCCGTTTGGCGAGGTCCGGATGCAGGGCGCGCTCCATCCGCGCCGCATCACCGGTGTACCAGCCGTCGACGTAGTCCAGGACGGCGGCCCTGATGGCCGCACTGTCCACCGACGCGCCCGTCATCGGAACGCGCTCCAGCACGTACCACGCGCCGAGCGTCACGTGCGTGATCCGGCCGAGCGAATCCTCGTGAAAGCCGAATCGACGTGATCCGTCCTCGCTTCTGAAAAACCGGGGGCTCACCTCGATGAACCTGCCATTGAACGCCGACAGCGTGCCGTCCTCGTTGGCCACGATGTCGACCTCGGACACCCGGCCCGGCCTGGCGCACGTGTGACAGACGATGTTCGAGCGATAGTGGCCGGCGTACCGAACCGCCGACTGCGCCGCCACGTCGCGCGACGGATGCATCGACATCGGCCGTCTTGCAGGATCGGGCTCGGGCACCAGGCGATCGAGGAGCGCGCGCGTGACGGTGTAGCGCAGATCGCTCCCCTCGCGATGGCTCGCGACGAACACGCCGAGCCTCCGCCCGGGAATCAGCGTCATGAGCGAGGAAAAGCCGGCGACGTCGCCACCGTGCTGGACGCCTGGCTCGTTCGCTCGCCGGATCTGCTGCCATCCGAGCCCGTAGCCGGGGAGCATCGGGTGCATGGTGACCTGCTCGCGCTGCATCTCGCGCGTCATCCGCTCGCTCAGGATCGCGCTGCGTCCGCCGAGCTGCGCGACCATGAACCGGGCCATGTCCCTCGCCGTGCTGTTGACGGACGATGCCGGCGTCGTGTGGTACCACTCCCACGGGGCGCGCACGGCGCTGTCGCCCTGGACGTCGTATGGCGTCGCCGTCTGGGATCGCAGCGCGTCTGGCACCGTGATCGACGTCCGCGTCATGCCGAGCGGCCGCCAGATGCTGTCGACGAGATACCGCTCGAAGGGAAGTCCCGAGACATCCTCGACGATGACGCCGGCGAGCGCCATCCCGTACGTCGAGTACGCGGTTGCCGCGCCCGGCGGCGCGTACTGCACGAGACGCGGGCGCAGGTAGTCGCGTAAGGGCTGAACGCCGCCCTGTCCGTCGGCCAGGGGGCCGGGGCGAATCTCGTCCAGTGCCGCCGTGTGCGTGAGCAGGTGCCTAACGGTCGTCGGCGTCCGATAGCGCGACCGTATCCGGAGGTCGCGCAGGTACCGGTTGACGCCGGAGTCGAGGTGAACGCGACCGCGGTCGGCCAGCTGCGCCACCGCCACGGCGGTCATGACCTTGCTGATCGATCCGATCCGCATGATCGTCGAGTCGGTCATGGGACGCCGCGTCTCGCGGTCGGCGAGGCCGTACCCTTTCGAGAAGATCACGCGCCCGCCACTCACGACCGTCACCACCGCGCCCGGAATTCGCTCGGCGGCCATCGCCGCGGGCACCACGGAGTCCAGCAGCGATCCGAGGCCGGACGCACCCTGCGCCGACGCGATCCGCGTCAGGCAGCAGATGAGAAGAGCCACGAGGAGTTTTGTCATGCACCGAACTTTCCGGGACGCTGCCCTCCGCGACAGAGGGAATGGGACGAACTGGCCTCCTCGCGCCACGAGTCCTGTCACGGCTCGTAGCGACGTGGAGCCGTTAACGCCGAATGGAGAGCTCGACCACTTCACCTGGACCTCAACAGCGCCCGCAGCTTGGCGCTGTGCGTTCGGCTCGTCGTAATCCGGGAACCGTCCTTCATCGTCAGCACGTACTGCCCATGCACGTGTGGCTCGAGCGTCGCCACGCAGTCCACGTTCACGATCGCCGAGCGATGCACGCGGACGAACTTCGTCGGATCGAGTCGCGCCTCGACGGACTTGAGCGTCTCGCGAACGAGGTGCCGCCGCCCGCCGCTGTGCAGCCGAGCGTAGTTCCCGTCGCCGGCGATCCACTCCACGTCGGCAGCGCGGACGAGCGTCATCCTCGAGGCCGACCGGACGACGAACCGCGCCTCGGGTCGCGGACGCTCGCTCGCCCGCGCCCGCGCGCGCGCGAGCGCCGCCCGAAATCGCCCGCGGTCGAAGGGCTTGAGAAGGTAATCGACCGCGCTGACGTCGAATGCGCGCAGCGCGTACTCGTCGTACGCGGTGACGACGACGATGAAGGGCCGCTGCTCGGGAGCCAGCTGGCCCTCGAGCAGCTGCACGAGGGCGAATCCATCCATTCCCGGCATCTGCACGTCGAGGAAGAGCACCTGGGGCGCCGACTCGAGGATTCCGGTGAGCGCCTCCTCACCGGTGCGGTATTCCCCGACGAGGGAGACGTCCCGTTCGTCGGCCAGCAGCGCGCGGATTCGTTCGCGTCCCAGCGGCTCGTCGTCGACCAGCGCGACGCGCAGCATGTCAGGCCGGGGCCGTTCGAAAGGGGATGTCGACCGCGACGAGGAGGCCGCCGTCGCCGCCTTTGGTGAGCTGGAGCGAGTGGTC
Source organism: Gemmatimonadaceae bacterium (assembly GCA_025931335.1). Classification (GTDB taxonomy): domain Bacteria; phylum Gemmatimonadota; class Gemmatimonadetes; order Gemmatimonadales; family Gemmatimonadaceae; genus JAICNG01. The sequence continues at coordinate 1,612 of JAICNG010000112.1, read as the reverse complement.
CGTGCCGTAGCGCTCGCGGAGCCGCTCTCGCGTGTTCGTTAGGCCGATCCCCTCGCGTGGGAAGCCATTGCCCTGGAGCGCGGCACCCAGGCCGTCGTCGGCGACGGAGAGGCGCAGCCGCTCGCCGTCCCGCGTGGCCTTGATCGTCACGCGGCCGCGTCCCTGGCGGGACCCGATGCCGTGCTGGAGCGCGTTCTCGACGAGCGGCTGGAGCACGAAGCGCGGAACGAGCGCGGCATTCGTCTCGGTCGCGATGCTCACGTCGACCGTCAGGCGGTCCTCGAATCGCACGCGCGCGATGTCGAGGTACGCATCGAGCAGCCGCAGCTCCTCGGCGAGCGGGACTTCCGGCCGGTCGCGACCGTCGAGCGTGCGGCGCAGCAGATCGCCAAGTCGAGCGAGCATGGTGTCGGCCGCTTCGACGTCGCGGTGCATGAGCGTCGAGATGGCGTGCAGCGTGTTGAACAGGAAGTGGGGCTGCAGCTGTGCGGTGAGTGTCTCGAGCCGCGCTTCGGCGAGCCGCGTCTCCAGGCGCGCGGCGCGTGCGGTGTCTTCCATGGCGCGTCGGTTGAACTCGACGGCGTGGATGATGGCGAACATGGCCGCGAACGCCATGAACTCGCTGACGAAGTTGCCCACGATCAGCCGTCCGACGACCACGTTGCGGTAGTCGGGGATGAGCCACGCGACGATCCCGGCGTACATCAGGTACTTGATCGGGACGCAGGCGAGCGCGACGAGCGTTTGCACGCTCACGGCCCGCCACCAGCGCGCGCGCTCCCACGGGATCGCGCGCACCAGCCAGAAGAAGAAGGGCGTGAAGATCGCGCAGGTGTACCAGTCGGCGAGCCGGTCGATGAGGACAGGCGTCCACGGCACCGGCCGGCCGTCGCGCATGAAGTAGATGGACGTCTGAACCGCCGAGAGCAGTCCGAGGACGGTCCAGACGCCGAAGCCGAGGAGCCACGGCTGCCAGCGGCGTGTGGGCGAGGGAGGAGGGGACATCAGGAGAGAATCTGACCGTCGGACGAGGGGAGGCAAGCACTGCTCATCCCGTCGGACGGCCACCTCGTCTCAGGATTACCTCCAGATGGAAGCGGCAGCGAGACAGGGCTGCTCCTTCCGGTGACGATCTCGATCTCGAGCTCGTACCCCCGATCGCACTTGCGCTTGCACTTCTCGATGACGAGTCCGTCTCCAGACGCGATGCTGACTTGCGTGTGGTCTGGACTGCCTTTGAGGAACGTCACGCCCTGGGTTGGCCCATGGCGAAGGACCGCTGTGCCGCCGTTCCGCAGCTCGACCGAGCGGAACGGCGCAAGCGAGACCGCGGCTTCCGGGTGTTGTCGAACGTCAAGGTATCGGGTTGAACGGGAGAGGGAGCGATCCGGCAGGGGGCGGCAATGGTCGTCTCACGCGAGGATTGCCCTCCCGTCCGCGCCCGACATCGCGCCTTGAGGGCCGCGGATCGCGGATGAGCGCGCGCCCAACCGTGCTCGCGGTGTATCTTGCAGGCAGATGGCATCCTGTCGATCAACCTATCGAGGACGCCGGATATGTTGCTGCAACGCGGTGCCCCTCACCGGTGGCTTCGACTGCTCGCGATCGCCGG
>JAICNG010000078.1 GCA_025931335.1 Gemmatimonadaceae bacterium | reverse complement strand
GTGGAGGACGACGGGCGCATAACGGGCGCTCGGCACCGGCACGGGACGTACACCGACCCGCGGCGGCTCGAGCTCATGATCGCGAATCAGACCGCGCCCGCCTGCTCGGTGGAATGCGGCGTCGTCTCGCTCGATGAGAAGGACGTCGTCGTCGTCAGCATTCCCCCGGAGCAGCCGGTGACGGCGACCGTCGCCGGCGTCTACCGCCGCCGCGCGACCGACGTGCACGGGAAGTGGAAGTGCGTGCCCTTCCTGCCTCACGAGATGCAGTCGCGCGAGGCCTCGCGCGGGGTGATCGATCATTCGGCGTTGGTCGTTCCGCAGGCGCGGTGGGAGGATCTCGATCCGCTCGAGCTCGAGCGGTTGCGTCAGACGATCGCCCGCAATGCGGGGCGGGCGGACGCGTCGCTCCTGAATCTCCCTGACGATGAGATCGCTCGCGCGCTGGGGCTGCGCGTCGGGAACGGCATAACGATCGCCGGCCTGTTGATGGTCGGGCGCGAGGAGTCGGTGCGTCAGCTCATCCCCACGCACGAGGTCGCCTTCCAGGTGATGACCGGGCTCCGGATCGCGGTGAACGAGTTCTATCGTCTCCCGTTGATTCGGGTGGCCGAGGTGATTCGCGAGCGCTTCGATGCGCGGAATGAGGAGGAGGAGACGGCCATCGGCTCGGTGAGCGTGGGCGTACCGCGCTACAGCCCGGCCGGGTTCCGTGAGGCGCTGCACAACGCACTCATCCATCGCGACTACACGTCGTTAGGTGCTGTGCACGTCCAGTGGAGCGAGAGCGAGATCGAGATCTCGAATCCGGGGGGTTTCCCGGCCGAGGTGCGGCTCGAGAACCTGCTGGTGACCGCGCCGCGGCCGAGGAATCCGGTGCTGGCGAACGCGTTCAAGCGGATTGGTCTGGTGGAGCGGACGGGGCGCGGGATCGACACGATCTTCGAGGGGCAGCTCCGGTACGGGCGACAGGCGCCGGACTACTCGCGGTCCTCCGGCGAGGCGGTGCACGTGGTGCTGCGGGGCGGGCCGGCGAACATTGCGCTCACCCGGCTCGTTGCCGCCCGCGACAAGCCTGGGCAGCGGCTCGGGGTCGAGGAGCTGCTGATCATCAACGCTGTCGACAGTGAGCGGCGCGTTACTGTCGGGAGAGTGGCGGCACTCGTTCAGCGGGCGGAGCCGGTCGCTCGGTCATTTCTCGAGCGGCTTGTGGAGAGCGGGCTGCTCGAGGCGCGCGAGGAGCGCCGGGAGCGAGTTTACCATTTCTCGGCCGCCACCTACCGCGCGTTGGGGACGCCGGAGGCCCTCGTCCGCGTGCGCGGGATCGAGCCGATCCAGAGGGAAAGCATGATCCTGCAATATGTTGCGACTCACGGCCGGATCACGCGGGCGCAGGCGGCCGACCTCTGCCAGGTTGGGCCTCGCGAGGCGCGCGCGGTGCTCGAGAAGCTGGTGAAGCGGGGCGATCTGGTCGTCAAGGGCGAGCGGCGAGGCTCCTATTATGAGCAGGCGGCGGAGGCAATGTCATAAGTTATGAACATTGTCCACAGGCATATGAACATGGTGTCATAAGCTGGTCCGAACGCCGCCAATCGCGGTCGGGCGTGCGCGGGCTACATCGGTCGGGGGGTATGGTATGGCGAAACTGCCATGCGCCGCCAATTGCGGCCGTCTTTTCGGGGTCTAGAGCGGCGCGGGAGGGGAATATGGCCGTTCTGCCATACCCCACCCCCCAAGAGATCCACCCCGCCGCAAAGCGATGCGACTCCGCCCCGGAACGGACGCCATCCTCGGTCATGCAACCGCCCGACCCGATCCCGCGACTCAAGGACGACGTCGCCCGCGCCGTTGTCGACCGGCTCGACGGCTGGGCGCAGATCTGGGCCGCCGACTTCCTCCACACCGACCAACCGCGCATGTCCAATCTCCGAAACGGCCGACTCGGCCGCTTCTCTCTTCAGCAGCTCATTCGCTTCGCGTCACGGATGGGTGCCGACGTCCAGATCACCATTACCTGGACGACGTACCGCCCATGGCTCGCAGCTGGACGGCCAGATAGAGGGCGAGGATGAGGAGCAGCGGCGCCGTAGCGACGCCGGGCGTGTAGCCGCCCTGCCGCAGCGACCAGAGCGGGTGGCCCACGCCGTTGATCGTCTCGATCACGACCCAGAACCACATCAGCCCCACGGCTGAGGGCCAGCCGAGCCTAACGGGCCACAGCGCGCACCAGAGGCCGAAGCTCACGAGCGCGCTGTTGATGACGAGGAAGCCGAGCTCGAGGTTGGAGGAGACGAGGCTGGTGAGGAATCGCGCCGGGGGGAAGGACTCCCACAGGCGGCCGACGTATTCCTCGACCGAGTGGGCGGCCTGGGCGAGGACGAGAGCGGCGAACGTCGCCTTGATGCGCGACATACCCCGAAGGTACGCCGAGCACAGGGCCGCAGCGAGACCGCTTGACAGCCGTGTATTAGCTACTTAGCTTATTAGCTAATAACCAAAGCCTGGTCACCCATGGCCTCACCTGACGCCGTCTTCAAAGCCTTGGCCGATCCCACGCGCCGCGAGATCCTCCAGCTCCTGCGCGCGGGACCGATGCCGTCCGGCGAAATCGCCGCCCGGTTCCCGTCGGCGTGGGCGACGATATCGCGTCACCTCGCCGTGCTGCGCGACGCCGAACTGGTGACGACCGAGCGCAACGGGTCGAGCATCGTCTACGAGCTCGACACCACCGTCTTCCAGGAAGCCGTCGAACATCTCCTCAACTGGGTCCAGCCCAGAGGCTCAAATGCCAAGCGTCGATCGTAAGTGGGTACCGCTCGCGCTCATCGCCGCGGCGGCGGTGGCGTCCGTCGTCGTCTACGCGAAGCTCCCGGCGATGGTGGACCTGGGACTCGAGGGGATGCTTCCATTCGAGTTGTCGGAGCCGGCCAGCCCCGTGCCCCGATGGTTCGCGCTCTCGATGGTCCCGGCGCTCGCACTGGCCATCTGGGCCGCGTTTCGCGCCGCCCCAACCGCGGCCGGCCAGCGCGTGGGACGTCTGCTCCTCCGGAGCGCGCCCGACGAGGTGACCAGCCCGGACCAGTTCGCACGCTTCGGCAAGACTTATGACGCGATCATTCTCGCCGTGGTCATCCTCATCCTCGGCCTTCACGCCGCGATCATCGCTGGCGCACTCGGCTCCACCGGTGCGGCCGCGCGGATCGTCCCCGTGGTGCTCGGCGCGTGCCTGATCGTGATGGGCAACGTGATGCCGCGGCTGCGCCCGAACTGGGTGGCGGGCGTGCGCACGAAGCGCACGCTCGAGGACCCGCAACTCTGGCGCACGACGCACCGCGCGTTCGGCACGGCGTTCGTGGTGGCGGGATTCCTGACGATGGTCGTGGCGCTCGCGGCGCCGCGCTATGGGCTGGTGACGGGGCTCGCCTCGCTCATGCTGGCGTGCATCGTCGGGGGCGTGGCATCGACGCGGGCGAGCCCAAGGAACATCACGACGTGATTGAGCGTGGCTCCCAACCAGAGAGCGGCCACCAGTTTCGGTGGCCGCTCTCTCATCATGAGAATCAGAAGGGGCAATTGCCCGGGTTGGGCTCGTCGATACGCAGTACAGCACCTGGCGGCGCCAGATACGTCACGATGTTCGTCGCCGGGCTCCCGGTCTCGTTGCGCGCGATGTGAGCGTGCTCGCCCACATCGAGGAAGCCTTGGCCGGCGCTCCGAACGATCGGTGTGCAGTTGGGATCGTCGGACTCATAGAACGTCATCGTGCCCGACACCACCTGGATGAAGACGGGCCCCGGATGGCTGTGCCAGCCGCTGTAACTCCCCGGCTGGAAGACGATCTGCTGCACGGCCACGTCGAGCTCGCGATGAGCCTTCACCTCCACGTGCCAGTCTCCGGTGATGCGCTTGACCTTGAAGTTGGCGTCCTGGGAGAACGTGGCGCGGCCGAGCAGCGTCGACGCGCTTCCCGAGCCGGCCGTGAACCGGGGCGTGGTCCCGGGCGCCGTCGCCGGGTCTCCGCCATCGCTGCACGCCGCCATCAGCGTGGCCAGGCTCAGGGGTGCGAACCATTTGAAGAGCGATCGGAACGAATGCATGACGGCCTCCGGTAGTGAGTGAAGCGTGTCGAAGCCGGGGAGAAGCTCGCGTCGCTTGCCCCCACTCACGCCTGGACGCAAGTTGCGACGTCGCCATCGTCTCCCTCTCGCGCCCTATCGTTTCCGTCTCGCGGTTCAGTCCCGACCGGCAGGGCAGGTGCAATGTTCAGGTTGAAGCTCCTGGGCGGGGCGCTGATCGAAGGGCCGGCGGGCCCACTGAGCGGCCGCGTCGCGCAGCGTCGCCGAATCGCTCTCCTGGCATGCGTCGCCGCTTCGCGGGGGCGACCGGTGAGCCGCGACAAGCTGATGGCGCTGCTCTGGCCCGATGCCAGTCCGGAGCGCGCGCGACACCTCCTTTCCGATTCGATCTATCTCATTCGCAAGGAGCTTGGGGAATCGGCCGTCGTGACGGCCGGCGCGGACATCAGGCTCGACAACGAGCTGGTGTCGAGCGACGTGGCGGAATTCGAGCAGGCGCTCCTCCAGGGACGGCTGGAAGACGCGGCTTCTGTCTACGGCGGTCCCTTCCTGGACGGCTTCCACGTCGATGATGCGCCCGAGTTCGAGCATTGGCTGGACACGGAGCGGGAACGGCTGGCGCGGAGCTGTGGCCAGTTGCTGGAAGCGCTGGCGAAGGAACGAGAGACGGCAGGCGACTTCGCGCGGGCCGCGGAATGGTGGCGCCGACTGGCCGCGCATGAACCGACGAGCGGCCGCGTAGCCCTTCGCGTCATGCGGGCGCTCGACTCGGCCGGCGATCGGGCCGGCGCCATTCAGCATGCGCGCTCGCACACCCTGCTATTGCGTGAGCAGTTCGGCCTCGATGTCGATGCCGAGGTGAGCACACTCGCCGACCGACTCCAAAGGGATGACATCCCCCGCAGCTCGCCGGCGGCGCCTGGACCGCCGTTACCACGCCCGCACGCGCTGGCGCCCGAAGCACGGCGGCCGTCGTCATCGCGGCGCGCACGGCCCCTCGTGTTGCTGTCGCTGACGGTGGCGGTCGCGACTCTCATGGGCTGGCTGCTCATCCCTCCCACCGGACGGGACGTCATCCTGGTCGCCGACGCCGCGCGTGACACCCTCCTCGGCGACTTCGTCGCTGAGCGGGTTCGTCAGGTTCTGGCGCGATCGCCGCGGCTGAGCGTTATGGGACGACCGGCGATCGAGGCGACACTCCAGCGCATGGGTCGCGATGCGCAGCTCCGGCTGGTGCCCGCGGTCGCGCGTGAAGTCGCCATGCGCGAAGGCCTCAAGGCCTTCGTGCGAGTCGACATTCTCACCAGCGGTGAGGCGCGGTACCTGAGCGCGTCACTCGTGTCCGCCGAGAATGGCGAGTTGCTGGACAGCGATGGCGTCATCGCGAAAAGCGCCGACGAAGTCGTGGCCGCGACAGATCGACTGACCCAGGGAGTGCGCAGACGTTTCGCTGACAGGATCGGGTCAATGGAAGGCAGAGACCGGCTGTATCCGGTCACGACGGATTCGATCCGCGCACTGCTCAAGCACATGGAAGGGTTTCTGGCGTTTCGGCTGCGCGGCGACATTCTGCGAGCGATCGAGCTGGCGGAAGAGGCAATCGCCATCGACCCGGCTTTCGCGCAAGCCTACCTGAACCTCCACTTCTATCTCGGTGCCCAAGGCGCGAAGGACCGGCGCTCCTACGAGGCGTTGCTCGAGGCGTACACGCTGCGCGACCGGCTCTCGCCTTACGAGCGGAACCTGGTGGAGGCCGAGTACTATATGAAAGTCGAGGACGATCCCGTGAGAGCGGTCGACCGCTACCGCGAGCACGTCCGCGAGGCGAAGAAGTTCGGGCGCAACCAGGTCGTCGTGTCCTACAATGGCCTCGCCAGCGTCCACATTCTGCTCGGCGATCTCGAAGAGGCCGAACGCGTGCTCCAGGAATCCCGCACGTGGTTCCCCGGACCGTTCAACCAGTCGTATCTCGTGCGCGTGTTGTATTCGCTCGGGAGAGACGCCGAGGCAGAGGCGGTTCTCGCGGAGGCATCGGACCGTTTTCCGGATAACGCGTGGCCCAAGACCACGCGAGCACATCTGGCGGCGGCTCGAGGCGACTATACGCGGGCGCACGCGCTGGCGCTGCGCATCGATGCACCGTCGGACATACCGTTCGCGCTCCGCACGGCGGCGCTGTTCGACGCGGTGCAAGGCCGATTCACTGAAGCGGCGTCGCATCTCCATGAGCTTCAGGCGCAGCTCGTCGAGAGGCAGCTCACCGGAGCGGCATTCGGAGCAGCCGCGGCCGCCGCACAGCTGCGACTGGTCGCGGGGGACACGCTCGGAGCCGTGAGAGAAGCGGAGGGGCTCGTCGCCGGTCAGCCCGCGGATTCTCTTGGCGTTTGGGGCCAGCCGGCTCTCCTGATGGCCCGGTTCTTTGCCCAGGCGAAGCAGCCGCAACGCGCGACGGATCTCCTCGCGGCGTACGAGAGATTCCTGCCGCGCGCACTCGCGAAGACCAATCCGTGGATGTTGCGGCAGGCGCGCGCCGACCTCGCTCTGGCGAATCACGATCCCCAACGAGCCCTCGCCGAGCTCCGACCTCGCCATCTAAATGTGTCGAGACACGAGTGGTTCGAGGAGCTACTGATACCGGTCGACAGTCGGCCTCAGCTCGCGCGTGCCTGGGAACAGGCGGGCCAACCGGATTCCGCCATCGCCGTGTACGAGCGATATGTCGGTTCGCGCGCATTGTTTCGCGCCGAGCTCGATGCGTTCGAGCTGGCCCGCGCCTACGGTCGTCTGGCCGTGCTGCACGAACGCCGGAACGATTTCGGGCGCGCCGCCGACTATCGTCGCCGGCTGGCTCACCTCTGGCGCGCAGCAGACGCGCCACTACGTCACCGGGCCGCCTCGGCACGACCATGAGCGACACGATCGGACGACCGGCATCACTCCTGGCGCGCCGCGCGCGCGAGGTCCTCGTCGTCGCCGGCGACGAGCAGCGTGTCAGAGTCCTTGAGCGGCGCGTCGGGGGCCGGGGCCGAAACGATCGTGTCGTTGAGGACATCGTGCACGGCCACGACTGAGATCCGGAATCGTTGCGGCAGCCGCAGCGCCCGAAGGCTCTTCCCGATCCAGGGCGTGGGCACGGCCATCTCCTGGATGCTGAAGTTCGGACCGAGCCGAACGTAATTCAGAATCGCGGTGCTCGAGATGCGCGTCGCGAGCCGCATCGCCGAGTCGCGCTCGGGGAAAATCGTCTCCGTCGCGCCGAGCTTCTCCATCACGCGCGCGTGCTCGGCCGAGACGACCTTGACGTAGATCTCGGCCACGCCGAGGTCGCGGAGGACCAGTGTCGAGAGAATGCTCGCCGTGATGTCGTCACCGGTGCTCACCACGCCGGCGGCGGCGTCGCGCCCTCCCAGTCGCTCGAGCGTGGGAAGGCTTTGGCCGTCGGCGACCGCGGCTCGCGTGACATGGGGCGCAACCCGTTCGACGACCTCTTCGTTGGTATCGACCGCGACGACGTCGTGCCCTTCCGCGTGAAGCGCCGCGGCGATGGTCCGCCCGAAGTTGCCGAGTCCGATGACGAAGAAGCGTTTCATGAATGTTGGTCAGCCGACGACGACGTCCTCGTGCGCATAACGAAAGTGATCACGGCGTCGCCGGTGAGCCGCCAGCGCCAGGGCCGCGGCGAACGTCAGCGGCCCCACCCGGCCGACGAACATGAGGAAGATCGTAATCCACTTGCCCGCCTCCGACAGGGTTGCCGTCGCTCCCATGGACAATCCGACGGTGTTGAACGCGCTCGCCGCCTCGAACATGATGGGCAGGAAGCGCGCGTGTCCCTCCGCGATGCCCGTGTGCTCGGTGTAGGTGTACAGAAAGATGCCGGCCGTCAAGAGCGCGAACGCCGTGAGCGCGAGTCCGACGGCCCGTTGCATCGTTTCTTCCGGGATCGTTCGGCCCCAGGCGTGCGTGGTCTCGCGCCCGCGAAACCGGGACCAGGCGAGCAATGCGAGGAGCGCGATCGTCGTCGTCTTGACGCCACCGGCGGTCGAGCCTGGAGAGCCGCCCACGAACATGAGCAGGATCGTCAGGAAGTTCGTGCTGTCGGTGGCGCTCGCGTAGTCGACGGAATTGAAGCCGGCCGTTCGTGACGTGACGCTCAGGAACAGCGAGTTGACGAGCTTATGCGGGAGCGGCAGCTCACCGAGAGTGACGCGCCACTCGAAGATCGCGAACAGCGCCCATCCCGCGACGAGGAGCACGGCGGTCGTCGCGAGCACGAGGCGCGAGTGCAGCGACAGCCGGAACGACGGACGAGCGCGACGCATGCGCCGCCACATCAACGCTTCCTCGATCGTCAGGAATCCCAGGCCGCCGGCGACGATGAGCGCCATGACGACGACCAGCACGACCGGCGAGCGCTGATAATCGATGAGGGAATTGGAGAACACCGCGAACCCGGCGTTGCAGAACGCGCTCACGGAGTGGAAGACCGCTGGCCATGCCGCCTCTCTCCAGCCGAGCCGCGGCACCCAGGCGACGTACAGCACCACGGCGCCGGCCGCCTCGACGAGGAGCGTGAAGCGCACGACGGTGCGCGTGAGCGATTCGATGCGAACCTGCGATGCCACGTCCGCGCCCGGCGACACGAGCTGCTCGTGGCGGAGCGACAGGCGTCGTCCGAGCGCGAGGATGATCAGCGTCGTGAAGGTGATCATCCCGAGCCCGCCGAGCTGGATGAGCAGCAGGAGAAACCCCTGCCCGGCGGTGGTGAAGTACGTCGCCGTATCGACGACGATGAGCCCGGTCACGCAGACGGCGCTGGCGGCGGTGAAGATGGCGTCGGTCCACCCGAGCCGCTCGCCCGTGTAGATCCCGGGGAGCGTCCGAAGGCCCACCGCGCCGAGCGCGATGAGGGTGACGAAGGAGGAGACGAAGAGCTGCGGCGGCGTGAGCCGTCGCCAGAACGACACGCGATGTCGACGCTCGTGCACCCACAGGTTGATCCAGCGACGCGTCCCTTCGATCGCCACGCCACCCCCGAATCGCGTGTTTGAGTCGCCCGTATTGGGCGCGCGTGGCGCCAAGATGCGCCTCCGGCGATCGGGACGGCAACTCGGCGTTACGCGGAATACGCCCCAGAGGCCGCGCCCACCCGCCCACCTGACGCGACGCGAACGTACGCGAGGCCGAGAAGGACCCCGTAGAGAAGGTGCCCGACGAGGCTCGCCATGGCTGCCGGGATTGGTTCCCGGCGCGCGGTCATCGACGCGGCTTCTTGTCGATGCGCTCGTCCATGATGCCGACGACACCACCGGTCGATCGGCCCTGGGGACCGCCGGCCGCGACCGCGCGGAAGAGCGCGCTGACGGCGCCGAACCGAATCTCGCACTCGGCGCGGAGCTTCCGCTCGCCCGACACGCGCTGGCCGTCGACGTGGGTCCCATTCTTCGAGCCGTCGTCGACGACGTACCAGTCGCTCCCGCGCCGCTGGAGCTTGGCGTGCGCGCTCGAGACGCTCTTGTCGGCAATGACCAGGTCGCTCCTCGTGCTGCGCCCCACGTGAACGAGCGGACGCGTTATGCGGAAGCGCTTTCCCTTGAGGCCGCCGTCGCTCAGGAGCTCGAGCGTCGCCAGGAGCGGCGGCTCGGGAACGGCCGCCGCGCCCGTCCGTGAAAGTCGCACCGTCTCGTTAGGGCCCGGCGTCTCGGCGCGTGGCCGGCTCGCCGCCTGCGCGAGGGGGGCCAGTTGGTCGGTATCGAGGGTCGCCACGCTCGATAGCGACGTCGCCGTGCCGCCCTCGAAGCGAAGCTGCGCCGCGCCGATGCGAATGGTGTCGCCCGACACCAGCCAGCGCTCGCCGAGGACGCGCTGCCCGTTCACGTAGACGCCGTTCGTGCTCGAGTCGCGGAGCTGATAGCCTCCGGATCCCGGCGCAATCTGCGCGTGCCAGCGCGACACATCGTCGGACGCGATGACGACGTCGCAATTCGGGTCGCGACCGATGTCGAGCCCCGTGGACGGGATCGAGTGGCGCTGCCCGTCTTGGCCGAGGAGCGCGGCGCTCGTATCGGAGGCGGGAATGGGCGTCGGCGCCCGGAGGTCCTCATGGGCGAACGTGAGCTTGCGTCCGCCGATGTCGATCCTGGCGCCGTGCGTGAGCGGCAAGCGGGTGGCGCCAACGGGGGCGCCGTTGACCGTCACGGCGACGTCCGTTCGTGTCGTGCTGATCGACGCCGCGCCGTCGGCGGCGACCTCGATCACGGCGAACGGCTTCGCCTGGCCGGTGGGGGCCTGCGCGTCGTCGCCGCCGAGGACGTTCCTGCCCGGGCGAAGTGGCAGGCGCTTGGTCGCGACGACGAGGAATGGCATGTGGGTAGCGAAAGGAGAGTATCCCTCCTTGCCACTCTCAGCATATAGCGAAGCGGGGGACTTGCGGCAAGCCCGGGGTCGTGCCGCATAGTCGCCGGCCGAATCAAAACCCAAGAACCGGAGGCACGAAATGCGTGTGTTGTCGGTCGTGATCGCCGGAGGAGGTCCGACAGGGCTGATGTTGGCGGGCGAGCTGGCGTTGGCGGGCGTCGACGTCGCGATTGTCGAGCGGCGCGCTAGCCAGGACCTCATCGGCTCGCGCTCGCGCGGTCTGCACTCACGCACCATCGAGGTCTTCGACATGCGGGGCATCGCCGATCGCTTCCTCTCGCAGGGACAGATCATGCAAGTCGCGGGATTCGCCGGCACGCCGCTCGACATCAGCGACTTTCCCACTCGGCACCCCTACGGGCTCGCGCTCTCGCAGAGCCACATCGAGCGCATTCTCACCGGCTGGGTCGACGAGCTGGGGGTGAAGATCCATCGCGGACGCGACGTCACAGGCTTCACGCAGGACGACACCGGCATCGACGTCCATCTCGCCGACGGCCAGTCGCTTCGGGCGGACTATCTCGTCGGGTGCGACGGCGGACGCAGTCTCATCCGCAAGGCGGCCGGCATCGAGTTCCCCGGGTGGGATCCGACGACGAGCAACCTGATCGCCGAGGTCGAGATGACTGAGGAGCCCTCGGAATGGGGCATCCGCCGCGACGCCCTCGGCATCCATTCCCTCAGCAGGTTAGAGGATGGGAAGCGGGTCGGCGTCCTCGTGACCGAGCGGGACGTTGGACACACGGCCGAACCCACCCTGCGCGATCTCAGCGAGGCGCTCATCGCCGTATACGGGACCGATTACGGGATCCACAGTCCCACGTTCATCTCCCGGTTCACCGATATGACTCGTCAGGCCGCGGCCTACCGCGACCGGCGCGTCCTGCTGGCCGGCGACGCCGCCCACGTGCATCCCCCGGATGGTGGACAAGGCCTCCAGACCGGCGTGCAGGATGCGGTGAACCTGGGGTGGAAGCTGGCGCAGGTGGTCAAGGGGATTTCGCCAGACAGCCTCCTCGATACCTACCATGTCGAGCGCCACCCGGTCGGTGCCCGCGCGCTGCGCAACACGATGGTGCACGTCGCGCTTCGCCGTCGAGACGATCGCACCAAGGCCGTGGCCGACACTATTTCCGAGCTCCTCGGCATGGAAGAGCCTCGCCGGCGATTCGCCGCGATGATGTCCGGTCTGGACATTCATTACGACCTTGGGCCGGGACACCCGCTGCTCGGACGCCGCATGCCCGACCTCGACCTGGTCACGCCTAACGGCCCACGGCGGGTTTTCACCCTGCTGCACGACGCCCGGCCGGTGCTCCTCAACCTCGGTGCCCCCGGCGCGGTCGCGATCACGCCATGGCGTGACCGCGTTCAGGTAATCGACGCCAAATACTCTGGTGCGTGGGAGCTTCCGGCACTCGGAGCAATCACTGCTCCCACCGCGGTGTTGGTTCGGCCCGATGGATACGTGGCGTGGGTGGGAGACGTCACCCAGCTGGGGCTCGTCGACGCGCTAACCACCTGGTTCGGACCGCCGACTGGGGCGTAGCGTACCGGCTTCCACCGCCGTCACCGCCACAGGGCGATCTCCTCGAGCGGCTTGCGTGCGATATCCGGCACCTGCGCGTCGGCCGCCGGATAGCCTACCGGCATCACGAGCATCGCCCGCTCGTTGCTGGGCCGGCCGAGGAGCTCTCGAAGGAACGCCATGGGATTCGGCGTGTGCGTGAGCGTGACGAGTCCCATCTGATGCACGGCGGCAATGAAGAGGCCGGCCGCGATGCCGCACGACTCTTCCGTGTAGTAATACGTCCGCTTGCGCCCCTCGGCGTCGAGCCCGTACGCGTGGCGGAAGAGCACGACCACCCACGGCGCGTCGGTGAGGTGAGGCTTGTGCTCATCCGTGCCGAGGGGCAGTAGCGCCTCGAGCCACTCGCGCGGCGCCTTGCCGTGATAGAAGTCATGCTCCTCGCGCTCGGCCGCCTCCCTGATCTGTCGCTTGAGCTCGAGGTCGGAGACAGCGACGAACGTCCACGGCTGCTGGTGCGCGCCGCTCGGCGCCGTTCCCGCGGTGCGGATGGCGTACTCGATGAGCTCGCGTGGAACGGGATCGGTCGCGAAATGCCGCGTCGTGCGGCGGCGGCTCATCTCGTCGTAAAACGCTTTCGCGCGGGTGCGGGATTCGTCGAGGCTTCGGCGCACGAACCGAAGCGGGATGAACGGATACGGTTTCACGCTCGGCGGCCGGGTTACGGTGGCGGTCCATGGGTTCTATCTAATGGCGAATGACAACGTCGGCGCATGCCTCCTTGCCGGCAATGCTGCGCCGAGCGTACGCTTCCCGAACAATGCGACGATATGCGGCGTTCCTGCGAGGCGTGAGCCCGATGAACGCGAAGATGCCGGAGCTGAAGAAGGCCTTCGAGGCCGCCGGCTTCGAGGAGGTGAAGACCGTCCTCTCGAGCGGGAACGTCGTGTTCAGCGCGCCGAGGGCATCGGACGCCTCGCTTCAGAAGAGGGCGGAGTCGGCAATGGAGCAGCGCCTCGGCCAGGCGTTCGTGACGATTGTGCGGCCGGTCGACATGCTCCGCGAGATGCTGGCGAGCGATCCTTACGAGACCTTTGGCCTTCCGAGCGACGCGAAACGGATCGTCACGTTTCTGCGCGAGAAGCCAACGGCGAAGCTGAAGCTGCCGATCGAGCTCCACGGCGCGCGGATCCTGCTGATGACCGGGCAGGAGGTGTTCAGCGCCTACGTCCCGACCCCGAAGGGACCCGTCTTCATGACGCTGATCGAGAAGACGTTCGGGAAGGCCGTGACGACGCGAACCTGGGAGACCGTCACGAAGGTCGCGCGCTAACGTGCTGCGCCTCGAGCACCATCTTCCAGTTTCAGCGCAGGAGGCTCTCCAGCCTCGAGAGAAACTCGGCCTGCGCAGGGTTGATCTTCGTCTTCCCTTCAGCGATCGAGAAGAACTCGGCGCGGTCGATCTCGGGATACGTCTGCCATCGCCCCGATCGCGGCGGCCATTCCCTCTGGAAGGTGTTGCTCCTGATGGCGGCCGGGTCGAGGTCGCCCTCGAACGCCCAGGCGACGACGGTCTTGCCTCCCTTCTGAAGGACTTCGCCGAGCGGGACGAAGTCGCCCTCGGGCCTCGTTCCGGTCTCTTCCTCGAATTCGCGTCGCGCCGTCACGAGCTGGTCCTCGTCCTCATCGACCAGTCCCTTCGGGATGGTCCACGCGCCCAGGTCCTTGTTGGTAAAGAAGGGGCCGCCAGGGTGGGCGAGGAGGACCTCGAGCTGGCCCGTGCGGAAGCGGTACATCAAAAGGCCAGCACTGAGCTTCGCCAATTGTTCCTCTAGAAGACCTCGCCACGCTCTTCCTGTTCGCGCGCGCGAATGGACTTGTCGAGCTCCTCGGCATCGAAACGGGCGACGTCGTTAGGGTCCTGGCCGCGGGATTGCGCGTCGGGTGTGGCGGGCGGCGACGTCGTCGCCTGCTTGTCGTCCTTGGGTTCCTTGGGGGCGCGGCTGCGCCGCCGGTCGGTCGGGCCCTTGCGTCTCTCGTCGGCCATGGTGTGCTCCGGTGCGTTTTGAGACCCAGGCAGCAATTGCCGCGCCCGGCTGCGCGAGCGGCGAGGTCGAAATCGGCAGAGCGCGCGAACGGCGGCGCGGATCTGCTCGGTGCTCCCGTTGACGACGTAGGCAATGCGCCCGTTAGGCGCGATCACGTATACCAGCGTCTCAGCACATGGGCGTCTCCGCTCATGCCCCATTGCTTCGCGATCGCCGGCAGGCGGCTCGGCGTGTCGCGCCAGGGATCGAGCGTCACCACCAGCACCGCCGGCGTGCGCTCCCGATCCGTTGGAGGTGCTGCTCGTCACCTACGATCCGGTGAGTCACCGTCTGGTGAGCACGCAGCGCGATCGTGGCCGGTAGGTGTGTCAATACGGTTGTATTGACATACCAAATCGCAGCCCTATCTTCACGGCATGGGTGCGAAGTCCCAGTTTCTTCAGATCCGCGTCACGCCGCGTGAGAAGGCATTGCTCAAACGTGCTGCCGCCGCAGCTGGCCAGGACCTGTCCACGTACGTCCTCGCGCGGGCAATTCCGGACGCCCGGGTCAGGTTCGCCGAGCTGATCGATGCGCTGGGTGCGGAGGATCATCGTTATGCGCTCGCCGAGCTGAACGACCTTCTCACCGCGCTGGGAGCGGCCGAGTTGCGGGACGCGGTTGCCGACGCGGACCTCGGCGTGCTTTCTCCCTTTCTCCGGAACTATGTCGCCGCCATGGTGGAGCAGGCGGCGCACGCCAGGAATGTCGCCGCGCCCGCCTGGACGCGCCGGGTTCCACCGCTCGACACCCCGTGGTTCGCGACGCCGCTGGAGGGTTTGCGGCTTCATCTCCTGCGCGCCAGCCCAGTGCCGTTCAAGCGACGAAACCTCTTCATCGACGCCTCGCTCGGCTCGCGTGTCTGATGCCTGATCGGACCGAGCTCACACGCGCCGACATCAGGCGACTGCTGGAAGCACTCGAGCGGGAGTTGGCCACGGAGAAGGTCGAAGGGGAGATCTACCTCGTCGGCGGCGCGGTGATGTGTCTGGTCTTCGATGCGCGCCCGGCGACGCGCGACGTCGACGCGTTCTTTCGGCCGACGCGCGTCATTCGCGAAGCGGCGGCGCGAGTGGCGGCAAAGGAGGGAGTCCCGGAGGCGTGGCTGAACGATGCGGTGAAGGGATACCTGAGCCCGCGCGGGGAGTTCGATCCCTATCTCGAGATGGCGCACCTGCGCGTCTTCACCGCCCGCCCCGAGTATCTGCTCGCGATGAAGTGCGTCGCAATGCGCCTCGGCGCCGAGTTTCGCGACCTCGACGATGTTCGTTACCTGTTGCGTTCCCTGAATGTCACGAGCGTCGCGGCAGCGCTCGAGATCGTCACGCGCTATTTCGACGACCGGTTGGTGGCGCCGAAGACGCGGCTCGTGCTGGAGGAACTGCTTCCTGCCTCGCCGTGAGGCCGCCGAGTCGTCGCACGCATGCTGCGGAGCGCGATGTCCGAGCCCTGTTGCTTGAACCGCGGGTTCGAAGCGTGTCGTGGTCGCTAGCCCTAATACAAATACTTGCATGAGGCTTCCTGACCACACCCTAGCCCGCTTCGCGGAGGAAGGTTGAAGCGCCGGTACCGATCGCGGCGGTGAGCCCCAGTTGATTCGCCGTGTCGCCCCCGCCAAGCTTCGCGGAACTTCGGCAGGAGCGCGGTCGTGCTCGCAACCCAGGTGCGGCAGAAGGACAGCGTCTACTACTTCGTCTCCTATCCCGGCGACGACCTCCTCGACAAGGTCCAGTTCATCAGCCGGTACTACGGCGAGGGCGAGCAGATCGCCCCTGAGACACCCACCGAGGGCGACGAGATCGCCGGCTTCATCGCCCGCATCGAGCGCTCGGACAAGGCGTTTCAACGCCAGCTCTCCAAGGCCAAGGTCCGCGCGATCACGAACTTTTACGAGACCGCGGTCAGCCAGCCGCCGATTCCCGGCGCCGTGCTGCTCTTCACCGGCGAGCGGCTCGACTTCGAGCCCGTCGGACGGTTCGAGAACGTCGGCAATCTCCAGGAGCCGCGCGGGAAGTTCCTGATCATCGACGGCCAGCACCGTCTCGCCGCACTGCACTTCTACCGGTCCGAGCGGCCGGAGGAGGCGGCGTCGATTCACGTGCCGTGCGTGATCTTCGATGGCAAGAGCGAAGACTTCGCCACCGAGATGTTCGTGATCATCAACTCGACGCCGACGCGCATCAACAAGAGTCATCTCGTCGATCTGTACGAGAAAGTCTCGTGGGCGGCGCCTGACAAGCGGTTCGCCGCGCGCGTCGTCGACCTCCTCTATCGCGAGGGCGACAGTCCGCTCCGCTACCGCATCAACCGACTCGGCGGCCGCAGCCGCCAGGAAAAGTGGATCCTCCAGGCCGAGCTGTTCAACGAGATCCACCGCTGGGTGACCGCCGATTGGAAGCGAATCGAGCGCGCGGGCACCGACGCGCGGCATGCCGAGCGGTTCTACGGCGTGGTGCGCGACTTTCTCAAGGCGGCCGAGAAGGTGTGGGACGACGCGTGGGGGAACCCCGGATACTTCGTCACGAGCTCGGTCACGATCAAGGCGATGATTCGCGTCTGCGCCGACCTCGCCGCTGCGGATGCCGATCCGGCCGAGGGGCGCGTTAGGCGCTGGGAGCGGCGGCTGTCGCCGTGGGGGGAGATCGTGCGCTCGTTTCGCGCGGACGGCTTCTACGAGCGATTCCCGGCGAAGGGGCAGGTGGAGCGCGTTGCCCGCATCCACAAGGAGCTCGCGCGCGCGGCTGAGATCGAGCCGGCGGTGCGCGGCGGCCGGCGGAAGGCCATGTAGGTCTTTCCTTCTAATGTAGGCAGCCTCCGTCCCAAAATTGGGCAGCACCGCCGACGCGCCCTGAGGCGCGGTCGTCGCACCTTGCCGACGCACAACACCTCAGGAGAATCCACATGGACGCGTCCCCCTCACGCCTCAACGCGCGATTCGTCGCGATTGTCGCAACCGCATCACTGTTGGCTGCGTGCGCCGCAGAGGCGCCAGTCGCGCCGGCGGGGCCGGCGCTTCTAGCGGCTAATACAAGTACCGAGATGGAGGGAGCACGCGCCCTCGCTACCCTCCGCCGCGCCACCGCCCGCTACCACGAGCTCACCGCCGCGACAGACGACGGCTTCGTGTTCCTCCACGGCTGCGAGAGCCGCCCGGATGAAGGACCGGTTGGAATGGTATACGTGCATCCGGGTCGGCTGGACGGCGTCATCGACCCGGCGCTCCCCGAAGCGCTGGTCTACGAACCGGGCAAGGATGGCCGCGCACGGCTGGTGGGCGTCGAGCTGGCGATTCCGTACGTGGCGTGGACGAACGCGGAGCCGCCCGAGTTCCTGGGCGCCAGCTTCCAGCCAGAGGACGAGTTCGGCGTGTGGGGCCTCCACGTCTGGCTCTGGCGGCACAACCCGGAGGGCTTGTTCGCGGAATCGAATCCTCGCGTGTCCTGCGCTGCTGAGTAGCGGCCATGCGGCCAATCCTCGGAACCGCGATCGCGGCACTGGCGTTAGGTGGCTGCTCCGACCTGGAGCCTTCCCGCGCGGTGAGTCCTCCGACCGTTTCAGCCTCGGCCATCGACGGCGGCGACCTGGACGACGTGCTCCGCCGATATCTCGCGCGGCACGGCTTCACCGGGCGCGTGGCGAGCACCCTCGAATGGCGCCTCGGCCGCCGCATCGATCGGCAGCTCGCCGACGTCGGCCGCCATCTCTGGTTCGACCCGATTCAGGGTCTCAACGACGACAACGCGTGCGGCGGCTGTCATTCACCGACGAACGGCTTCGGGGACACGCAGCCGATCGCGATCGGCATCGACAACAATCGCATCGTCGGGCCGGCCAGAAGAGGCCCGCGCAATCAGCGGCGAACGCCGATGGTGATCAACAACGCGTTCTACCCGGCGCTGATGTGGAACTCGCGCTTTCACGCGCCGTCGGGCGATCCGTTCGACAACAGCGGTGGCTTCGTCTTTCCCGCGCCGGAGGGCACCACCCTCTCTTACCTGCCGCATCTCCTCACGGCGCAGGCGTTCATTCCGCCCACCGAGCGCGTGGAAGCGGCCGGATTCCACTT
>JAICNG010000104.1 GCA_025931335.1 Gemmatimonadaceae bacterium | reverse complement strand
TCCGTCACCGTCACCAACGCCTCGCGCGCGTTGTTCTCGGCGATGAGCTCGCGCTCCTGCTGGGCGATGCGGAAACGGAGCTGCCGCGGACCGGTCTCCGACGTGACGACGCGGATCCGCACCGGCGATTCCTCACCGTCGCCGTGCAACGTGACGTCCTGCGACGCGACGATGCGGCCGGCGTCTTCCGCAAGGAGCTTCACCGTGCGACCGGCGTATCCGCGCTGCGCGACAACGACGTTGGCGACGAGCGCCGTGCCTTTGAGCGCACTGTGCGGCACCTCGACCCTCGTGATCTCGATGTCGCGCTCGAAACGCGGTGCGCCAACCCCGACCGCGTACACCGGAAGGCCGCGCGCTTTCAACGCCAGCAGCGGCTCGGCGAGCGCGCTGGCGGAGTTGTCCGCGCCATCGGTGATCACGACGAGCCCAGCGAGGGGAACGGTCGAGAGATCCTGCCGCGCGCGGTCGAGCGCCGCACCGAGGTGCGTGCGCCCGCCAGCGAAGGTCATCGCGCGGCCATCAGGGACAGGGTCGGCGCCTGACGAGAAGCGGTAGTAGCGCAGCTGGAACCGCTCGGCCAGCGCACGCGCGAGCACGCTGTCGCGTGTCCCGAAGAGCCGCTGCGCAACGTCCGCGCGGGTGTCACCGTCCGCATCGGCGATGCGCATGCTGCGCGAGTCATCGATGAGGACCGCCACCGCGTTCTTTTGCGGGACCGCGGTCGACACGAGCAGCGTCGGTCGGAGCAGGGCGATGCCGGCGAGGACGACGATCGCCACGCGAACGGCGGTCAGCAGCACGCGGTCGCGCGGCGTGCTCTTTCCGCGCGCTCGGCGATACGCCCACGCGAGCGCGACCGCGATCGCGATCACGGCGATGGCGATCAGCATCGGTCGCGGCGCCGCGAGCACGATGTCCCCGCGCTCGAAGACGACCGGCCGATACTTGAAGAGCGTCTCGACGAATGCGTCCATGTAATCGACTGCTGGTTACGGCGGGAACGCCGAGGCGTCGAGCCCCGGGATGATGCGCAACGCGTTCTTGTAGTAGATCTTCTTCAGGACCTCGTCAGGCAGCTCGAGGCCGTACATCTTCCAGAACGCGTGCCGCCGGCGGTAGTAGTCGAAGTACTCGTCGGCCGTCTCGAGCACACGGAAGTACGTATGGTACTCGACCGGCTGGTAGGCGTCCTTGCCGAACAGCACGCGGTCCTGGTACTTGGTGAGGAACTGGCGCGCGAACCGCGGCTGACGTCCCAGCTCCGCGAGAACCGCCCCCATCTCGGCGTACATGTTGGGCAGCGAATCCATCAACGCGCCGAGATGCGCGAGATCGCCGCCCAGCCATCCGAGGTGGGCGTTGATGAACGTCGTCCTCGGATGCTTGCGGAACACGCGGTGCTGCTCAGCAATGATCGTCGCCCACGGCGGGTACTCACCTGGCGGGCGCGCGCGCCGCGGAAACTCCTTGAGCTCGAGCCACCGCTCGTTGTTCTTGTCGTGTGGGTCGAAGAACTGGCGCGGCTCGGCGGTGTGGATGAGCACCGGAATACCCAGCTCGCCCGCCTTGCGCCACACCGGGTCGAGGCGCGGATCGTCGACGGGCACGCGCTTGCCCGACCCGTCCTTCAGGTCGAGCCCGAGGTTCTTGAAGATCTTGAGCCCCCGAGCGCCGGCTTTCACGTCGCGCTCGAGCTGCGCGGCGGCGTTCGCGCCCCACTGCGGATCGTCGATACCGGCGAACTGGAGGTTGGCGAAGAACACGAATCGTCCCGGCGCCGCGCTCCGCGCGTTCCGAACGCCGGTGGCGAGCGCCTCGCCCGAGCGGCCGCTGAGGTTCACCATCGTGCGCATGTTCATCGCGTCCATCTCGCGCGTCAGCCGCGCGTAGTCCGCGCCGAGCGATTGATGGCTGTGAACGTCAATGAACGGATACTTGGCGCGCGTGACGCGGTGCGCGGGCACGACCAGCGACGAGGGCGGATCGTACTCCTCGAACGACATGGTCTGCGCGCTCAACGAAACCGCGAGCGTCGTCACCGCGCCGGCGACGAGCGACAGCGTGCGTCCGACAGCGAGCATCGTGCTGATCTCCCAGGAGAACCTTTCGCAATCTTACCCGGAGGACCGAGGTGCCGCACCGGGCCCCCATGGACGTATTGTAAGAAACTGGTGGGACTTCCGCGCCGCTCAGCGTACGGAGCCCCTCGTGCGTAGAATGATGTTCGGACATCCTGCCCTTCGTCGGAGGCCCTCCATGCGTACTATCGCGGTTTTTCTCGCTCTGCCAGCGCTATTCTCGATGACGTCCCAGGCCGACGCGCTCGCACAGCACACGGTCGAGATTCGCGAGTGGGCGGTCCCGTGGGCCGACTCCCGACCGCGCGATCCGTACGTCGACGCGCAGGGGCGCGTGTGGTTCGTCGGGCAGACGGCCGACTACGTCGCGATGCTCGATCCCCAGACCGGCCAGTTCTCGAAGTACGATCTCGAGAAGGGCGCCGGTCCGCACAACCTCATCGTCGACAAGAGCGGCATCGTCTGGTACGCCGGCAACCGTGCCGCGCACATCGGGCGGCTCGACCCGGCGACGAAGGCAATCCGAAAGATCGACATGCCCGACGCGGGCGCCCGTGATCCCCATACCCTGGTGTTCGACCCCAAAGGCGACATCTGGTTCACCGTGCAGGGAGGCGGGTACGTCGGCAAGCTCACCGTGGCCGACGGATCGGTGAAGCTGGTGAAGATCCCCGGCTCCGGAACGCGCCCGTACGGCATCATCGTCGACCCGCAGGGACGGCCGTGGTTCAACGAGTTCGGGACGAACAAGATCGGCACGATCGATCCGGCGACGATGACCCTTCGCGAGTACGACCTCCCCGAGGCCGGCGCCCGCGGGCGTCGCATCGGGCGCACTTCGGACGGCGCCCTCTGGTACGTCGACTACGCGCGCGGCTTCCTCGGCCGCCTCGATCCGGCCAGCGGCAAGGTCGAGGAGTGGGTGGCCCCATCGGGCGCACGGTCGCGCCCGTACGCGATGGTCGTCGATGAGCGCGATCGCATCTGGTACGTGGAGACGGGCGTCGCCCCGAACCAGCTCGTCGGCTTCGACACGAAGACGAAGAAGGTCGTGAGCACGACGCCCATTCCCAGCAACGGGGCGACCCGGAACACCGTGCGCCACATGATCTACCACGCGCCCACGAAGTCCATCTGGTTCGGCACCGACGCGGGCACGATTGGACGGGCGCAGCTCGGCTCGTGAGGCAGCAGGCCGGCGTCGCGGCAGCGCTGGCGCTCATCGCGACACTCGTGACGGGTGCGCGCGCGGCGCACGACGCGCGCCCGCCCGTCGCGCACACCGGCGGGTTTGGCGAGCCGACATGCGTAGAGTGTCACTTCGAGAGCACGCCCCGAGCGGGCGATGCGCTGTCGTTAGATGGAATGCCGGAGCGATACGATCCCGGCTCGGCGTACGCGCTCACGATCGCGATCAGCGACACGGCCGCCCGCGCCGGCGGCTTTCAGCTCGCCGCGCGTGTGGCCGCAGGGCCGTATGCCGGCGCCCCGGCGGGGACGCTGTGCACCGCGAACCCGCGCGTCGCAGTTGAGACCGACACGGCAACCGGTGTGCAGTACGCCTCTCACGCGGGAGCGGCGCCCGCAGATTCGCTGCGATGGGAAGTGATGTGGCGGGCCCCGGAGCAGGATGTCGGCCCGATCGTCGTGCACGTGGCGGCGAACGCCGCGAATGATGATGACTCGCCCCTTGGCGATGTCATTCTCCTGGGGTCCTGGGAAACGCGGGGTAACACCCAACGACGTCAGGGATCAGACGTCAGGTCTCAGGAGTCAGAAACGTCGGCGGCAAGTAGTTGCCGTTTCTGATGACTGATACCTGACGTCTGATCCCTGACGTCTTTGGGTGTTCCCCGATCACCCAAGACCCACCCGCTCCCACAAAGGCGGGTACCGCACGACCAGCCCCAGATCGTCCACCTCGATGTCAGCGGTGAACGCCCCACCTCCGCTCGAGTAGCGGTATTGTGAGTCTCCCGTGCGCACGTAACGCTGTGGTAGCCGCTCGATCGCCAGATCGGGGAATCGGACCCACGCGGCGACGACGTCGCGCTCCTCGCCCTGGGTGAGCGACAGTCGTCGAATCGGGAGCGTGTTCGTCGACGGGCTGAGGCTGATGTCGACATCGACACAGCCCGCGACCTCGGTGAGCTCCTTCCCCTCGCTCCACCAGCGCCGCTGATCGTCGACGAGAAGTCGCATCTCGCGTGAGCCCGAGCCATCGGCGAGCGCGATGCGGACCGAACGGGTGGACCAATCGCGATCGCAGTTGACGACGTACTCCACGCGCAGCGGCTGTCCATCGTGAGCGACGAGAATCGTGCCCGACAGACGGATTTCGTTCGGCGCCTCGTAGAGCTGGAAATACTCCAGCGAGATGGCATCTCGGCGAGTCCAGAGGAGGGATGCGCGGGGTGTGCTATTCATGGTGGCTGTCGAATGGCATGAGGAAAAAGGACTGAGGAGGGAGGAATTCCTCACTCCTCACTCCTTGTTCCTCATCGTTTTTAGTGAAAGTCGTGCGACCGATGAACCAGTTGGCCTACCTCCAGCGTCGCGAACTTCTGTCCCACCACGTTGAGTACGGCGCCATCGCGCTCGAACCGGCCCAGCACGAGGATGAAAGTCGCGCTCTTGATCACGTCGGCGTTCGCCTCGACCAGCTGGCGGGGAACGATCACGTTGATGAATCCGCGCTCGTCTTCCAGCAGCAGGAAGATCGTCCCGTTGGCCGTCTCCGGTCGCTGTCGCACGGTGACAAGACCCCCGACGATGATGCGCTCGCCACTCCTCACCTTCTCGAGATCCTTGCTGTCGACCGCGCCCCAGCGGCGCAGCTTCTCGCGGACGGCCTGCATGGGATGCCCGTGAATGCTCGATCCCGTCGTCGAATAGTCGAGAAAGATGAGCTGCATCGGATCCATCGGCGGCGGATCGTGCATCGTCAGCCGGGCGGGAGCGAGTGGCAGAACGTCTCCCACCGCGCGCAGCGCCTCCCACGCGGCGCGGCGGCGATCGGGCTCCCAGGCGGCGAACGCGCCAGCCCGCGCCAGGGCGAGCGCATCGCTTCGCGTGAGGCAGGTGCGCTTGACCATATCAGCAATCGACGTCCACGGCGATGGAGCGCGACTCGCGCGCAGCGCGTCGAGCAACTTCGTGCCCACACCGCGGATGTGTCGCCACCCAATGCGCATCGCCGGCCGGTCGGGATGATCGGTCTCCTCCACCGTGCACTCCCAGTCGCCGTGGCAGAGGCAGGCCGGCCGCACCTCCACCCCATGACGACGGGCATCGTGGATGAGCGTCGATACCGGATAGAATCCCATCGGCCAGGAGTTCAGCAGCCCCGCGTAGAATTCCGCCGGGTAGTGCGCCTTGAGCCAGGCGGTCGCATACGCGATGAGCGCGAAGCTCCAGGCATGTGATTCGGGGAAGCCGTAGTTCGCGAAGCTTTGCAGATCCTCGCAGATTTTCCTCGCGATGCGCTCGTCGATGTCGTGCTCGACCAGACGGTGCGCCAGCCGCTGAAGCGCGCGCAGCAGCCGATCCTTCTTTCGCTGATTCCCCATCGTGCGCCGCAGCTCATCGGCCTCCGAGCCGGTGTAGCCGCCGAGCGCCATCGCGATCGCCATCGCCTGCTCCTGAAAGATCGGAATGCCCTGCGTGCGCCGCAGAATCGGCTCGAGCGCGGGGTGCGGATACACGACCTTCTCGAGTCCGAGGCGACGCTGCGTGTACGGATGAACGAAGCGCGCCTGGATCGGCCCCGGCCGAATGAGCGCGACCTGCACCACCAGGTCGTACAGATACGCGGGACGCGTGTGCAGAATCGACGCGATCTGCGCGCGACTCTCGATCTGGAACATGCCGATCGTCTCGCCCCGCGCGATGAGATCGTACGCTTTCGCGTCGTTCTGCGGCAGCCGATACATCTCGGGCCGCGTCCCCGTCCGCCGCTCGATGACGTCGAAGGCCCGCCGCACCTGCGACAGCGCCCCCAATCCCAGAAAGTCGAACTTCGGCGCGCCGACCGCGTCGAGATCGTCCTTGTCGAACTGCACGATCGTCCGCCCCATCGTCGTCTGCTCGATCGGGAGATAGTCGCCGAGCGGAGCCGACGAGAGGACGAATCCGCCGACGTGCGTCGCGCGCAGCCGGGGCAGCCCCTCGAAGCCGGCCATCGCCGCGAGCAGCGTACGTCCGCGCTGATCGGTGACGTCGAGCCGCGCGCGCGCCGCCACGCTCGCCCGGATGTACTCCGCGCCCTCCGCCGGCTCGTGGTTGTGCACGCGCTTCGAGACCGCGAACATCATCTCGGGAGGATAGCCTAACGCGCGCATGGCGTCCTGCGCGGCGTTGGGTGCGCGATAGGTCTGAACGATGCAGGCGATGGCCGCATGGGCCCGGTCGTATCGCTCGTAGACGTAATCCAGCACCTCCTCGCGCCGGTCGTGCTCGATGTCGACATCGATATCCGGCGCCTCGGCGCCGCCCTCGGCGCGGATCTCGGAGAGAAAGCGCTCGAAAAGGAGGCCGTGCCGAACGGGATCGACGGCCGTGATCCCGAGGCAGTAGGCGACGGCCGAGTTGGCGGCGCTCCCCCGGCCCTGCGAGAGGATGCCGCGCCCGCGGGCGAATTGCATCGCGTCCCACATCACGAGGAAGAAGCCCGCGAAGCCGAGCTGCTTGATGACGGCGAGCTCGTGCTCGAGCTGATGCACCTGCGCGTCGGAGAGCGAAGCGCCCCAGCGCTCGTGCGCGCCCTCGTACGTCCGCTGGCGGAGATAGGAGTCGTCGTCATAACGCTCCGGCACGGGATAGTGGGGAAGCGGCGGACGCATCCATCGGAGATTGAACTCGCACTCCTCGGCGATGCGCTGACTCTCGCGCAATCCCTCCGTTCGCCCGTGCCACCGGCGCGCGATCTGGACCGGCGCGAGGAGCCGCCACTCTCCATTGGGGCGAAGCACGCCGCGCTCGGCGGCGGTGGCGAGATCCATGTCGTGCCGAAGCGCGGTGAGCATGTCGTGCACGAGGCGGCTGGTGTCATCGATGTAGCGAGGATCGTGAGCGACGACCCACGGAACCCGATAGCGCTCCGCCAGGTCGATCAATGTCCCTGCCAGTGCAGCCTCGGCGGCGCTGACGTGGTGGAGTTGAAGCTCGATCGCGAGCCTTGCATCGAATACCTCACGCCACTTCGCGAGCGCCCGCTCGGCGCCCGCGTCATCACCGGCGCGAAGGAGTGACGCGATCTCTCCCGACGCCGGGCCCGTCAGTGCGTGAAGCCCTTCGCTCCGTGCGGCGAGCTGCTCCCAGGTGATCTGCGGTCGTCCGCGCCGTTTTCCCTGGGCAGCCTTGTCCCACTCGCTCCACGCGCCCACGCGCGCGGCCGTGATGAGTGCGGCCAGGTTGCGGCACCCGCGCGCATCGCGAACGAGGAATGCGGCTGGATGTCCATCGACGTTGAGCTCCGCGCCCACGATCGGCCGCAGCGGCCGCTCACAAATGGGACAGGGCTCGTCGGTGTGACTGGCGGCGCGACGACAGGCGGGATCCTTCGCGATGGTCCGTGCTTCGGTGACGAAGCGCGGCACGGCGCCGAGGTCGGCGGTATCGGTGAGGCCGAGACTGGTGTAGCCGAGCTGGCGGGCGCGCATAACGAGGCGCTCGGGCGTGATGGCGCCGTCGCCGAAGGAGAAGCCCGTGTGGGTTCGGAGCTCGACGAAACTCGAAGGGGTCGACGGGATCCAGGGGATCGACGGGGCCAAAGGGAGGGGCCCCTTGATCCCGTCGATCCCCTGGATCCCTTTGATCCCTTTTGTTCTCAATCCCATACCCCATGCAGGAACCACTCCCCCTCGATCGCGTCACGAAAAATCCAGACGAGCACGCCATCCTCCCTCATTCCCATGAAGTACTCGCGCGCATATCCCTCTTCCCATTGACCTCCCGATACCCGGTCGGGGGCCGAGACATCGATCAGCTGATGCGACTGCGCGGCATCGCGATAGCGGACGGGAACGTGGTGGTCGCGACGCTCGGTCGTGGTCACCACGATCGGTTGAGGCTCCGGAAGGAGCTGGAGCGTGAGGTGGGGAAGTGCAGGTGCGCGCACGGCGCCCACCTCGCTGCCGCTCTGCTCGATCAGCGTGGACGGACTCTCGGCCACCCAGCGGGTGCGTCGGTCGAGCAGGACGTGACCCGTGCGTTGCGGTGCGAGGAGAATCTCTCCCTGATCGTCGATGAGCTGCGCGAGCGCCTGCTCCGTCGCGCCGGCGCTGGCGAAGCCGCGATCGAACAGGTCGCCTTGCGGGCTCCGCTTCGCGGCGATCGCGTCGACGCGCAACAGAACGCCGGTGATCGCGTCGCCTAACGTGATCCGCTCGAGCAGCGTGCGGATCTGGCGCATCCAGATCTTGCGGCTCGCGGTGGGGCGCGTGAAGCGCACCCGGTGCGTGCTCCGCTCCCGGTTGGCGAGCGACAGGACGAGCGCCAGCTCCCGCGCGCTCTCCCCCCGCTCCTCGAGGGAGGTGATGACCCGCTCGGCCAGCGCATTGATGATGAAGACGAGCCGCTCGGGATCGGTGAGTGTGTAGTCGGCCCAGTCGAGCGAGGCGTGCGGAAGCTCGCGCGGCACTTCGGTGAAGATCGGCCGCCGGTCATCGGCGCGCGCGAGGTGCCAGAGCCGAACGCCCTCGATGCCGAAGCGCACCTCCACCGCCTCGTGATCCAGAATCGCCAGATCCCGACAGGTGGCGATGCCGGTCCCGTCGAGCAGCGTGAGCAGCTGCGGCGATGGCGACAAGACATCGATCGGCAGGGGAGCGAGAAACTCAGCGTCCAAACCCGGCTCGACTAAAACGCAATCAACCATCCGCAATCCGCAATCGCCGGCCGTCGCAGCTATCTCCGCCGCGATGGGCACGGACGCCACCCCCGCCCGCACGTCGCCAACACCACGTGCCCTCAGGATCTCGAGCACATCCCCGGCGACCGCGCGCGCATCCATCCCCCGTGCGTCCGCCCAGAGGAGGCCGCGCTCGTCGGTCGCGACGCGCGGCACGCAGGCCAGGAGCACTGGCGCGAGCTCAGCGGCGGCGAACGCCGCGCCGGTCCGCCAATGCGGCGTCCAGAGACAGACGAAGCTCATGATGGAGAATCGGAATCGAGAGATCGGTGTGGGCGTTCCATCCCGGCGCCTGCGCCTGCACGCGGATGACGGCGAGCTGCGCCTGAGCGGGGCCCCCGAACGGATCGCGGCGCCAGCGATAGCCGTTGGGCAGCAGGCGCGATGTCAGACGCAGGCTCGCCATCGAGGACTCGCGCGCGAGCGTGACCAGCGCCGCGCCCCCCTCGCGTACGGCGCGCGTCAGGCGCACCGTCTCCGTCCGGGCCGGCTCGAGCCCGCTGAGCACCACCAGGCCGAACCCGCCCGACCGCAGGAGCTCCTCGGCGGTCCGCAGCGCCTGGAGCAGACTCGTCGGCCGGAGCAGGATGGGCCCATCGTCCCAGACGGCGCCGCCGACCGCGCCGCGTCCATCGATCCAGGCGGCGCGCTCGCCGGTCCGCACGGTCGTTAGGCATGCGGCCCGCAGGATGGCCGTCGCGCCCCCCAGCGAGTCCCAGGCCGAGAGACGCCCGCGGGGAAGACCGCCGCTCGGCAGAATGCGGTCGAGCGAGGCAAGCCCGGTGGCGACCGCCGTCGTCCGATGCGTAATGGGAAGCGCATCGGGAAAGCGCTGCTCGACGAGCGCGCGGAGGGCGGCGACGGAAGAGGGCATGAAGTGAGGTACCGAACAAAGACCGAAGTATAGAAGCCGAATGCTACCAAATCGGCCTCGGCCAGTCAAGCGACTGGCCGATTCCTCACCTGAACGTGCCCGGGCTCACGTCATAGACCAGCTGATACGCCCCCGCTTCCTCCTCCGGCTGCCAGAATCCCAGCTGCTCGGCCCAGCGCACGTCCTGAAAGCGCCGGCCGCCTAACGTGATGAACCCCGCCGCGCGCGACGTGAGCACGCCGAGCTTGCGGAGATCGCCGATGCCGCGCAGCATCGCCGTCCCGCGCTCGGTCACGATGCGGCGCGCCGTCCCCGGTCCGATGCCCGGCACACGGACCAGCTCATCGTACGACGCCGTCCGGATCTCCACCGGAAAGCGCTCGACGTGCGTCAGCGCCCACGCCGCTTTCGGATCGACCGCGAGCGGAAGATTGCCGGTGTCGTCGTACACCACCTCGTCGCGCTCGAAGCCGTAGCGCCGGAGCAGCCAGTCCGCCTGATACAACCGGTGCTCGCGCAGCGCCGGCGTGCCGCGCACGTTCTCCATCGGCGTCTCGCGGATGGGGCGAAACGCGCTGAAGTGCGCGTGATGAATGCCGCCGCCCGCGTAGAGGTCGGTGACCTTGGTGAGGATGCTGCGATCCGAATCGGGCGTGGCGCCGACGACGAACTGCATTGTCATCCCCGCCGTGCCACCGGGATGCGTCGGGTCGCGCGGTTTCCCGTCCTGCCGCGCCGCGCGCTCGAGCCTCACGAGGGAGCGCACCTGCTCGAGGCCGGCGACCGTCGCGTCGAAGTTCTTGTCGGGCGCGATCTGGGCCAGACTCGCTCCACACGGCGCCTCGAGGTTGAGCGACACGCGCGTGGCGAGCGACGTGAGCCGCTCCACCTGCGCCGCCTCCGCCCCGGGGACCATCTTCACATGGATGTAGCCGGCGAAGCTGTGCCGCTCGCGCAGCAGCTCGAGGACCGTGATCAGATCATCCATCACCTTCACCGGCCGGCCGGGGATGCCGGTGGTGATGAACAGTCCTTCGCACCACCCGCGGCGGTGAGCGCCGAGGAAGATGCGGACGAGCTCTTCGGGCTTGAGAAGGGTGCGCGGGAGCTTCCGGTCCCGCCGCATGGGACAGTAGTGGCAGTTGTAGCTGCAGGCGTTGGTCATGAGGATGCGCAGCAGCGGCACGCGCAGCCCATTGCCCGGCCGCACATTGCGAATGTTGAGCGGTCGAAGCGCACCAACCTCTTTCGTGTGACGCAACCGTGGCGG
This sequence comes from Gemmatimonadaceae bacterium, assembly GCA_025931335.1. Taxonomy (GTDB): domain Bacteria; phylum Gemmatimonadota; class Gemmatimonadetes; order Gemmatimonadales; family Gemmatimonadaceae; genus JAICNG01. The sequence goes on along the minus strand of JAICNG010000104.1, from coordinate 824 downwards.
CAGCGTCTGCGCGCCCGGTGGACCGTCCTGGTCGTCCGTGGCGAGCGTCATCAGAATGTCGAGCTTTTGCTCCAGCGTCATGGTGTGCGACATACCCCCTCCTCCGCCCCGAGTAGCCCACCCTTTGGAGAGGAGTGATTGCGGATTGCGGATCGCTGATTGCGCATGGGTACTTTCACGCAATCAGCAATCCGCAATCAGCTCACCCCCTTCCTGATTCACCCTCCCAAAAGCTCAGCTGCGCCGGAAGCTCGTTCCGCTCCGCTTCCCCCTCCTCCTCATCGCTCCGCCCCATTCCACCCTCCACCCCGTACTTCCGGCACAGCCTGTCGAAGAACTTCCCTAACGATTCACGATAGCGCTCGCTCAGATGCCAGGTCGATGCGTACGCCTTGCGGTAGTGCGCGGCCAGATGCGGAAACTCCCGCTCGATGAACGGGAAGTACCGCTGCTGCGCGGTCTTTCGCAGGCGCAGCGACGAGACGCTCACGAACGTCGCCCCGAGCTCGGCCGCCCGTTTCACGAGCGCCTCGAGGCCGCGCGGGTCATCGGTGATGCCGGGGAGCACGGGCATGCAGTTGATGCCGGCATCGATCCCCGACTCGCGCAGCCTGACGAGCGCGCGTAGCCGCGCCTCGGGCGTGGGCGCGCGCGGCTCGATCCGGCGCGCGAGGGCGCGATCGAGCGTGATCAGCGAGAGGTGCACCGAGAGCGACGAGCGACGCGCAATGCGGCGGAGCACGTCGAGGTCGCGGGTGACGAGCGGGCTCTTCGTGATGATGACGAGATCCATCCCGAGGTGATCGGCGAGCACCTCGAGGATG
>JAICNG010000140.1 GCA_025931335.1 Gemmatimonadaceae bacterium | reverse complement strand
GCGATCCGTCAGTACGCGGAGGTCGCCGGGGAGTACCTGCTTCGCGCCGGGGGCTCGTGACACAACGTCGATACCGCGCCAGGGCATTGCTCGTCCATCGTTCGTGGCCACCGCCCTCTTACCACAACCGTTCGGAACGAAGCTAGCCTGGTATTCCGTACGCAAGGCAGCCTCCTGGCTCGTGCCAGAGGGGCTGCTTCTCGGTGCGGCCGTGGCGTCGCTCCACATGGACGCCCTGCGCGACGCGGTTCGCGACTTCGCGCCGTTCTATCCCGTCGTCGTCTTCACGCTCGGCTTCCTGCTCGCGCTGCGCTTTCAGCGGAGCCGTCTCGTGCTCGCCCTCGTTGCCCTCGCGCTCGTCGAATGGGGGCTCGACCGAACGAGGACGGGTGACGTCGGCCGCTTCGTGTGGCAGGCCGCGGCCGTTCTTCTTCCGCTGAACCTCGCCGCCGTCATGCTGATGAGCGAGCGAGGCATCTTCACGCGCACTGGTCTCATCCGAATCGCGGTTCTGCTCGCGCAGGTCGGCGGGATCGCGGCGGCGGCGCGGTACGTGCCGAGTCGCGCGGCGCCGATCGTCAACCACGAACTCGTGCGCGCCGAGTGGTCCCACGGGACTCCGCTCGCTCAGCTTCCGTTGCTCGCGTTTCTCATCGGCGCGGCGCTCATCGTCGCCGGGCTGATATTCAAGGCGAGTCCCACCGGACGCGCATTTCTGTGGGCGCTCGTCGCGGCATTCCTCGGGCTGCACTCCGTCGCCACTCCGGTCGCCGCCACGATCTATGGCTCGACGGCCGCGTTGATTCTCGTCGTCGCGGTGATCGAAGCCTCCTACCTGATGGCGTATCAGGACGGTCTCACCGGACTGCCGGCCCGCCGCGCGCTCACCGAGGCGCTTCAGGGAATGCGCGGCAAGTTCACGGTGGCGATGATCGACGTCGATCACTTCAAGAAGCTGAACGACCGGTATGGGCACGACGTCGGCGACCAGGTGCTGCGCATGGTGGCGTCGCGTCTCAAGGCGGTGTCGAGCGGCGGGCGCGCGTTTCGTTATGGGGGAGAAGAGTTCGCGATCCTCTTTCCCGGGAATGACGTCGGCGAGCGCTGGAGCGAGCTCGACGCGTTGCGCCGAGGTGTGGGGGAATCGAAGTTCACGGTGCGGCGGCGTCTTCAGCGACGGCGCAAACCCGCGAAGGGGAAGAATGGCGGGAATGGCACTGGAGGGCGGCCGCAGATCACGGTGACGGTGAGCATTGGAGCGGCGGACTCGCGGGGACGGCCGGATGCGCCGGAGCTCGTCGTGCAGGCGGCGGATCGCGCGCTCTATCGCGCGAAGGACGCGGGCCGCAACCGCGTCGAGAGCTGAATCGGGATGCGGCCGTTACCGCGGCGGCGCACGATCGTGCGGCGGTGGCTCGATGCCCACCAAGCGTGGGCGGGTGAACCGGCACGGTCGGGTTACGCGATGGTCGCTCGATGAGACGGTTGCTCGATCTGTGCCAGCGCGGGCGCGCCCTCGCGCAGCGCGGCGAGCACCTCGCGGTAGCTCGCGTCCAGCCGGTCGAGCTCGCGCTCCCACGTTAGGCGCTCCGCCGTGCGCCGCGCGCCGGTACCCAGGCGCGTGCACAGGTCGCCGTCGACTGCCAGGCGGGCGATGGCGCGCGCCCTCGCCTCCACGTCACCCGGCGGATACGCGATACCGTTCTCGCCATCGCGGAGATGGTCGGCCACGCCCCCGGCGGGCGCGGCGATCACCGGAAGGCCGCTCGCCATCGCCTCCAGTACCACCAGCCCAAGGGTTTCGGTGAGTGACGCGAACACGAAGGCGTCGGCGCTCGCATACACTCTGGGTAGCAGCCCCTGCCGATCGAGCTGGCCGAGGAAGACCACGCCGTCGGGCGCGGCGGCGCGAATGCGCGTCTCCGATGGGCCGCTCCCGGCGAGCACCAGCCGCAGGCGGTTCGCGCCATCAGGAACGAGGTCGCGTGCCAGCCGAAACGCCTCGACGATGCGCTCGACTCCCTTCTCCGGCGCGAAACGGCCGACGTGCAGCAACACGAACGCGTCGTGAAGGCGGTAGGCATCGCGCAGTGTTTCGCTGCGCCGCGCCGGTGAGAAGGCCTGCACGTTCACACCGCGCCCCCACACTTCCACGGCGTCGACACCGAGTCGCCCGAGATCGGCCTTGGCCGGCCCCGACGGTGTATACGTGCGCAGACTTCGCCGATGGAAGCGGCCGATGTAACGCGATACCGCCGGGCGCAGCCATTCCGCCCCGTAGACAGCCGTGTACTTCGAAAAGTCGGTGTGGTACGACGACACCAGCGGAATCCGCGCGCGCTGCGCCGCGATCTGGCCTAATCGACCGATGACGAATTCCGTCTGGCAATGGACGAGCTCCGGCTGGAATCGCTCGATCGCACGCGCCACGGTGCGATAAGCCGGCGCAGCCATCCGCACGTCGGGGTACACCGGCAGCCCGACGCTGACGATGGTCGTGTGCCATTGCACGTGCGGTGGCGCATCGTCCGTCGTCGTATATCGAGGTGATATCACGGCGCACTCCCAGCCGCGGCGCGCGAGACCGCGCACCGACAGCTCGGTGACGACGGAGACGCCGTTGACCTGGGGCGGGTATGTGTCCGTGCAGTAGAGGACGCGCACGCCACGACGTGTGAGGAGGACGGCGGTTCGGCAGGCTAGCCGGAACTTGACGCGTCACGTCACGGTCATGGCATACGATTGTCACGGTTCTGCCACAGAACGCCGGTCGCTCGCTTTGTTACGTAGCCCTCGCGCGTCGCTCGCCGAATCGTGACGGTGCGAGTCGTCTGTTAGGCAGATGACGAGCACACTCCTTGTCCGCCTCGAGGCTCGCGATCGCGCCCTGCTCATGCGTTGGGCCATCGCCAACACGACGCCGCGCCCTGTGCGCCTCTTCTGGCTCACGGTTACGCGTCTCGGCGGCGTCGTGTGTAGCGTCTTGATCGCGCTTCTGCCGCTCGTAGTCGATGAGCTCGGCCGGTCGCTTGCGGCCGATGCGCTGACGACACTCGTCGTCTCCCACGTCGCCGTCCAGCTCGTGAAGCGCACGGTAAGCCGGCCGCGCCCATCGCGCGCGAGCGCGCACGCGGCGATCATCACGGATCCCGACCGATTCTCCTTCCCCTCCGGCCACTCCGCGGCGGCCATGTCGGTGGCGTTCGCGTACGCCGTGGCATACCCTGGGCTCGCGGCGCCCATTCTCGTGGTTGCGCTGATCGTCGGCCTGTCACGCGTCGCGCTCGGCGTTCACTACCCCGGTGACGTGCTCGTCGGCCAGATGGTGGCGCTGCTCACCGGAGCGGTCGTCATCGCCTTGTGAGAGACGGGCCTCGGAAACACCCGACGCCGACACGATCCTCCAATCGCGTGCGCCGGAGGGACGACCCTTCGTTCACGGGAACGCGGTGGCTGGCTCGATGTGCCGCCAGGCAGCTTAGCGCATCGGCACCTCGCTGTCGATTTCGGCGCCCCTCTTCCGTCATTCGGATGTCCAGCAGCAGTATCCACCCAACACAGGACATCCGACCATGCGCTACGCACTCCTCATTCACTACCCGCAGCCTTCCGTCCCGGCCCTCACCGAAGAGCAGATCAAGGAAGGCATGGCCGCCTTTCACGCCTACGCCAAGGGACTCGACGATGCCGGCGTGCTGCTCTCCGCCGAAGTCCTCCAGCCCATCGCCAGCGCCACCAGCGTATCAGTGAGACAGGGCAAACTTCAGGTGCAGGACGGCCCGTTCGCCGACACCAAGGAAGCCTTCGCCGGCATCTTCATGCTGGACGTTCCCGACCTCGACGCCGCGATCGCCTGGGCCGAAAAGTGCCCGGCAGCGCAGTGGGGCACGGTGGAGATTCGCCCCTCGGCCGTCCGTTTCGTCGACGAAGCGTGGACGAGCGCGCGGTGAGTGGATGACGCGGGACGCTGCGGCGCGGGCGGAGCAGCTCGCCCGCGCCGCCTATGGTCGCCTGCTCGCCATTCTCGCGGCGAGGGACGGTGACATAGAGTCGGCCGAGGACTGTCTCGCCGAGGCGTTCGCGCAGGCGTTGCACTCGTGGCCAGAGATCGGCGTGCCGAGCAATCCCGAAGCCTGGCTCCTCACCGTGGCGCGCAATCGTCGGCACGACCTTCGCCGCTCGGCGGCGCACCGGCTGACCGAGCCGCTGGATGACGTCGCGCACGCGGGAGTGCTGTCGGTCGTGGAGGACATCGATCCCGACGCGATTCCCGATCGCCGACTCGCACTCCTCTTCGTGTGCGCACACCCCGCGATCGATCCTGCCGTGCGCACTCCGCTCATGCTCCAGGCGGTGCTTGGTTTCGATGCCGAACAGATCGCGCGCGCCTTCGCCATGCCGACACCGACGATGGCGCAGCGGCTCGTGCGCGCCAAGCGTCGCATTCGTGATGCGCGCATCCCCTTCGTCGTCCCCGAGCGGAGCCAGATGCCGAAGCGCCTGACGCCCGTGCTCGAGGCGATTTACGGTGCGTACGCCATAGAGTTCCCTCTCGTCGCCGGCACGGAGGCGCGCGGCTCCCTCGCCGTCGAGTCGCATTATCTCTCCACGACGCTGGCCGAGCTGCTTCCCGACGAGCCGGAAGTGCTGGGCCTTGCCGCCCTGATCTCACTCTCGCTCGCGCGTCGCCCCGCACGTGGTACGGCCGACGAGTTCGTGCCTCTCCACGAGCAGGAGCCATCGCTTTGGGACGCGAGTCTGATCGCGACCGGCGAGCGATACCTCCATCGGGCGCACGCACTGGGACCGATCGGCCGCTTCCAGATCGAGGGCGCGATTCAATCCGCTCACTGCGCTCGCGCAGCGTCTGGGACGACGGACTGGCGTGCGCTGCTCACGCTGCACGCCGCGCTCGTTTCGATCGCGCCGACACTCGGCGCTCGCGTCGCGCACGCAGCGGCCCTGGGTCGCGTCGAAGGTGCGCGGGCCGGACTCGAGGAGCTCGACGCGATCGGCGAGGAAGGGGCGCGCTTCCAGCCGGCATGGGCAACGCGCGCGCACCTCTTGGCCGCGGCGGGACGTGCGGAAGAGGCGGTGCGCGCGTACGAGCGCGCGGTCTCGCTCACGACGGACAACGGAGCGCGCAAGTACCTCGAGCGGCGACTCGCGGATCTCATTGCCGCCGCGAACGAGCGGAGGTGAGCGTTAGGCGGAGGGGCGCCGCGGAGCGCGCCGGACAGCCCCGGCGTGACGCCGAACTGTCGGCGCCATTCCGCAGTGGAGCCTCAACGCCGCGGAAAGGCGCTCTATCGATTTCTCTTTCTGGCTGTCGATTTCGCCCGAGCTTCCTCTACACTGAAGCTGACAATCCTTTCGATCAGACTCAAAGGCATTGGTTTATCGATGGGGACTGTGCCGAGCCTTTTGCACTGGTACCTCCTCTGACGTCGCAACCGTAGAAAGCCGTCCTTCTGCCCCTAGCCCCAGGTGAGCTTCCTGTCGGACCGGGGCGGGTTCGGGGCCGAAGACCTCTGGGTGTCGCGGCGGAAGAACCCGAACGACGATTTCGGCTGGGAGGACCCGGTGAATCTCGCGCCCTTCGTAAACACATCAGCGGACGAGGGAAGTCCGTCCGTGACAACCGGCGACGGGGCGCACGCGGAGCTCTACTTCAGCCGCGGCCGCACGATATGGATGGCGCCGATCTCACGAGACGGCGAAGTGCTCGCCCCTGCCGTGCCGTTGGACTTCGGCGGCGAGGCGCGATCGCCGAGCGCCCGGAAGGATGGTCGTGAGCTCGTGTTTTGGGCGGCCGCGACCCGTCCCGGTCTGGGACTCACCGATATCTGGGTGTCGACGCGTCACAACGTCACAGACTCGTGGTCGACGCCGGTGAATCTCGGCCCTCCGGTGAATACCGCGGGGGGCGAGCTCGAAGCGGCAATATCCGCCGACGGGAGAACCCTCGTCTTCTCTGGGACGGCGGCGCGAGGCTCCTCGCTCGGATTTCAGGACATCTGGATCGCGACGAGGTCGCAACGGACGAAACCCTAACAGTGCGGAGCGGATCGAGCCGCGCCACCGGCGGATGTGGCGCGGCTCCGTGTTTCTCGAGGCTCGGGCAGCACCTCAGCGCTTAGGCGATTCTCGCCGATAGCGCCATACGCCGTTCGTCGTCTCGTTACGATCCGAATACCCACCGGAGATGAGCACGTCGCCGTCCCGCAAAAGCGTCGCGGCGGCAAAACGGTAGCCGTCGGGCATGGAGCCCGGGATCTCGCGGAAGGCCCCGGCGCCGACATCGAACAGCTCGGCCGTTCGCGCCCCCGACGTCACCAGCACGTTTCCGCCAGGCAGGAGCACGGACGTGCGGGCAATCTTGTATCGCCGATGGCGCATCGACGGACCCGGCTCGAACGTCGCCGCGCGTGGCGCGTAAATCTCACTGGTCGCGAAGTGCACACGATCCGACCGGTCCGCTCCGGCAATCACGAGCACGCGTCCGTCGTCCAGCCGGATTGCATCGTGCTTGTGCCGGGGTGTCCCCATGGAGCCAGTCGCCTCGAATCTTC
>JAICNG010000054.1 GCA_025931335.1 Gemmatimonadaceae bacterium | reverse complement strand
AGGTCGCGAACCTCCATCGCCGGCGCCGGCGGCGTCGGCCCCGCGCCGCGCGGGGCGGGCGGCGATGACTGACCGCGTTCGGCGAGTCCCCGCTCGGCGCGCGCGCGATCGACGTACTCCGTGCTGATGCCGGCTTCTCGTGCCGAGTCACGCACCACGTCGAGCCGGTAGGAGGACGAGGGTGACAGCGGTGGGCGCTCGTTCCCGGCCGGCGTCTGCGGCGGCATCGGCGTCACGGTGCCGGTCTGCTGGGCCTGGAGGCTTGCCGCCCGATCCCACACTTCCCGCGCCTCGCGGTCCGAGAGCCTAAGGTCGCGCGCCGGCGCCCGCGCGGGTGCGCGGCTCACCGTCGCCGACAACTCGGCCAAGGCATCCCCCAGATCGGCCGCCGACTGAAAACGGGCCGCGGGGTCTTTGGCGAGACAACGGTCGACGATCTCGGCGAGGGGCGCCGGGACCGACGGCTCGACGTCGCGGAGGCGCGGCGGCGTCCTCGTCACGTGCGCCACCAACACGGCCGACGCGGACTCACTCTGAAATGGGAAGCGCGCCGTCAGTGCATGAAACGCGACCACGCCCAGAGAGTAGACATCGCTGCGCGCGTCGACTGCTTCGTTGACGACCTGCTCCGGGCTCATGTACTGGACGGTGCCGAGCAGGAGGCCGGTGGCCGTCAGCGGCGCGGCCTCGACAACGCGCGCGATGCCGAAGTCGGTCACCATGGCGCGGTCGGTCCGCTCGTCGATGAGGATGTTTTCCGGCTTCACGTCTCGGTGCACGATGCCGAGGCGGTGCGCTTCATGGAGAGCCGCGGCGACATCGCGCAGCATGGCCACGACCTCGCCGGGGGGCAGGGGACCGCGCGCGGCAACGCGCTGCGCGAGCGACTCGCCATCGACAAACCCCATGACGAAGAACACACGGCCGTCGATCTCGTCGGCGCGATGGATCGGAACGATGTTCGGATGCGAGAGGCGCGCCGCCGTTCGCGCCTCGCGCAGAAAGCGCTCGCGCACGCGCTCGTCGTCGGCGAGGTGGAGGGGCAGGGCCTTGATCGCGACGAGCCGATCCAGCTTCAGGTCGCGTGCAAGGAAGACGACACCCATGCCTCCACGCCCCAGCTCTCGCTCGAGGACGTACTGATTGCTGAGAACGCTTTCGAGGTCCTGCAGCTCGCGAGATCGTGCGGCCATGAAGCCTCGGGCGGGCGACCGGGGGAATCTACGCGGTCACCGCTCCCGATGTCACGCGCGCCGGGAGATTGCGGCGAAGAGAGACGACACGCGGTGCGCGCTGCCTGGAGGTGAGGCTGGTCGGCTCACCACTTTCTGACACGGCGGGGTGTTTATGACACCGCGGCTTCCCCTTACTTTCGGGCCATGACCACCAGACGCCGATTCCTGCTCGGACTCTCCGCGTTCGTGGCCGTCCCGGGTGCGTGGCGCAGCGCCATGGCGCATCACGCAGGGAGGGGAGGGCGCGGAGGCTTTCCCCACCCCGATCCGCGCCCTGGGGTCACCGGCGAGCAGGTTCTGCCCGAGTCGGAAGTTGGCGGGCGGCGGCGCGTGCGCGAGGCCTACGACGCTGCCCGCACGCATCCGGAGGTATTCGATGGAGTGTACTGCGCCTGCGAGTGCGACAAGAGCATGGGGCACCGCTCGCTGTTGAGCTGCTTCGAGGGTCGTCAGGCCGTCGGGTGCATGGCCTGCCGCGAGGAGGCGGAGCTTGTCGCGCGTCTGGCGAAGGAAGGCAAGACCCTCGCGGAAATCCGGCACGCGGTCGATCTCGAGTTTGCCGGCTGACGTGGCCTTCGCTCGCGCGAGAGTACCTGCGCGTTTTCATCGCACCCGCCTCGTCATCGCTCCACTCGCGGCGCTGCTGTTGACGTCGTCGCTCGGCGCGCAGGACACGCCGCGCCCGCGCCGCAGTCAGCAAGCCGCCGTCATGCAACGTCTGGGCGGCACGACGGTCGAGGTGAGATACAGCCGGCCCAGCGCGCGCGGGCGCGAGCTCTTCGGCGCGCTGGTGCCCTGGGGGCGCCCCTGGACGCCGGGTGCCGACACCGCGACCAGCATCGCGTTCAGCGAGGCGGTGCGTGTCAACGGGCAGCCGCTGAGCGCCGGGACGTACACGATCTGGATGATCCCGAGCGAGGCGCGGTGGACCGTCATCTTCAGCAGCGCTCATCCGGTGTGGCACCTCCCGTACCCGCAGGGCCGTGACGTGCTCCGCGTCGAGAGCACCCCGCGCGAAGGGACGCACATGGAGCTGCTGACTTTCTACTTCCCGGACGTTGATGGCCTCACGGGGGAGCTCGTCATGCACTGGGGGACGACGGTCGTCCCGATCGCGATCGATCCGGCGCGCTGACGCGCCGGCGTGACCACCACCAGTACACGGGCACGCCCGCGAGCAGCACGAGCACGCCGATCCCGGCCGAGCCGGGAAACTGAACCACGGTCGTGAGCGCCACCACCCAGAACGCAGCCACGAACAGCAGGGTCGTCCACGGGTGACCGGGCGTCCGGAACCGCCGCGCCTCGCTGGCGTCGGCGTCACGCCGCCGCCGAAACACGATCAGCGCCACGCCGGTGAGCCCGAAGAAGATCGCGTCGATGGCGACGACGTAGTTGAGGATCTGCTCGTACCGGCCCGACAGTGCGATGATCGCCGCCCACACGCCCTGCAGGGCGACGGCGTACACGGGCGCGCGCGTGCGCGGGTGGAGCCAGCCCACGCGCGAGAAGAAGACGCCGTCGCGCGCCATCGCGAAGTAGACACGCGGTGCGGTCAACATCCCCTGGCTGAGATACCCCACGGTGGAAATGGCGATGCCTAACGCAATGAAGCGCGCGCCCGATTCCCCAATCGCGCGTCGCATCACCTCGGAGGCCGGGGTGGTGGTCGCCGCGAGACCCGACGGGCCGAGCACCAGCACGTACACCAGGTTGGCGGCGATGTAGAGGACGATGACCCCGAGGATCCCCCAGAGCATGGCTCGAGGCAGATCGCGCTGCGTATCGCGCATTTCCTCGGAGACAAAGCTGGCCGTCTGCCATCCGCCGTAGGCAAAGAGGACCGGGATCATCGCCGCGGCGAAGCCGGATGCCTGCGTCACCTGCGGTGCGACCTCCGTCGTTCCCACCGCCAGCCAGCCGACGGTCACCAGCGCTCCGATCGCGAGGATCTTCAGCACCATCAACGCATTCTGGACGTTCGCCCCGGAGCGCACCCCGAAGCAGTTGATGATCGTGAGCACGGCGAGCGCAGCGACCGCGAGAGTGGTCGGCGAGAGCGCGATGCCGGTGAGGTCTCGCACGTACAGCCCGAACGTCACCGCGACGGCCGCCATTCCGCCCGCTTGCACGACCAGCAGCAGTGTCCAGCCGAAGAGGAATGCGACGATCGGATGAAACGCATCGCGCAGATATGCGTAGACGCCCCCCGCCTCTGGGCGCAGGGCAGCGAGCTCCGCGTACACGAACGCGCCGGCCAGCGCGATGACCCCGCCGACAGCCCACGCGCCGAGGATGAGTCCGGGCGTATTCACGTGCCGGGCGACGACGTACGGGCTGATGAAGATCCCGGCCCCGATGATGCCGCCCATCACGATCATCGTGGCGTCGAAGACGCCGAGCCGGCGGGCGAGCTCTGTCATGCGAGGGGTGCGTGTCAGGGGGTCGCGGCGAAAGAGCAGGGAATACAACCGCGATGGAGGCGTCCGTCCAGTCCTTGACGCTCGCTCGCGCGGTCGGCCACTGTTGCGGTTCGCGAACCAGCTCAGCCCGAGATGCTCCACATGCCGTGCCGCTGACGTGACTCCCTATCGCTTCTCCGTCGTCCGTTGCGTCGCGATCACGATTCTGATCGCCGGATGCGATCGCTCGTCAGCGCCCGAGGCTTCACCAACGTTGCCTGACGAGCCATCGCCGGCGTTTCGCAACGTCGATTCCCCCACGGCCTACGTCGGGGACGAAGCGTGCGTCAGCTGTCACACTTCGGAGGCATCGGCATATCGCCAGCATGACATGTCCCGCTCGTTCCACCGCTGGACGCCGGAGGCGCGCATCGAGCGCCCCCTCGACTCGGCGCTCTATCACGAACCGACCGGCTTCCGGTATTCCATTGTCGAGGACGGCGATCATCTGTATCAGGTGGAGCTCCTCATCGGGCCCGGTGGAAAGCGCCTCCATGAGCTGCGCAGACGCATCGACTACGTGATGGGGAGTGGAGCGGTCGCCCGCACCTACTTCACCGCGGAGAACGGCCGGCTCTTTCAGCTTCCGCTCACCTGGTACCGGCAGCACGGCTGGGACTTCAGCCCCGGCTACGAGCTCAACAACGCGCGCTTCGATCGCCTGCTTCCGGACCGGTGCATTGCATGCCACTCGAGCTATCCGCGGCCGTTGCCGTTTCTCGAGGGCAAATACGCCGAGCTTCCTTCCGGCATCGGCTGCGAGCGGTGTCACGGGCCAGGCGCGCTCCACGTCGAGCAGCGGCGTGTTGACACGAGTCGCGCCGACGCACAGCGCGACACCGCGTTCGACAATACGATCGTCAACCCGGCACGGCTGCCCCTCGCGCGACGTCTGGATGTGTGTGAGCAATGCCACGTCCACACGCCGGTGACCGTGGTGCGCGAAGGGAAGGACGCGTTCAGCTATCTCCCGTCGCAGCCGCTCCACGCGCAGTGGGCGTTCTTCAAGGTCGCGGGGAGCATCGACATCGTGTCCCACGCCGATCGCCTCCGACAGAGCGCGTGCTTTCTCGCCACCCGATCGGCCGCGCAGCCACTGGAGTGTGCAACGTGTCACGACCCGCATCGGGCGCCTCCCGATTCGTCGGCACGGAATCTCCCCTGTCAGGGCTGCCACTCGTCCACGGTCCTCTCGCAGCGATTGGCGCGCTCGCCCTCGGTCGGCGATCACGCCGCGGGGGCCGATTGCACACGTTGCCACATGCCCAGCGTGAAGGAGCGCGCGGTGCCGCACGGGACGTTCACCGACCACTGGATTCGCGTCGTGGAGCCGGACGCCCCGGTGTCGGCGCGTCGCGCCACCGACGAGCTCATTGAGGCCTACTTCGACCGAGACCGTTCCGGAGCCGATGCCGCGGTCTATCGTGGCATGGGGCAGATCGTCTATGCCACAGGGGCGATCGACGGCCGGGCGTTAGGCGCCGGGGCCGCCGCGCTCCACCGGGCACTGGCGGCGGACACGACGCACGGAGAGGCGCATTTTCTCCTCGGCGTCGCCTACCAGCAGCTCGGCCGGAACGACGAAGCCATTCGCGCCATCGAGCAGTCGGTGCGAATCGACGCCAATCGGCCCGAGCGGCTTCGCGCGCTCGCACAGGCGTACGAGGTAAGTGGGCGCGCGCCGGCTGCCATCGACTCGCTCTATCGGCGCGCGCTCGCCCTCCAGCCCGCATTGGCCTGGATTCGCGCCGACTTCGCGCGTTTTCTCCACGCGCAGGGCCAGCAGCAGGAAGCGGAGCGCGAGTACCGGCGCGCGCTCACCGAGCAGCCCAATCTCGCGGTCGCCGGGTTCAACCTCGGGACGCTCCTGGCCGAGGAGGGCCGGCTCCGGGACGCGTCGGCCACCTTTCAACGGGCGGTCGACCTCGATCCGTCGATGGCCGAGGCGCTGTCCTCGTTGATCGAGGTCCGCACGAGGGGCGCCCAGGTGATCGGCGTCAGAAGCCTGGGATCCCCGCTCCGCTCGTTGCCGGTGCGCTCGCGCGGCCCTCGCGCGGTGGGCCTTGCCGTTAGCGGCGCGACCGAGACACCAGGCCTCGTGTTCGTCAACGTACCGCCGCGCGCCGTGGTGCAGGTGATGAGGCCTGACGGCTCGCTCGTGCGATCGCTCCCGGCCGGGGAGGGAGGATCCGTCCGCTGGGACCTCCTCACGCAGAGTGGAGCTCCGGTTGGCGGCGGACTGTATCGCGCGGTGGTCATGGGACGCGACACGCGCGGTCGCTCATCCGGAACGCAGACCCTCAACGTCGGCCTTGTACGCCAGCGCGTCGAGTGATGGCGAAGGCACCGAGGGACGCGTTTCTCGAGGCGGCGATCGCCGAGGCGCGCGCGGGACTTCGGGAGGGCGGCATTCCGATCGGCGCGGTGCTCGTGATCGACGGCCGCATCGCGGGGCGTGGCCACAACCGGCGCGTGCAGAAGGGCAGCGCGACGCTGCATGCGGAGATGGACTGCCTGGAGAACGCCGGCCGGCTGAGCGCAGCGGATTATCGTCGTGCGACGCTCTATTCGACCCTCTCTCCCTGCGACATGTGTAGCGGCGCCTCGTTGTTGTACGGCATCCCACGCATCGTGATCGGCGAAAATCGCACGTTTCGGGGGCCCGAGCAGTACCTGACACAGCGTGGGGTGGTGCTCGAGATCGTCGATGACCAGGAATGTGTGGGATTGATGCGCGATTTCATCGCTGCCCACCCCGAGCTCTGGAACGAGGACATCGGCGAATAGGCGTTCGGCCTGAGCAGATCAGAGAGTGAGCTCCCACGTTTGGCCGATGAGATCGCGGCCGAAGCGGGAATGTGGCTGCTCGTCGACGAGCTGGAATCCCGCCCGGTGATAGATGCGGCGCGCCGCGTGGAGCACGTGGTTCGTCCAGAGCGTCATCTTCCGATAACCGGTCTGTCGCGCGAATCGGAGGCACTCATCGACGAGGCGCCCGCCGATTCCCAGACCGCGCGCGGACGGTTCGACGAGGAGCAAGCGCAGCTGCGCCACCGTCTTCGACTTCTGCACGAGAAACACCGACCCGACGATCTCGCCATCGCGTTCGGCGATCCAGCACCGCTCTCGCTTGGCGTCGAACCGGTGGATGAACGACGCGACGACCTCAGCGACCAACGCCTCGAACCGCTCGTCCCACCCGTATTCCTGCGCGTAGAGCACACCGTGGCGATGGACGACCCAGCCCATGTCCCCGGGCTGGTGGTGGCGCAGCAGATACGGCTCCCGTTGAGGGCCCGTTCCGTCGAGAAGCTCCTCGATGGTGCGAGCGGCATCGAGCAGCTGGCGCTGCTGTGCGACCGACAGCGCGCCGAGGAGTGTGCGCACTTCCTCGTCGGCGCGTGCATCGAGCGATCGGAATGCTTCGCGTCCTTTCTCCGTGAGGTTGAGGTGGGTCACCCGGCCATCCGCGGCGGACGACGTTCGCGAGAGAAGACCGCGGTCCTCCAATCCACGGAGGAGGCGACTGAGATAGCCGGGGTCGAGCCCGAGCTCGTCGCGCAGCGTGCTGGCGGTGAGGTTGGGGGACTGGGCCAGCTCGAAGAGGAGACGCACTTCCGTCAGGGAGTACGGACTCCGGAGCAGCCCATCGTTGAGGACACCGATGCGTCGCGTGTAGAGCCGATTGAACCGTCGGACGGCGGCGACGCGCCGGTCGAGGTGCGCAGTGGCCATGGCCGGTCTCCTGGGGCCGATGGTTGCCAATATCAAGGAAATGGTTGCCTCAGTCAAGCATTGGCTCGCCGCGCCGGCGGGCCCACGCCGATGCGTGCGTCCCCTCGCTTGCCTCACGGCGGTGCACCTCGCATGTTCACGCTATGAAGTATCCCGAGGTTCGGAATTACGTCGGCGGCGCGTTCGTCACCGCGGACCGCCCCCTGCTCGACGTCTACGACCCCAGCAGCGGCGCGGTCATCTCCCGCGTGCCGCTCTCCGCCGCCGCCGAGGTCGACGCCGCCGTTCGCTCCGCGAAGGCGGCGTTTCCCGCGTGGGCGGCGACGCCGATCAAGGAGCGGGCGCAGGTCTTCTATCGCTACAAGGCGCTTCTCGAGCGCGACATCGACTCGCTTGCCGCCCTCGTCACCGAAGAAAACGGCAAGATCGACAGCGAGGCGCGCGCCGAAGTCCTCAAGTCGGCCGAGCTCACCGAATTCGCCTGCTCCCTCCCGCAGATCGCCCCGGGGGAAGTGCTGGAGGTGAGCCGGGGCGTCGAGTGCCGCATCGAGCGGTTCCCGGTCGGCGTCGTCGCCGCGATCACGCCGTTCAACTTCCCGAACATGGTGCCGAACTGGTCGATCCCGAACGCGATCGCCCTCGGCAACTGCCTGATCCTCAAGCCATCGGAGCTCGTCCCGTTGAGCGCGGGGCGCATCGCCGAGCTGCTGAAGGAGGCGGGGCTGCCCGATGGGGTGTTCCACGTCGTGCACGGCGGGCGCGACGCCGTCGAAGCCATCTGCGACCACCCGGGCATCGGTGCCGTGAGCTTCGTCGGGTCGACCAGGACCGCGAAGGTCGTCTACCGGCGTGCCACGGCCGCGCTCAAGCGGTGTCTGGCGTTAGGCGGCGCGAAGAATCATCTCATCGTCCTTCCCGACGCCGATCCGGAGATGGCATCGACCAACATCGTCGCGTCGATGTCCGGCTGTGCCGGTCAGCGTTGCATGGCGGCGTCGGTCATGGTCGCCGTGTCGAGCACCGACCACATCATCGAGCGCATGAAGGCGGTGGCGAGCCGTATGGTGCCGGGGCAGGACCTCGGGCCGGTGATCTCCGCCGACGCGAAAAAGCGCATCGAGTCGTACATCGCCGAGGCCGAGGCCGCCGGGGCGAAGGTGATCGTGGACGGTCGGAAGACGGCGGTCGCGGGGCGGGAAGGGGGATTCTACCTCGGTCCAACGATCATCGATCACGTCACGCCCGACATGCGGATCGCCCAGGAGGAAGTGTTCGGTCCGGTGCTGGTGATCGTGCGCGCGCCGGACGTCGACCGGGCGATCGCGATCGAGAACGCGTCGCCATACGGCAACGCGGCGGCGGTGTTCACCGAGAGCGGAGGCATGGCCCGCTACGTCATGGAGCGCGCGAGCGCTGGGATGGTGGGCGTGAACGTGGGTGTGCCCGTGCCGCGGGAGCCGTTCTCGTTCGGGGGATGGAACGAGTCGAAGTTCGGGGTCGGCGACATCACCGGGCGCGGGTCGATCGAGTTCTGGACGCAGTCCAAGAAGATGACCACCAAGTGGAATCGTGAGGCGGCGATCAATTGGATGTCGTGAGGCAGGGCCAGGGGCCAAGGGCCACGGGCCACGGGGTGGGTCAGGGGTCACCCTTAGCCCTTGTCCCTCCATGGCCCCTGGCCCCTGGCCCTCGGCCCTGGTCTTAAGGAGGTACCATGCCGGCGCAGCGATCCGTCGTGTTCACCGGGATTCCTTTCGAGAATCCCTTTCTCCTCTCGTCCGCGCCGCCCACCGAGTCGGAGAACAACATTCTCCGCGCGTTCGAGGCGGGATGGGGCGGGGTGGTCACGAAGACGATCGGACTGCACCCCGTCGTCAACGTGGTGGGCGCGAAAGCGAAGTTCATGCGCACCTCGCCCGACGATGCATACGTCTCGATGAAGAAGCGGCCGGGGGCGGCGCTCCATTCCTCGTGGAACTGGGAGCTCATCTCCGACAAGGCACTCGACTGGTGGGTGCCGCGCATCCGACGGATCAAGGCGGAGTTCCCCAATCGCGTGCTGATCGCGTCGATCATGGCGGGGTCGGGGAGCGACAAGGAGCTCCGCAACTGGCAGACGCTCGCGCAAGCATCGCAGGACAATGGCGCGGACGGGCTCGAGCTCAACTTCTCCTGCCCCCACATGGACCGCAAAGACATGGGGTCCAACATCGGCAAGGATGAAGGACTCTGCTCCGTCGTGACCGAGGCGGTGAAGGAAGTGGCGAAGGTTCCCGTCTGGACGAAGCTGACGCCGGCCACACACGACATCGTCGTGGAAGCGGCGGCGTGCTTCCGCGGGGGCGCCGACGCGGTCGTGTCCTCCAATACGTTCCCGTCGCTGCCGATCATCGATCCCGAGACGCTCGAGTTCGAGATGAACGTCGACGGCTTCGTGTCGAGCGGCGGCCTCGGCGGGCCGGCGATCCTTCCGATGTCGCTCGCGAACATGGCGCGCATGACGCAGGCCTTCCCCGACCGCGCCTTCTCCGGCATCGGGGGCATCTCCGATTTCGCGCAGGCGCTCTCGTATTTCCTGTTAGGCTGCGGCACCGTGCAGGTGTGCACGGCCGCGATGCTCGACCAGGCGGTGGGCCCCAACGTCATCAAGCGGCTGAACGCCGGCCTCGACGCGTTCCTCGAGAAGCATGCGGACAAGGGGTGGCGCACCGTCGAAGACTTCCGTGGCATCCGGCGAGATCGCGTCGTGCTGCAATCGCAGATTCGCCGGCCCGATGCGTCGACCTACCAGGGAGGCTACGAGCCCGTGGAAGGGTACGCGGCCCCCGACCCCAGCACGGCGAGCGTATCATGACGACCATCGCGCCACAGTCGGCGGCGTCGCGACTCGAGATGCCGCCCACCGACCACCGACCCCGCCCATACACGGGCCCCTCGCGGGAAGACGTGCTCGCGATGCGGCGCCAGTACATGAATCCCGCGGTGTTCACGATCTATCGCGAGCCGCTGATGATCGTCGAGGGATTCATGCAGTACCTGTGGGACGAGACGGGCCGCCGCTACCTCGACATGTTCGCGGGAATCGTGACGGTGTCGTGTGGGCATTGTCATCCGACCGTGGTCAAGCGAGTGCAGGAGCAGGCGGCGACTCTGCCGCACGGGACGACGATCTACCTTCACCCGAACGTCGCTCAGCTCGCGAAGAAGATCGCCTCGAAGATGCCGCCCGGTCTCGACGTCACGTACTTCACGAACAGCGGAAGCGAGGCGAACGATCTGGCGATCATGATGGCGCGGCTCGCGACGGGCCACACCGACGTCATCGCGGTGCGCAACGCCTACCATGGCGGCAGTCCCACGGCGATGGGACTCACGTCGCATCATACCTGGAAGTATCCGGTCGGCGGGGACGGCCACGTCCATCACGCGGTGAACCCCGATCCCTATCGCAGCCCATTCGCTGGGACGCCGGAGGAGATCGCCACCCGGAGCGTCGCTGACATCCGCGATCTCATTCGCTACTCCACGCCGGGCAAGGTGGCCGCCTTCGTCTGCGAGCCCATTCAGGGTGTGGGCGGGGTGACCTCCGCGGCGCGCAACTACCTGTCGGAGGCGTATGCGGTCATTCGCGCGCACGGCGGACTCTGCATCGCCGATGAGGTACAGACCGGCTTCGGGCGCACCGGCGAGAGCTACTGGGGGTTCCAGAATTTCGGCGTGACGCCCGACTTCGTGACGATGGCGAAGGGCATCGGGAATGGGGCGCCCCTTGGCGCGGTGACGACGCGAACGGACATCGCGAAGTCCCTGACGCAGCGCATCCACTTCAACACCTATGGTGGCAACCCGGTCTCGATGGCGGCCGGCCTCGCCGTCCTCGACGTGATCGACGCCGACGGCCTTCAGGAGAATTCACGCGTGGTCGGGGGACACCTCAAGGCGGGGCTCGAGCGGTTGATGCGCTCCCATCCCGTGATCGGCGACGTGCGCGGCATGGGTCTGATGCTCGGCGTCGAGCTCGTGCGCAACCGGGCGACGAAGGAGCCGGCGAAGGCGGAGACGCTCGACGTGCTCGAGGCGGCGCGCGAAGGGGGTGTCCTGATCGGGAAGGGTGGCCTGGAGGGGAACGTGCTCCGCATCAAGCCGCCGATGTGCATAACGAAAGAGGATGTGGATTTCGCGCTCGATGTGTTCGATCGGGCCTTCACGTCGATTCGCGTTCCCACGTCTTGAGCGACACAGGAGCAAGCGATGAGACTCGATAAAGTCATCAAGGGCGGAAACGTCGTGACGCCCGCCGGGACCTTCACCGGCGACATCGGCATCGCCGGGGAAAAGATCGCCGCCCTCGGTGCCTCGCTCGACGCCGAAGGCGCGCAGGTCATCGACGCGCGCGGTCATCACGTGATTCCCGGCGTGCTCGACGTGCACGTCCATCTGGAGCTGCCCTTCTGTGGCACCGTGTCGGCGGACGACTACCGCACCGGCACGCGCGCGGGCGCCCGCGGCGGCGTCACCACCGTCATCGACTTCGCGATCCCCTACGCCGGGGAGTCGTTGGGACAGGCGGCCGACAACTGGCACAAGAAGGCGGAAGGGAAGTCGCTCATCGACTACACCTTCCACATCTGCATCACGCGATGGAACGACCACAAGGACCAGATCAAGGAAATGGTGGACCGCGGGTTCACCACCTTCAAGGAATTCATGATCTACGAGTCCGAGGGGTGGCAATCGGATGATCGCGCCATGTTCGGCACGCTGGAGAAAATGAAGGAGTACGGCACGATGCTCCTCGTGCACGCGGAATCGGCACGCGTGCTCGACGAGCTGATCGCGCGCTACCACACGCCCGAGATGATGACGAAGTACGGCGCCCGTCTCCATCGCATGACGCGGCCGAACTTCATCGAGGCGGAAGCGATCCAGCGCGCCGTGCAGTGGAGTGAAGCCACCGGTGGCCAACTCTACATCGTGCACATGTCGACGGCCGAGGGCGCGGACATCATCCGGGCCGCACAGGCGCGCGGCGTGCCGGTGATCGCCGAGACGTGTGCCCAGTACCTCGTGCTCGACGATTCGGTGTTCGACCGCGAGGATGGACACCTCTTCGCCTGCTGTCCGCAGCTGAAGAAGCCGGCCGATGTCGAGCGTCTCTGGAAGGGGCTTCGCGGGGGAGAGGTCTCCGTCATCTCGACCGACACCTGCACGTTCACGCGCGAGCAGAAGGCGATGTGGAACGGCGACTGGACGAAGATCCCGATGGGGATGCCGGGGCTCGAGACGCTGCTGCCGCTCGCGTACACGCATGGCGTGCTGGAGGGACGCCTCACGCTCGAGGAGATGAGCGCCAAGTTGAGCACGAACCCGGCGCGCATCATGGGCCTCTACCCGCGGAAGGGCGCGATCCAGATTGGTGCCGACGCGGACCTCGCCATCATTCATCCACAGCGGCGCGAGACCGTCACCCCGTCCCGGATGGAGACGAACGCCGACTGGTCGCCCTTCGAGGGATGGCAGCTCGCCGGCTTTGCGCGCACCACGCTGTCGCGCGGCGACGTGATCGTGGACGATTACCGGGTGGTGGGTCGCGAGGGCCGGGGCCAGTGGCTGTCCCGCACGAGCGCCGGGCTCGCCGGCATGGGGAGTGGCGCTCCCGCGATGCGGCTGTCGCGTGGCCCGCTGGCACCGATACGCGCGGAGGAGCTCGAGATCGCGGGCGCGTCGTGAGCACTCCGGTGGCGGCGACGCATCCGGCACCGTACACGCCGGACGTCGTCGTCACGCGCGAGGACCTGTCCGACAGCCCGCTCTGGAATCCCGATCTCGCACCCACGCCACCCGAGCGACGCACGTGGTCGACGTACAACATTGCGGCGCTGTGGATCGGGATGAGCGTCGTCATCACGACGTATACGCTCGCCTCCGGTCTCATGTCGCAGGGGATGAACTGGTGGCAGGCGTTGCTCGTGATCCTGCTGGGCAACGCCATCGTGCTGGTGCCGATGATCCTCAATGCGCACGCGGGAACGCGCTACGGCATTTCGTTTCCGGTGCTCTGCCGCGCCAGCTTCGGCGTGCGCGGGGCGAACATCCCCGCCATGCTGCGCGCGATCGTCGCCTGCGGCTGGTTCGGCATTCAGACGTGGATCGGGGCGCTCGCGCTCGACGCGCTGTTCCGGGCGGCGTGGTCCGGCTGGGCCGCGGTTCCCGGCGCCACGTGGATCGCGTTCGCGATCTTCTGGCTGCTTCAGGTGGCCATCATCCTCAAGGGGACCGAAGGGATCAAGGTCCTGGAGAGCTGGACCGCGCCATTGCTGCTCGCCGGCGGCCTGCTGCTGCTGTGGTGGGGTGTCCGTAACGGAGGCGGGCTCACGAACGTGCTGAGCCAATCGCAGCGGCTGCAAGGGGCGAGCGCGACACCCTTCTGGGTGCTCTTCCCGGCCGCGCTCACCGCGAACGTCGGCTACTGGGCGACGCTCAGCCTCAACATCCCCGACTTCACGCGCTACGCCAGGAGCCAGCGGTCGCAGATTCTCGGTCAGGCGTTAGGCCTGCCGACGACGATGACCCTGTTCGCGTTCATCGGCGTGGCCGTGACGGCGGCGACGATCGTCATCTTCGGTGAAGCGGTGTGGGATCCGGTGGTGCTCGTCAGCCGCATTGGTGGGGCAGGGCTCATCATCTTCGCC
Organism: Gemmatimonadaceae bacterium; assembly: GCA_025931335.1. Classification (GTDB taxonomy): domain Bacteria; phylum Gemmatimonadota; class Gemmatimonadetes; order Gemmatimonadales; family Gemmatimonadaceae; genus JAICNG01. The sequence goes on along the minus strand of JAICNG010000054.1, from coordinate 9,387 downwards.
GCGCTGATCGTCCTCGCGGCGCAGATCACCACCAACATGGCCGCGAACGTCGTGTCGCCGTCGAACGATTTCTCCAACCTGAGTCCCAGGCGCATCAGCTACGTGCGCGGTGGGCTGATCACCGCCGTGATCGGCATTCTGATGATGCCGTGGAAGCTCTACTCCGACGCGGCAGCCTACATCTTCACCTGGCTCCTCGGCTACTCGAGTCTCATGGGCGCGCTCGGAGGCATTCTGATCGCGGATTACTGGGTGCTGCGGCGACAGAAGCTCCTCGTCGGGGACCTCTATCGGGAGCAGGGCGCCTACACGTATGGACGCGGCTACAACTGGCGAGCAGTCGCCGCGCTCGTGCTGTCGGTGCTTCCGGTGATCCCAGGCTCCCTCCGCGCGGCGACCACGGCCGGCGGTCGCGTGCCGAATCCAACCCTGTTCGATCAGGTATACTCGTACGCGTGGTTCGTGACGTTTGGGCTGAGCTTTGTGATTTATCTGCTACTCTCCAGAGGTGCTCGAGGTGCTCCAGGTGCTCGAGGTGCTCCAGGGTAACACCTTGGGCATTCCACAGCGCACCTCGGGCACCTGGAGCACCTTGACCACCTCGAGCACCTTTCATCATGCCCCGCCTCGTCAAGTGCGGCCTCATCCAGGCCTCGCATGCCTGCAGCACCGATGAGCCGATCGACACCATTCGCGAAGCCAACGTCGCCAAGCACGTGCCGCTCATCGAGCGCGCGGGGCGAGAAGGCGTCCAGATCCTGTGCATGCAGGAGATCTTCACCGGCCCGTACTTCTGCGCCGAGCAGACCACACGCTGGTACGACGCCGTCGAGCAGATTCCTGACGGGCCCACGACGAAGCTGATGCAGGAGTTGGCGAAGAAGCACCAGATGGTGATCGTCGTGCCGCTCTACGAGGAAGAGACCACCGGCGTGTACTACAACACGGCGGCGGTCATCGATGCCGACGGCACCTATCTCGGCAAATACCGGAAGAATCACATTCCCCATTGCGCCCCCGGCTTCTGGGAAAAGTTCTACTTCCGTCCCGGCAACCTCGGCTATCCGGTGTTCAAGACGCAGTACGCGGACATCGGCGTCTACATCTGCTACGACCGTCATTTTCCGGAGGGCGCGCGCGAGCTTGGCCTCAATGGCGCGGAGATCGTCTTCAATCCCTCGGCGACGGTGGCCGGACTCTCCGAGTATCTCTGGAAGCTGGAGCAGCCGGCGCACGCCGTCGCCAACGCGTTCTTCGTGGGGGCGATCAATCGCGTGGGGGTCGAAGCACCGTGGAAGATCGGCGAGTTCTACGGGCAGAGCTATTTCTGCGATCCGCGCGGACAATTCCTCGCCGAGGGCTCGCGGGACAGGGACGAGCTGATCACCGCCGAGCTCGATCTCGACAAGATTCGGGAGGTGCGCAACGTGTGGCAGTTCTTCCGTGATCGACGACCGGAGACGTATACCGGCCTCTGCAAGCTGTAGGACTGGTCCGTCGCCATGACGCAGCCTCCGCTCCCCGCTCAGAGTCTCGACGCCGCGCGCGAGCGCGCCGTGGAGCGATTGAGCGACCACTACGCGCGCGACCAGCTGACGCTCGAGGAGCTGGAATCGCGCCTCGAGCAGGCGTATGCCGCGCGCACTCCCGAAGCGCTGGCCGTGGTACTGTCGGGGCTTCCGGCGTTGTCTCCCGAGACCGCGCCGGCGGTCAAGGCTCCCGCGGGGAAAGTGCCACGAAGCCGCAACTACATCGCCGTGATGAGCGGGGTCGTGCGCCGCGGGACGTGGCTCGTTCCCAAGCACATCAACGCGTTCGCGTTCATGGGAGGCATCGAGCTCGATTTGCGCGAGGCGACACTCGATCCCGGCGTGACCGAGATCTCGGTGGTCGCGGTCATGGGCGGCGTCGTCGTCACCGTCCCGCCTAACGTGCGGCTCGAGTGTGACGGCTTCGCCTTCATGGGTGGCTTCGAGGATCAGCTCAAGCAGCCGTCGTCCGGTGATCCGAACGCGCCGGTCGTTCGGCTCACCGGCTTCGCGTTCATGGGCGGAGTCGAGGCGCGCGTGCTGCCGCCGGGTGCGCCCGCCGAGGAATGAGTCGGGGGGCCGCGCAGCCCCGGTTGCTCACCCGTTACTCACGGCGATGTCGCGAGGGCCGCCCGGCTGGAATCGACGTCGGCTTCCCAGGCGGAGAGCAGTTGTCTGAATTCGGGGAGCATCGGCGCGTGGGTCGCCGTCAGGTCGCGGCGCTCACCCACATCCCTCTCGAGGTCGAACAAAAACTCATGACCACCACCCGTGCTCGTCCCTCCATCACGCAGGTACTTCCATCGACCGCGCCGGACTGCACGCTGGAGGCGTCCAGCGGCCTGTGTGCGCCAGAGCAGCGTGCGCTCAACAGTGCGGCGTCCTTTGAGCAGAGGAATCAGGTCTATCCCCTCCGGCCGATACGATGGCGGTGGCGTGACGCCCGCCGCTGAGAGTATCGACGCTGTGAGATCCATCGTGATGCCGACCTGGCGCGAGACGATGCCAGCGGGAAGGCGACCGGGCCACCGAATGATGGCCGGCACACGGATACCACCTTCCCACAAGGTGAATTTGCGGTGGAAGAGCGGCGCGTTTCGCGAAAGCCACTCGCCTCCGTTGTCGCTCGTGAAGATGATGAGCGTGTTGCGTGACAGGCTCAGCCGATCGAGCGTCGTGAGAATCGCGCCGACACCGCGGTCGGCACTCTCGAGCATGGCGACATAATCCGCGCGCGTCCCCTCCCGCAGAATCGCGATCCTTTTCTCGAGGTCAGGTGCTGCGCGAGCCTCGTCGCGTCGGACCCGATGACGCTCGGCGAGCACCGGGGGCTGATAGGGCCAGTGCGTGGCATTATATGCCACTTCAAGGAAGAAGGGCTTGGCGCGATGGGTCTCGATGAAGGACTTCGCTCGGGCCGTGAGCTCGTCGGTCAGGTATTCCGAGTGGCTTGCGGCCGTGTCGTTGTGGAAGAGATCATGGCGGCCCGTCGCGTCGACCTTGGTGTAATAGTCGACGGCTCCGCCCAGGAATCCCCAGAACTCATCGAAGCCGTGTCGGTTCGGGTGAAATGCGCTTCCGCCCGAGGTGCCATTTGCCAATGAGGCCGGTCGCATACCCCGCCGATTTGAGCAGCTGCGGGAGCGATGTCTCGGCGGGCAGGAGTCCGCGCGTCGAGTCGTCGGGCTGCGACCCCAGCGGCCACTCGATGCCGTATCGCTGCTGGTAGCGGCCGGTGATCAACCCAGTGCGTGTTGGCGAGCAGCTGGGGCCGTTCGCGTAGAAGTCCGTGAGCTTCACCCCTTCGCGCGCCAGGCGATCAATGTGCGGCGTTTTCGCGTCCGCCACGCCGTAGCTGCCAAGATCGCCGTAGCCGACGTCGTCCATCAGGATGAGGACGATGTTGGGCGGACGGGTTACTTGCGAGACCAGCTGGGCGTGCGCCGGAGTCGCGAACGCCGCCGCGAGTGCGACGAGAGATCCGCGAGCGAGTAGTGAGTGCACGGCCCAGTCCTCAGGACGGGCGGCCAGGAACCCAGCCGGGCAGCGCCGCCGCCTGCTTCACCCAGGTCGCCATTTGCGCCTCGTCGAGCTCGTCGCCTTCGTGGATGTCGACGTAGCGCGTATCCTCGCTCTTGCTGGGGCCGGGCGGCATCGGTCGCAGCGACGAGCCGCGAAAGAAGGCGACCTTCACGTAGTGCGTGAAGGTGTGGACCCCCAGGAACCATCCCCGGCCCTCGATGCCGTACAACGGTGAGTTCCACTTCACGGCCTTGCGCACGTTAGGCACGCTCCGCACGATGAGCGCGTCGAGGCGCTTCCCGAGGTCGCGTTTCCAGCCCGGCATCGCCGCGATGTACGCCTGCACCGGGGCGTCGCCTTCCGCCTTGGCGATTTGCGGGTTGCCGCCCGAGAGGAGGACGACGTCGGCCTTCGCCCCTTTTCGCGCCTGGCGCGACTTCCTCGCCGGCACGCCATTCTGAGCTACCGCCGCCTTCACGAGCGCCTTGAACGCCCGCGCGTCGACCCTTTCTCCTTCATGGATGTCGATCGCTCTTCGCGTGTTGCCTTCGAGACTGGAATTGAAGAGGCGCGCTGGGTCGGGGAGGCTGGCCCCTCCGGCGAACGTGAGCTTCACGACGTTCTTGTACGTCTCTCCCGTGCAGACGATCCCGTTATGCGACCAGACCGGGACCCCCCGCATGGCGTTCGACGGCTTCCTCCATTTCCGCTCCTCGGTCATCTCGGGGTCGGCTTCGAGGATCAGCGCCCGCATGCGCGCCAGGGTCTCTTCGCGCCATCCCCTCGGGCCGCCGCTCCGCTCGTCGCTGACCCGCGAGGCGGACTTGCCGGTCGCGCGTGCCTTCGCCACGGACTTGGACTTGGCGGCCGACTTGCGCGGCTTGCCTGCGCGCGACGTGGCCTTGGCGTGGGGCTTCGCTTTTCGAGCCACGGTCATTCTCCAGGTTGTCATGATGTCAAACGCGCCGCGCTTGCGCGTCGGTGCGCCGTCCGCCGCGCCATTTGGTGGCATACGGAAGCACGAACAAGTACAGACCGGTGAACAGGAGCAAGGCGAGCGGGAGCAGCGGGGAGTAGGTCACCCAGGCGGGAGGCTCCCCCCGTGCCAGGGCGACGAAGTTGGCGATGACGGTCACCGTGAAGGCGATGGACAGCCAGCGGTGGAGTTGCCGAATCCAGTGGCTCCCGCTCATGTGATCCTCGCAAGCAGGTCGACCAGCTTCTCCCCCATCATCTTCCAGCCGTAGCGCGCGCCGCCGAAGTTCCGCTTCTGGTCCGGCTTGAAGCCCGACTGCACGAGGGACAGGCGCGTGCCCGACGCCGTAGGCGTGAGCGTGAACGTGACGACGGTGTCGATGTCTCCCACCACCCACGTCCAGCTGAGCTTCCTCCGCGCTTCGATCTCGACGAACCGGCAGCTGACGGTGCCGTCCCAACCGGGCTGTGGTGGCGCCGTGAACGTGAACGCCGCTCCCGGCTCGAGCTTGTGACCGACCACGGGCAGGAGCCACTCGGCGAGCAGGACGGGATCGGTTAGCGCGCGCCACACCTTCTCCGGCGGATGCTGCAAATCGAACTCGAACGAAATGGATTCGCTCTGCGATCGCGCGGTCGTGTCGGCGAGAGTCATGCGTCCATCTGCTCCAGCAGTCTTTCAAGGCGATCGACATGCTCCGTCCAGAATGCGCGGTAGTGCGCGATCCAGTCGATGAGCGGCTTCATCCCGCGCGGCTCCACGCGGTAGTAAACGTTGCGCCCCTCACGCCGGCCGTTCACCAGGCCAGCGTCTCTCAGCGCGGCGAGGTGTTGCGAGACAGCCGGCTGCGAGATGTCGAAGCGCGCCGTCAGGTCCTTCACCGCCGCTTCGCCGCGCGTGAGCGACACGAAGATCGCGCGGCGGCTGGGGTCGGCCAGCGCCTGGAAGATCTTGTTTTCGGCGACGACGGCGCTCTTCATGGACAAATACATAAGCGTCCGCTTATGCGTTGTCAAGTACCCCGCCGGCAGAAATGCGTGCGCTGGAGAACGCGGACTCAGCGGTGGGCGATTGGCGCCCGCACCGGCTTTCCCGGCGCGACGCCGTCGACCGCCCGGCCGTTCGCGACGACTGACACACCGTTGACGATCACGTGCTGAATACCCACAGGCTGGAGCGACGGCTCACGATACGTCGAGCGATCCATCACCCTCGCGGCGTCGAAGATGGTAACGTCCGCGTCTGCGCCAACACGCAGGCGACCCTTGTGTCGCATCGCCGGCACGCGCCGCTCGAGGCGCTGCGCCGGCATGAGCGTCATTTTTCGGATTGCTTGCATCAACGAAAGTGAGTGGGCCTCGCGCGCATAACGGCCCAGCACCTTCGAGAACGTTCCCGTCGTCCGCGGATGGCCGCTACCGTTCCGCCAGTAGGCGTCGCTCGCGATGAGGGTGAGTGGACTGCCTATCGCGGCGGCGACCATTTCCTCGGTGTTCGTGTGAACCACCACTGGTCCGCCGAGCCGGGTGTACCGCTCAAACGTCTCGCGACTCAACCGCTCCCCCGTGGGTGGCCATTCAAGCTCGGCCAGGCGCTCGTTCGAAGCGGTTCTGTAAATGTCCTGGATGGTGGCTGACTGAATCTCCGTCATTCCCGCCGAATACGGATACGCCTCTGTCGTCACGTCCTGTCCGCGAGCTCGCGCAGCCTCGATCATCTCGAGCATCACGGGCGTTTCGGCCAGGGCCGCGCTGTTGATGTGCACCACGTGCAGTGGAGCGTTTGTTTCGCTGGCAAGCGAGAGCGCCTCTCGCAGACCGGCGACGCCAGGACGAATGTGCACGTGGAGCGATGTCCTGGTGCTGGCGGCGACACGAAACACGGCCATCAGCTCATTGCGCGTCGCCGCTGGCGTGTACGGAAACCCCGCGCCGATGCTGACCGCGCCTTCGTTGAGCCCAGTCTCAATTCCCGTGGCGATTTCGCGAATCTGTGCAGGCGACGCGGCGCGATAGGCTCCTTCGCCCACCGGCATCACGGTGCCGGAGTCGTGCATCACCGACATTCTGACCTTGATGTGGCCAATGCTGACGCCGTAGTTGATTGGCTCGCCGGCACTTCGCTCCCGGTACCATGCAGCGACATCCGCCGTGCCGAGCTCCAGCTCGAGCGACGTCGTCACGCCATCCAGCGACTGGAACCGATAGGTCTCCGGCGTCTGGCCGTGAGCGTGAAGGTCGATGAAGCCGGGGGCGACGACGAGGCCGCGCGCATCGACCGTATCTCGGCCGCGTAGGTCTTCCGTCGTGATGACGGCGATGCGTCCGTCGAGGAGCCCGATATTGCGGACCGCGTTGAGGCCGGAGGCAGGATCCATCACGTGCCCGCCGAGGATCACGCGGTCGTAGCTCGTGTCCGGTGCCATCTGCGCCGAAAGCGTAGCCGCCTCCAGGACGAGCAAGAGCCCGATCATGCCCGTTCTCATCGGCGCTGACTCCGGTGCGGGATTGGACAGAAACAACCCATCGCTGCAACGTTTCACGGGATGAAGTCTTCCTTGACTACGCCGAGGCATCCCCCAGCGCAAGATCTCCGGCGCGTCATCGGGTTCTTCGGTGGAACGGCGGTCATCGTCGGCATCACGATCGGCAGCGGGATCTTCCGCACGCCCCCCACGATCGCCGGCCTCGTCCCGCATCCGCTCGTCATCATTGGACTCTGGGCCGCGGTCGGGCTGATCAGCATTTGCGGAGCGCTCGCGGTAGCGGAGCTGAGCTCGCTGCTGCCGCAGACGGGTGGCGTATACGTGTTCCTGCGTGCCGCGTACGGCGATGCAGCCGCCTTCGTGTTCGGCTGGTTGTATGTGCTGGTCACGACTCCCGCCGCCGTTGCCGCTCTTTCCACTGTTTTCGCGGAATTCCTGCTCAACCTCCTCGGCGTGTCACGAGACGCGTCGACTATTCAGACGATCGCGATCGCCGCGATCGTTCTCCTCACGTCGGCCAACGTGCTCGGGGCGCGAGTAGGCACGGCCGTGAGCGAAGTAACCACCTTGGTCAAGGTGACCGCGCTGGCGGCCATCATCCTTGGCGCATTTCTATTGGGGAAGGGCAGTCTTTCTCACCTAACAGAAGGCGGCGTCGTTCACGGCGATGGGCTGGCTCGCGCGGTCGCATCGGTCATCTGGACCTACGACGGCTGGATTGCCGTCAGCATGATCGCGGGCGAAGTCGTGGCACCCGAGCGACTGATGAAGCGGATCATCATCACCGGAATGCTGGTGATCGTCACGCTGTATGTCGGCGCGAACCTGGCTTACGTATACATGATGCCGGTCGGCGTCATGGCTCAGCAGCAGGAAGCCATTGCGCGGACGGTCATGACGGCGATTACGGGACCCGCCGGTGGCGTCGCCATCATGCTCGCGATCATGACGAGCGTTTTCGGCGCGCTCAATGGCAACCTCCTCGCCAAGCCGCGGGTCGCCTACGCCATGGCACGCGACGGCCTGATTTTCTCCTTTCTCGGAAAAACCCATGCGCGCTGGTCCACGCCGTGGGCGGCGCTGCTGGTCCAGGGGGCCGTCGCGATCATCATGGTTCTCGTCCTCGTCGATTTCGATACGCTCACGACCTACTTCGTGGTCGTGGAGTGGGCGGCGTTGATGTTTGCCGTCGGAGCGGTGTTCGTCCTGAGACGCAAGATGCCTGACGCGCCGAGGCCGTACCGCACACCCGGCTATCCCTGGGTGCCGCTCTTCTTCGTGTTTGGCACCATCATCGGTCTGACGGCCATCGTCGGGGGAGAGATCCGGGTTGGCAACTTTTCGCCGATCTATGGTCTGGCCATTGCCGCGGCTGGATTTCCCGCTCATCACCTTTGGAAACGATTGAAGAGGAGCGCATGAGAAAGGCCATCCTGACCGAGAAGGCGCCAAAGCCGCTCGGACCGTATTCGCAGGCCATCGTCGAGGGAGATTTCATCTTCGTTGCCGGGCAGGGATGCACCAATCCACTGACCGGGAAGCTGGAGCGCGGCGACGTGCGGTCGGAGACGAAGCGGACCTTCGAGAATCTGCGGGCGATTCTCGAGGCCGCGGGCGCATCACTCGATCACGTCGTGAAGTGCAACGTCTATCTTCGCGACATCAACGACTTCGCCGCGATGAACGAAGTGTACGAGACGTTCTACACGGCGCCGTTTCCGGCGCGCACCACGATCCAGGCCGGCGCGCTGCCGGGCGGCATCGCCGTGGAGATCGAGTGCATCGCGAAGAAGGGCGCTCGATAGGCATCACCGAGAAACTCGCCGACTCGCCCCGCGAAGGAGTTGGTCGACTTCACCGCGCGTCACGAGACAGAAATCGCCCGGGATGGTGTGCTTGAGCGCTGCTGCCGCCGCGGCGAAGCGGGCCGCCTCGTCCCAGCCGCGATTCTCGAGGCGGCTCACAATCAGTCCGGCGCTGAATGCGTCGCCGGCGCCAATTCTGTCGATGACCTCCACCTCGTAGCGTGGTGCGCGGTATGTCTTGCCCTGAGCCACGACGACGGCGCTCGAGCTGCTGCGCAACGCCAGCGGCAGCGTAACCGCCACCGCAGCGAGATCGAATCTCCCCTCGAGCGCGCGAGCGATCTCGTCGAAGGCTTCCGCGTCGAAGGGGTCGCGGGTCTCCCTCGCGCTCATTCCGAACACCACACGCGTGTCTTCCTCAGTCGTTATGAGCACGTCCACGTACTCCATCAGCCGCTCCTGAACCGCCCGCGCTTTCTCGGCGCTCCACAACTTGCTGCGATAGTTGAGATCGTAGCTGACGATCAATTGGGCCCGCTTCGCCTCAATCAGTGCTTCAGCGGTTGCCGT